>VSNH01000154.1 GCA_009774215.1 Lachnospiraceae bacterium
TGTTGGGGTTGCCACCCCAAGCCCGCCTTTTGCGGCTTGCGCCGCTTGAAAAAATCCACCCACGAAAGGAGGTTCAAAGCCATGAAAAAATACAATACACCCCACCGCCGCCGGGTAATCAAGACACACTTGACCGAGGAAGAATACGCCGAGTTTTCCGAGCGTGTTTCTCTCTGCAAAATGAGCCAGTCTGAATATATCCGGCAAGCCCTTACCAAGTCAAGCATACGCCCGGTTATCACCGTTTCCCCGGTCAATGATGAACTGCTTTCTGCTGTTGGGAAGCTAACCTTTGAGCATGACGAGTTTACCATGAAGCCCACTTTTGATAAAAACGGGCAGATTGTTCCGAGGACAGGCTATTTCATTTCCTCTCTGAATTATAACTTCTCGGAATCTCAATGAATGAGATTCCGAGAAGTTATTAAGAATACTTTGTTAACAGACCGTCGATCAGTCGGTATTAGGGCAAATTTTTCCCATTTCTGCCCTAGCGTGGCTTTGTTTCATGCGTGAAACCGCAAACCTTACGGCGCGCTGTCCGAAAACAGCGGCAGTACCGCCTCTATCATACTCCCCTGCTCCATCTGTAAGAGCCGCTCCAGATTGTAGATAAACGCCTCCGTCTTCCGCCGCCTCTCTTCCCCGCCCAGCGCCGCATGATCGTCAAAAGCCACAGTCGCATACAGAAACGTCATCTCCGCCACCTCCGCCGGATAATCGGTATGACAGATTCCCTCCGCCACGCCCTCCTCAAGCAGCTCCATGAGCAGGGGATTCATCCCGGCCTGCAGCCGCTCCTGTATCTTCTGGTGCATCAGGGCATTCTGCGGCCTGTGAATCTGCTCCATCAGCGCATCGCCCCATCTGTCGTCTACCTACACCGCGCGGATTGCCAGCGTCAGCCGCTGCAAAACCGGAATCTCCTTCTGCCGCACCAGACGCTCCGCCGCGTCCAGTATCTCATTTTTCCGCTCTTCCGCTTCTTTTACGACACGCATCCGCCAAAATCTCCTACTTCTCGCTACCGACTGGTTGTCGGTTTGATTCTAACATGTTGGGGGCTTGGTGTCAATCCGCTTCACGGATCTCATTTTCATTTTTATTCCGTCACCTTCGGCACTTCCAGTTCCTTCTCCTCTATGGCATTGGATAAATACCGGAACGTGCCATCAGCAAACGGCTGCACCACAACCCGGTTGGTAAAAGCAAGATCGGAATTGTAGTCCGCCCACACGGCATCCACGGTCAGCGTAAGCGTTCCATCGTCATTTTCCGTATAATCAACAACCTCCCCAAACGGTGGATACTGTCTTGAAAATATCATGTCATACGCATAGCTGTCACTTTTCTCATCATATCCGCACTTTTCCCGCAGCTGTTCTATGGACACCGGGAAATACGTCGTCATAATTCTTTCGTACATTTCCGCGGGTATTCTCCCGTTTTGCGGTTTTAAATTTTCCCCGATGTCAATCCGATAAATATCTTCGAACATGCAGGGCATCAAAATGTCTTCCACATTTCCTCCGTCCCAGTTGATCACCAGCACGTTATAGTTTACATAACTCAAACCATGTACATATTTCGCCGTTAATTCCCTGCACTTTTCAGAGAGCGGCTTTACCCGCCAATATTGCCGTAAACTGGAATGTGGCATCTCGTCTTCATGCGCATAGATTAAATACCCTTTCTCTGTCAGTCTCATTTCCACGATATTGCTGACCGAGGTGTACTTAATCTCTGGAATACCACCCCTCTGCCAGCCGATTCCTACGTAGTATGTCTGTAATTCACCGTCCCGACACAGAAACGTGATTGCGCCAATCAGACCGTCCTGCTCTACGCTATATAACGTTACCATTGCATCACGGTTTTCGCTGTACGCAGTATAAAAATCTTCCACCTTCTCATAATTTTCCATATTGGCATCATTCGTAACGCTGACATATCCCGCATTTCCAAGAAGCGATACTACCTCGTGACGCTGCTTTTCTGTAAATTCTTTCATACCCGAACCGAATGCCGGGGCACCTGTATGTTCTATGTCCCGATATACCTCTTTTGCCTGTTCCGCCGCTGTCAGAGCAGCCTCTTTTAACTCCTCTTTTTCCGTCTCCGTCAACAGGCAATGTTCGGCTTGCGGAAGTATCCATAAAGCGGAATCCGTCGAGCGATCGGAATGCCACCAAAAAGCATCCCCTTCTTCCGACGAAATCATCTCGTTTGACACATACTGAAAACCGTCCTCTCCAAGCGGTCGAATAACGGTTTTATGGGAAAAGGATTTCGACGTGTTTTCTTTCGGGTACACCGCATTGACGGTCAGCGTGATTGTTCCATCCTCATTCTCTGTGTAATCCACGACTTCCGGATACGGAATATCCGGATATTCAGAGTCATAAAATCCCCTCGGTCTGTATTCATAAGCGGCATTTTCTGACAGATATGCCGTCTTCTCCCGAAGCGTTTCCCGGTCTATCTTAAAATGCGCCGTCACGACATTTTCAAAGATATCCTCCGAAATCTCATATACGGACTCTGTTTCTGCCGCGCCATTTGCGGTATAGGAATGGGACTGCCCATGCAGAATCGGATAAAAGCGGTCAAAAATATCATAAAAATCCAGACTGCCAAAGTCTTCCTCACTCCAGTTTGTCAGAAACATATTGTTCCGCTCATAACCGACAGGCATGATATATTTTCGGTTCAGTTCCCTGCAAGTTTCGGAAAGCGGCAGAATCCGCAGCGCGGTATATTCCGAGGCGTCACTTAACGTAAGGATATAATTTTCATCCGAAAAATAACTGCCTCCGAAAAATAAGTACCCCTCCTCTGTGTACTGCCAAAAATCAGCCGGATAGCTTCCCTCATTTTTCTCCTGCAGTTGTCCATTTTCATCATATTGATCGTATTCTCTGTTTACGTTTACATATCCGTCCCACGTCTGCAGGTCATACTTGTGAAAACCAGCCCCGTCAAACACGAACACCGTCATTTGCGCACGTTCTTTTTGCGCAACCGCCCTGCAAAACGCCAGCGCCTGCTCCGGCTGCGTCATATCAACCTGATTTTCTTGATCCACAGCACATAGACCATGCTCGCCAAGCCTTGCAATCATGCGCCGCTTTGTATCAAGGCTTCCCAATGTATTTTCGCTTGCCGCCCCGGCATAAATATCTTTCAAAATTTCCGCTATGGTTTGCGCATCGACAGATTCCTTTTCTTCAAAAACAGCGGTTTTGTCATCCGCCTGTGCGCTCCCGATATCCGTATTCTCCGACGCCCGATTGCCGCAGCCGGTCGGTATCAGTGTTATCATGCACACCACTGCAAAGAAAAGACATTTCCCGATTTTCTTTTTACACAGCATCATTTCTCCCCTTATTAATATTTTCAAGTTATCGCACTTGGTTTAGCAAATGCGATTTTTTATTTACATTATTTCATTCTGAGTATTTATCCCACGATAAACTTCATCAAATGATACATCGGCACGTCATCTTTCTACAATAACAGATGCCCCTTTCGACTTGTCTCCATTTAGCCACTGCCATTTTTCAGACAGCTCGATTTTACCGTTATCCAAAACCCGCGGCACACTATGGCAGACACCGACCCGCACCTGCTCTTGTTCATTGATGTGCTGATAATAAAAATCCAGTTCCCCATTCTCAGCTGCCGTTCCTACTAAATAACCTCTGACAATTTCTCCGCCCGAATAATCCGCCCATACAATATTATCTCTTTGGTGATATGAAAATACGGTATTTCCGTCCACTTCACCGTTTTCGGTATTTTCCCTCGGGACAAAAAATTTGCCGTCATAACAAATATCGGTCGTGGTATGCGGCAAAGATTTCGCCATAATTTCATACACAAGCACCCTTCCATTCTCCACATCCCATTTCTCATGCCGGATTGTCTGATAACCTCTTTTTTCATACAAATGGCTTGCCGACAGGGACGCGTCCAAATATGCCATATCGTATTTCACGCTGATTTCATTTTCCAGGCACTGCATGATATAGCTTCCATATCCTTTCCCTTGATATTCCGGTTTTACATAGACCCTTGTTATATGATCATCTTTATAGCATCCCGTTCCCACAATTCCGTCGTCATCCCGCAGCACGCCGACAAAACCGGCTGCAATATCCTTGCATATGTTTTCTCTGCTATGAAGCTCACAAAAAAAATCTACCACCTCCTGCGGATAATACCGGGGATAAATGGCTCTTATGGTATCCTGCACAATCATCAGGATTTCTTCCGTATCGCTTTCCGCTGCTTTTATGTATTCCATGGTCTTTTCCTCCGTAGATTCATTCCGCCAATTTATGCAAGTTATATTACCACAAATACTACTTTATGTATATGCTAATGCTCATAATAAATCGAATCAAAGGAGTACCAGCCATCCCCATCCGGCGACACTTCCATCCGATAAGCTTCCAAAATACTGCCATCCACGGCATTGACCGTACAGTGATAGTCTGTGCCGTCTTCCCGCTATCCATGCGTTTTGCCTCCTTTGCCTGTAACACACCCAAAGCGATTAAAAGGTTACCCAAAAGAACCCCCTTATATTTCTATAAGAGGGTCCTGTCCATTCAATCATTCTTATCTTTCTTTTCTTTGTCCTTCTCCGCTTTCTCCTTCTTCCGCTCCTCCATCTTGTCAATCGCCTGTTTCATGGCATCCAGGTTTTTGTCCTTTTCCGTCGTCTTATCCCCCACTTTTTTATCGACCGAACTGGAAAACATTTTCGACAGTGCGTCCGAGTAATTGCCGTTTCGTGTGTAGATTCCCTTCGCCCTCGCGGCAGCCGCCGCACTGGATGCCGCCCGGCTGATACTTCCCGCCTTCTGGGCAACTCTGTCCGCAAAGGAACCGTGACCTGAAAACGTCGATCTCAGCGTATTGATGTTCGCCTTTTTCAAGTCATCCTCGTCCAGTTCCAGCTTGTTTCCCCTACCGATGTTTAGGCCGATCTTCGAGAGCAGTTTCTGCGTTTTATCCGTCATATCGGTCATCCAGACCGCCTGTTGAAGCACCTTTTTGGTATCCGAGCTTCCTGCCTGCTCCACCACGGCATTGTAATCCTCTACAAAGGATTTCACCGCTTTTGTGATGGCATCCCAGTCATAATCCTCTGTCTCGATTTCCTCCCCGGTCTCTTCATCCTTTTTTGTGATCTTCTTCTTTTCCCAGAGGGCGGAATCACCAAGCGCCTCCGCTGATTTTTTCAAAGCGGCCGCACCCGTTCCCATCAGTGTCAGCTTCTGCGCGGTATCACTCGATGCCGATGATGCCGCCTTTTCCGCATCCTTTCTGGCGCAGTACGCCTTCATCAGTTTTCCGTAGCTCCCGTTTTTGATCGAGGCATAGTCCGAAAGCATACTGCCGCTTGCATTGACTGACCCGCCAAAAAGAGGGGAAACATCATAGCCCGAATCCAGATTACTCCAATAATCGTTTGCCATACCTTTTGCCTCCTTTTTATCGCCAATTTCCATTTTACAATCTGCTGTATCGTCTTTTCATTTATTGTTTCGGAATCCGGCTTTGCGAAGTAAACCGATATGCTGTGGAATGTCCATTTTCTGCTGTAAAGAAAAGTGCGATATCTTACAAAAAACTCTTGCAACTTACCCATCGGCAATAGTAAAATATTAATAAATACAGCTACAAAGGGGAAACGCATCATCCTTAGTGGGGGGAGATGATTTTATGGGAATTAACGGTATTACATCAGCAAACGGTATGTCGGCCATGCAGTTCACCTCGGCTGATTTAAAGGATCAGAAAAGTAAAAGTATTCAAACCGAAATCACTGACGTACAGCAGCAGATGCAGAAAATTTCTTCCGATGAAGAGCTTTCCGTCAATGAAAAGGAAAACGAACGCAAGAAACTGCAGAAGGAAAAATCCAGTCTCGACAATGAGCTGAAACTTCTTCAGGAGGTACTTCTCCGCTCTCTGAAAAGAG
>VSNH01000155.1 GCA_009774215.1 Lachnospiraceae bacterium
TAAAGGCGGGAGCAAATCTGTTTCTATCATACCGGTTTGCTCTTGTTTTGTATAGGTACTCGCTATCTACCGTTTACTATCCATCTGGTATAACTTCCCTTGTTTCTGTTATCGTCTGTACTTCCGTTATTGTTTCCGCTTGTGTAGTGCCTAACAGATAAGCACATACAAGCATGATTCCCATAGTTGCGATAGTTCCGATAGCTTTAAATGTTTTCTTCATAGTTCTATGATTTCCTTTTCGTAAATGATACATTGGTTTTAGATATCAGGGTGTAGCCGTTTACATTGGTTACACCCATTTTTTTACTTAAATCTTAATCCTGATCATGATCATGCTTCCGCGAACTGTTCACCCATAATATATTTAACCGCTTTTTCAGCCTTACTTGAAGCCGATACAACGAACTTTACATCATTCCGTAACACTGACAACCAGTTTTGAATGTATGCCGCTGAGTTCTTAAAACTGTTTGCCGTTTCAATTCCGATGATATTTAAAATGGTTGCACTTCCGATCTCTGCCGTCAATTCCTCTTTGCTGTATTCCTGACTACCGAAAGCAACAATCTTACCCTTGCGATCTTCTGTGCGGTTGCAACGATCTTCCTTCATCGTACTATGCACTGACTCATGAAATGCCGTTGAATAATACTCGCTTGAATCGTTGAACTGTTCAAACAATGGTAAACATATCATGTCAAGGGTAGGTGAGTAGTAAGCTCGGTTCCCTGCTTTATGCTCAACCGTTATATTTTCCCGTGTCCAGTAGTCATTTAAAACCTGATCAGCCTTTTCTATCGGTTCTATATCGTGTAATTCTTCTTTCGGTAAAGGTTCCACGCCGTCAACCTGTGAGATATGAAACACGTTGTAGTATCTCAGTAAAGGTATCTGTTTTACAACTTTTGTGCCGTCTTCCTGTTCTTCTTCTACGGGCTGTATCTTCCAGAATGTAACGATCTCTGACTTTTCACCCTTGCGGACATGACCGCCTAAGTCTTGCCATTGCTTGAAGGTGGCGTATTCTCCGTCATGTTGTAAAAGCATCTGATTTAATAATGAATAGCTTTTCTTGCTTATGCGGTTGTATGCGCCCGATCGTACACCTGTCCAGGGCTTCTGCCACGGGATCACGCCTTGCTCTAACTGGTTGATAATCCTGTCTGTTACGATTTCGTATACTGATTTTGCCATACTGCATAACCTCCTGAAATAAAAAAGTGTAAAGCTCTTGAAAACTAAATAGGCTTTACACTCTGTTATTGCGATATAGTTATGTAGTTGTGGTTATGCTGTATGTACGGTTTTGTCTTCTATGTGTTTATCTAGGATTTCGTGTACTCTCTCGACTTCATCTAAAATCAGTTCGTCCATAGCTTTTAGTTCGGCTGTAGACTTCATGATTTGACGTTTTACAGCATTTACATCTTTTTCAAGATCTGTTACCTTTTGATTCATGTCTTGCATTTCATCTTTTATAGGTTGCAATTTTTGATCCAGTAAATTAGACATTGCCTGTAATAATTCATTGTCTGTCATATGCTCACCGCCTTTACTGTGATTGCCGGTACTGTTGTTTGCTGTAAGTATATCACATCCAGAGTGTAAAGTCTATTCAATTATCAAGGTGCTTTAGGTTGTGGGTTGTTTGATTTGATAAGACTACTATAACACGATATCGTGTTATAGTAAATCGGCAAAACTGACAAATATAACACGATATCGTTATTGAAAATAGACAAAAAAAATAGAGTATGTATATACTCTATCTCCTAATACATTATAATTCACGATCTAGTTTTTCATTGACGGCAGATACTATAAATCCATTTAAGGAATTACCTGTGTTTGTAATTTTTTCTTTTGTTCCCTTGGGGAAACGGACTAAAATTTTATCATAATTTTCCTTTTCCCATTTTGCTGTAGCTCTCATATGGGCTTCAGATGCTTTCTTTTTTTCTTCCATATAGTCTCCCTCATATATAGGATATAAATACAATAACACGATAGCATAATTTTCTTGTTAGGTCAATAACACGATATCGTTTTATGCGTTGTAGACAAAGAATTAACCACGCTATCGTGTTATTTTTGTGAATATTTCCGGGATTGAAATAACACGCTATCGTGTTATAATAGTCTCAACATCAAACAAAACAACCACACAACACAAGCAACCGAGTAGCCCGAAAAGCACTCACAAACTTAAAGCAATATACCTGTGATCAAGCCAATAGAGCAAAGAAATAGTCAGGAAGATTCTTTAAGGGTTGCAACCAATTAGAAAAGAAAGGGAGATCAAGAGTATGTGTGCAAATATGAAAGAATTTCAGACAGTATCAGAAAAAATCTTTGAGCTGGAGCAAAAGAAAGCCAAAAAGAAAAAAGAGGTAGATGCCTTAGAAAAAGAGATCAAGCAGCTGAAAAGCGAGACATCTTCCTATATGAAGAAACGGCAGAAAAACATACTTACAGTTGCCGGGTTAGAAGTTTTGTTTACGGCATTCACAAGGCCGACATTTGATAAGGATGCGTTTATCATAAGTGAAGGCGAGGCGGTCTATAACAAATATTTAAGAGATATTCCGATAGAGCGCGTCACTGTCAGACTTGCAAAGACACAGGTATAAAACGGTCGTCACGGTGACTATAAACAGGACTTTAGGCCGTGAGCGTCCTTGCTCTACAGGGGCAAGGGGTAGTCATAAATTATAAATCCAAAACAAAAAGGAGAGCACACCATGAATAAAGTATTAGATATTTTAGACAGCATGGAGGAGATCAGGCAGAAGGCGGCAGAGAATCCCGAGCAGTACCCAATTGACCATACAATCCGTTTATGCAGTGCAATAGTAGCACAGGCATACGGTTATCAGAGCCGCACCGACTGGACGGATGCACTGAAAAAGTTACCTGAAAGCAGATATGCAACGCGGTTATCAGAAAATAGGTTCCATATATAAGGAAGGGAGGGACACAATGCAGAAACAAACAATCGAATTTGCAGTCAAGCGCGACAACGGTAACATTACCAGAATCGGCAGGACGAGCATTTTACAGCCGAAAACTAGTTTTAAAGGCGGTTTCGTCAGGTTCTACAGGGATAAACCGAAAGCGACGGGCAAGTAATTATCTCACCACAGCGGGCGGATGGTTCTAACAATACAGAGTTCGATTCTCTGTACGTCCCTTTTTCAATAGGCCATTGAAACAAACAACAAATATTTCAGGCAATCAATCTACAGAAGGGAGCAGGATATAATGACAAGTGCGGATTTATCGGTCTTACAGCCGTATTGTGATAATGATATGCGGTTACTAAAGAAGATATCACGGTCAATCTTTATGCGGTTCAATGAACCCTTGGCAAAATCGGATCACGATGATTTCTTTTCCATAGCAAATATGACGTTGTGGCAGGCATACAACGCTTATGATCCAGACACGGGGATAAGTTTTGACGGGTTCCTGCGGTCATGCCTACAGAAAAAGTTTAAGACGGAGCTTACGCACAGGCACAGGCAGAAACGGATTTTAAATCAGCTTGCCGTTTCACTGGATACGGCGGATGACGGTGAAGATGAATGCAGCTTATTAGAGTTTGTGCCGTCCGACTTTGATACTTTCGAGGAAGTTTTCAAGCGAAATGAGAGTCAGGCAGTTTCGGACAGAGTACAACAATACATATCAAGGTTATCTGACAGACAGGTAAATATATTAAATCTTATGATAGACGGCTACAGAGCAAATGAGATACAGGAAATTTTGATGATATCCGCGCGGGAATATGCGGAAAATATGCAGATCATAAGAAGCTACGAGAACGTAAAAATATTATTCTAATCCAGAGGAGGGAATCGCAATGGCAAAGATCAGGAAACAGACATACAGTTTAGACCAGTACCTTAAATTAATGAAAGCTGAGACGATCAGAAGTGATCAGGAATGCCAGCGGATGAGCGGTCAGTGGAACCAGAACATGGTCAATGAGCTTATTTTTACAGTATTGACAGATGATTACATTCCACCGATTATTCTTGGAGAAGAAACCGTCAACGGAATTACAAGACAGTGGATTATAGATGGACTTCAGCGCAGTAGTTCGCTTTCCATGTTCCGCTATGCAAACACAAGGATTACAAAGAATCTGGATGAGTATATGGTAAGTTACCAGCGGAAAATTTTGGATGGCAGCGGAAAGCCTGAGAGGGACGGCAACGGCGAAATCCTGTGGGAATCCGTGGACTTTGATATCCGCAATAAGACATATGGGCAGTTGCCAGAAGAATTGAAGGAAAGATTCGCGGGATACCAGATCGAGGTGGCTATCCACCAGAACTGTGACATGATGGAACTTTCTAAGCTGGTGCGGAAATATAATAATCATGTGGCGATGAACACAGCACAGAAGGCATTCACATATGTGGATTCTTTTGCAAGGGAACTTCGGCATATTACGGAGAACCGTTTCTTTTCGGATGTGTACTCTTCCAGCCAGAAGGGAAGGATCAACGGGACTTTTGAGAGGATCAGCGGAGATATTGTCCTTCTCTGTAACTATCCTAATAAGTATCGGAAAGATACCAAACTGGAATTCAAGTGGTTAAACGAGAATGCGGCACTTTGCGATTTTGAGAGCGTGGACAGCCTGCTTACAAGGCTGACGGCATCCATTGAGCCGACAAAGGATATCAGGGCATTGTTCAACGGAAAAAATACCAGCGCATTTGTAACGGCGTTTAAGGCGTTTGTGGAGACAGGCAGGAAAGATAAAGAGTTTGGTGCATTCCTGAAATGGTTCATAAACGGCGGGAAGGAAACGGCGGTTGACGGGAAAACATGGGAAATTTTGGACAGTAGCCATTCAACAAGGGATTCAGGCGTGGTACATGGAAAAATTGATTATCTGGTTACGGTGATGGAGCAGTATTTTAAAGGAAAGAAAACGGCGGCATAGTGGAAAATTGGGGAGGGGATATCCCTTCCCCATATACATAGGAAGTGAGGACAGATCATGTATACGGTATCGGATATCATAGCGGACATTAACAGAGGATGTACCGCTAACAATATGGTAGAGGACAGATTCAGCTATAGAATCGTGTTTTTCGTCAACGGTGGAAACAGTAGTTCCAGGCATTACATAGACACATCTTACAACGGTTTGCGGAAAGCGTTGGAAAGCATCATCAGGGAAAATCTTTCACTGACAAACTGTGTCGTTATCGCGGAGACAACGGCGTTAAAGCATGGGAAATGTGTTTTTCTGCAGAAAAGGGCATATTCTTTTAGCCTAGACGGGTATTTTAAGCAGATAAGCGGAGAATGTAGGAACAGTGGCAGGAATGGAAACGCCAGATATGGAAGGTGTGCGGTGCGATAGAATTTAAGAGCAGGAAGGGGATAGAGATTATGTGTTTTAATTTTAGAATTATTGATATAGCGGATGGCAACCAGATCATAGATAGGAATCTTAAAACACCATATAGCGCACTTACTCCGCTTCAGATGGTGGAATATTTGGAAATGGATAACAGGCTTGCATATATGGACAGGATGGAACGGAAAGCAAAGGAAGAAACGGGGCGCAAGCGGCTTGTAAGTGTAAGGAATCAAATATATAAAATAGCTTGCTTTTGCGGATTGGTTTAATAAAGTTATTATCATGGACTGCTTGAAATAGGGCAGTCCTTATAATTATAGTAGCAACGGAAATTTTTTGTTTTCATAGTTTTACAGTTCGGATTGTTAGGAATAAAGAAAAATGCTATAACTCAAACTTCGCACATAGATTTTAGCTATGCACCTTGAAAATTCAATATCTGGCAGTGATTCAATTATCAAA
>VSNH01000156.1 GCA_009774215.1 Lachnospiraceae bacterium
AGAACCCTCCGCCGCCGGAAAGTTCTCTCACATGTGTTACCGTCTCTATGGGAAATGTGGCGCAATGAAACACATCAAAAACAGCGCACACAAAAAGAGAGGCGACGAGAACATAATCCACTTCTGGCGGCACGAAAACAGTACGGATCAAAATGTCCGCACAGCGATAACCTTCATGCAATCAAAAGTAGATTATTTCTTCATCCTTTCACCTCTCTCTTAAAAGATAAAGTCATTCTAGCACGGCATAAGCTTGTTGTCAAACAGGAAATTGCAATAGCATTGTGTATGCGCGTTTTCTTCTTGCATCGATATCAAAATTGTAGTACGATTGCACTACAAGGAGGTGGCTGTAATGAAAGAAGCAACTTTGCAGGTACGGATGGATGCGGATTTAAAAGAACAGGAAGAAGAATTATATTAAGAAGCTGGGCACTTCATTTGCTGAAGCTGTGAGAATATTTGCGAAACAAAGTGTTCGGGAAAACGCGATGCCGTTTAGAATTAGTATGGGGGAAAGGGAAATATTTTGTGGGCGCTGACGAATGATGAGCGGCTGTATTCTGATATCACAGGCTACAGTAGAAAATATGATGTTTATCACGCACGATTCATTACTTCCGTGGTATAGGGAGGAATGTATTATTGCAGTATAAGTTAGGCAAGATGGAAGAAGAGGAGGACATGATAGATTATGATTTTAAACTTTGACACAATCGAGGAACAGGTAATCCCGAATTTTAAAGGCGGAGAGAAAGTGTTTCGGACGCATATGTACACCGACGAGGCGTGCAAGATTATGCGCGCGTCCTTAGAGCCGGGAGCAAGTATCGGCGTACATACCCATGAGACGGACAGCGAAGTTATTTTTATGTTGAAGGGAACGGGCGTAGTTCTCAGTGACGGTGAAAAGAAAGTCCTGCCTGCGGGGAGCTGTCATTACTGCCCGAAAGGACACAGCCACAGTCTGTGCAATGAGAGCGGGGAAGTGATCGAGTTCTACGCGGTCGTCGTGTGAAAAATGCGAAAAGTACTTCTAAAGATGTCTCGCCATAGGACGAGACGCCAGAAAGTACTAAGTTTCGCATAGGAGAATGCTCAAAGTACAGGCATTCTCCGTACAGATTTAGTATGACATTTTGAACAGGGGAGGAGAATAGAGATATGGATGTCAAGGAGAGATTACAGGCGCTTCGGGGGGAGATGCGGAAAAAGAACCTTTCGGCATATATTGTTCCCACGGAGGATTTTCATTGCTCCGAGTATGTGGGCGATTATTTTAAGGCGAGGGAGTATCTGTCCGGGTTTACGGGTTCTGCGGGCACGCTTCTGGTGATGCGGGAGAGGGCGCTTTTGTGGACGGACGGCAGATATTTTTTACAGGCGGAGGAGCAGCTTTCGGACAGCGGCATCGAGCTGATGAAGAGCGGGCAGCCGGAGGTTCCCACGCTTTCGGAGTTTCTGGGAGAACATCTAGGAAAGGGAGCGGTAGTCGGGTTCGACGGGCGGACTGTGACGGGCGCGTTCGTGAAGGAACTTAAGGAAAAGACGGCGGAAAAACAAGTCACTTTTTATGGGAAGAGGGATCTGGTTGACAGGATCTGGCAGGATAGGCCGCCTATGTCAGCGGAACCGGTGTGGGAACTGGAGATATCTTATGCGGGACTTTCCAGGGAGGAGAAGTTAGCGAAGGTGCGGCAGGAGATGGAGAAGGAACGCGCGGATGCGCTTCTGGTGACGGCGCTGGATGAGACGGCATGGCTCTTAAATCTGCGGGGCGATGACGTGAGGCACACGCCTGTTTTTCTCGCCTATATGCTGATCACGAAAAGACGCGCTCTGTTATGCGCGCAAAAAAGCGCTTTCTCCGAACATATCCGTAATGAGTTGACAAAAGCGGGAGTGACCCTTCTGCCCTACGAGAGCATAGAGGATATGGCAGCTTCCCTGCCAGCGGGACAGAGAATCCTTGCGGATGAAAAAAAGGTCAGCTACAGACTGCTGCAGGCTGTGGCCAAGGGGGTGGAGAAGGTCAACAAACCCAGCCCCATCGCCATGCTAAAGGCGGTGAAGACGGAACGGGAGATCACCCATATAAGATCGGCGCATGTGAAAGACGGGGTGGCGGTAACCCGGTTTATTTACTGGCTGAAATCCCATGTGGGCAAGGAGGAGATCACGGAGATCGGTGCGGCTTCCAAGCTGGAGGATTTCCGGGCACAGATGGAAGGGTATCTGGGGCCAAGCTTTGATCCGATTATGGCTTACGGGCCTCACGGAGCTATCGTACACTATGAGGCGACCCCGAAGACGGACGCGGCGATGCAGCCGAAGAGTTTCTGCCTTGCGGATACGGGCGGACATTACAGTGAGGGTACCACGGACATCACCCGCACGATTGCGATGGGGGAATTGACGGCGAGGGAGAAGAGGGCTTACACGCTTGTATTGAAGGGGCATCTGCGTCTGGGCGCGGCGAAATTTATAGAAGGCGCCTGCGGGCAGAATCTGGATGTGCTGGCGAGACAGCCGCTCTGGGAGGAAGGGCTTGACTATAATCACGGTACGGGCCACGGCGTAGGGTATCTTTTGAGCGTGCATGAAGGGCCCCAGAATTTCCGCTGGCGTATGGGCGGGGAGTCGGCATGTGTACCTTTGGAGGAGGGGATGGTGATCTCCAATGAGCCGGGATTATATCTGACGGGGCAGTTCGGCATCCGGCATGAGAATCTAGTGCTTGTCAGAAAGGGAGAAAAGACCAATTACGGACAGTTTATGTATCTGGAGCCGCTCACCATGGTGCCCTTTGACAAGGACGCCATCGACGTCAATCTGTTGACGAAGCGGGAAATTGATCTTTTAAACGATTACCACACAAAGGTTTACGAGACGCTTGCGCCCCATTTTACGGGGGAGGAGCTTGTATGGCTCGGGGAGGCTACCGCGGCGGTGTAAGAAGATATGGCGAAAAAGAAGGAGCGCGGAGAAAAGCAGGCATTGCCATTGGAGACGGGTATCAGGTCTCTGGAATGGCAATGCCTGATTCTTTTATTCGCTTTCATGCTGCTGGTGCAGGGTCGCGTTCATTTTCTTGATGTTGTGTCTGATGAAGGCATACTGTATCAGCCATATGATGGCATAATTACATGCGAACATGCCAAAATACTTTACAATGCCCGTCAGACTGTGCTCCGTCCAGTAGGTGATATAGGCGATCGGCATCATCAAAACGGAGATGAGCAGAAAGTAGATGCCGGTCTGTTTTGCCAGCCCCCAAGTCTCCACGTCCCAGATCACGGAACATCCGGCGCATCCGCCTCCCAGCAGGCCGCACAGGAGCGCCTGTACGATAACGGCGCCTATTTCACTTCCCACCATTTCCACCAGTTCCGGCATGCAGGGAACGTAGTAACCGTCCGCCCAGATCAGGGAAGTGATGATCGTGAAGGTGTAGCCGATGGAAAGTCCCAGAGGAAAACCGAATAGTCCGCGTGAAATGATTTTCTTTAACATGTCTTTTACCTCACATTCCTAATATTTTTTTGATTTTTGAGACATAACGTCTGGAAACATAAGTTGTCGTACCGTTTGTCAGCTTCACATAGATCGTGCCGCTGAAACTCAGGTCGAAGTTTTTTACTTTACTTAAGTGAATGATCTCCGAGTTGGAGATACGGACAAACCGGGAAGGATTTAACCGTTCCGCCGCTTCGTAAAGCCTGAGCCGCAGAAGGTATTCTCCCTTGTCCGTCACCGCAAAAACTTTGCCCCCTGCGGCATAAATCCGAAACAGCTCATCCGGCTCTATGACCTCCATCTTACCGTCTTTGCTGCCGGTGAGAATGGGCGGCGTATGTTCGGACAGCCTCTGCATAAGGGCATTCACTTCTTCCGTTATGGAAGCGGTGTGTATGATGATTTTCGGCTCGGTATAGGAGCTGTCTATTTTTATTTCAACCTGCAATTTTGTTCACCTCCATGTCAGAGTAGGTTTTGCTACTTTGATCTTCTTCTATATCAGGACAAGCTGTATCTTTAAAACGTGGACTGCAAGACAAAGCTTTCTGACTTATTTTCAGTTTCCTTCTGTGATGTCATTATAGGAAAAGGGGATACTTCCTGCAACTGTTTTCTGATAATCGGTTGCATACGGGGCATAAGTGGTAATATGCACTTGTTCATCTGGCACTCTTTCAGTATAATAGATTGCGTACGGACGATGTTTTTGACAAACGGGACTGACAGGCATTTTACATAGGTTTATACGGTGGCAGCAGGAAAGAGCATACGAAATAAATAGAGGTACCAAACGGAGGAAAATCATGCGGGATGAAAAAATAGTTCGGGAAGAGATATGTGAGATCGGGAGAAGGATGTACGGGCGGCGTATGGTGGCGGCAAACGACGGCAATATTTCGGTGCGGCTTTCAGAGGATGAGATGATCTGTACGCCCACGGGCGTTTCTAAAGGTTTTATGAAACCGGAGCAGCTCTGTAAACTGGATCTTTCGGGGAAGGCGCTGGAAATGTCGGAAGGGTTCGGACCTTCCTCCGAGGTGAAAATGCATCTGCGGGTGTATCAGAAACGCCCGGATATCACGGCGGTGGTACACGCGCATCCCATTTTTGCCACCGGTTTTGCGGTGATGGGCAGGGCGCTTGACGTACCACTCATGCCGGAGGTGATCGTCAATTTCGGAAAAGTGCCCCTTGCCCCCTACGGTACGCCCTCCACGGCGGAAATTCCGGATGCCATTGAGCCGTATCTTGCAGACTATCAGGCGATCCTTTTGGAGAGCCACGGCGCGCTCACATGGGCGAAGGATTTGCAGACGGCTTATATGAAGATGGAGTCGGTGGAATTTTACGCGGAGCTTCTGTACCGGACGACGCAGCTTGGCGGACCGAGGGAGCTTAGTGAAGAGAAACTGGAACGGCTGTACCGTGTAATCGGCAAAAGAGAATGAAAGCAGAGTAACTATATGAGGCAGAAAATAACAGGGGGAGTCGGTGTGACTCCCCCTGTATCAATTATGTTTCTTCTGCAGTATTATGAGAAGAGCGATGCCGACAAGCAGCATCAATACAATGCCTGAACCCCATAGAGACATTTCCTGCTGTTCTCCGGCAGGCTGTGTCATACTTTTTACTGCGGCATTGGATCCGAGACTGGCTGCAGATCCCTCGATCAAGACACCTTCTTCCTCGGGACAGAGCAAACCATAGGACACTGCATTTTCCTGCATATCCATAATATTCTCAATTGTTTCCGGCGCATTCGGATCGTCTGCCGTACCCGGCGCGTCCGAAACAGGTGGAACGTCTGTCCCGTCGGAAGTGTCTGATTCTCCCGGGGCATTTGGCATGTCCGCACTGCCGGAAATATCCGGTTTGTCCGGGGGATTTGGCGTGCCTGATCCGTCGGAATCGCCTGGCCCATTCGGTATATCCGACCCGTCAGAAGTGTCGGGTTTGTCAGGCGCATCCGTTGTGTCCTGTCCGCCGGAATTGTCAGGGGGCTCCGGCGTGTCTATACCGTCAGAACCGTCAGGAGCCTCCGGTGTGTCCGCTTCGCCTGAGCCGTCCTGTCCTTCAGACGGGGTGGGAG
>VSNH01000157.1 GCA_009774215.1 Lachnospiraceae bacterium
ACCATACGAACCCTCCATTCTGAATCTGCGAACCGTCTATTGATATATCTTTATCTTAAAATTTTTATTTAAAAAGATCAAATTCCTATTTTGCATAACATCCTATACCTTTTTCCTATACCTCTTTTCCCCTCCCGTTCTTTTCCATCTAAGTTATTGAACAATAATAATATTTTATTGAAATTCGATAAATTTTTATTGACAATCGCTTTTTACCGTGCTATTTTAGGGTTATAAGAAAAATTTGTAAAATCGTATTGTCGGAACCGCGAATCTTAAACTCCGCGATACGGAAAGGACAGAATGCAATGAAAGACCGACTTACTCTTTTTACTAAATTTTTATTGGATACCTTGTTTTATGCAGGAATTGTCGTGATTGTCACACTTCCCCTGAGTATTAAATTTTATGGTAGATTCAACAGTTATTTTGCAGAAAATTATTACTCTCTCTGCCTGCTTTTCTTTCTCTCCGGCATCTTTGCGGTGTTGATTTTGCAGCAGCTTCGAAAAATGTTTCGCTCCGTGCTGGCTGACGACTGCTTTATCCGGGAAAACGTGGTGAGCCTTGAGAAAATGAGCATCTACAGTTTCTTTATCGCAGTAATTACGGCCTGCCGCCTTTTTCTCTACCTCACGCCGGCTGTATTTATTGTAATTCTGGTTTTTGTGATCGCCGGACTGTTCAGCAAAGTACTGGCGGGCGTTTTTGATAAAGCCATCACCTACAAGGAAGAAAACGATCTGACGATCTAGCGATATAAACAAATCGCAAAGCGAGTAACAGTTCAGCTTTCGGCTTCACTGTCACGTTTGATGCACACAAAATGCTCCAAAGTCGCATTTTGGCGCTTGCACAACTCGCAAAATCGCATAGAGAGCGATTTCACTCGCGGAATAGCATAAGGCTGAACTGTTACCAAATTGACTTCTTCACTTGAAAGCAGACATCTGTTTTACGATGCTAACAAAAAAGCGTTTGAGAAAGCCATACAAAAAGTGCGGCGGCACAGGTTTTGAAACTTATCAAATAAGGAAAGAGAGATTATCATGGCGATTATTATAAATCTGGATGTGATGATGGCGATGCGCAAAAAGGGGCTGACCGAGCTTGCCGGCGAGATCGACATTACCCTCGCGAATCTGTCCATCTTAAAAAATAATAAGGCGAAAGCGATCCGCCTCTCCACCTTAAACGAAATCTGCAAAGCGTTAAATTGCCAACCCGGTGATCTGCTGCAGTATGTAGAGGACGAAGAAACTTCCGCAGAAACATAGCAACAATCAGATTTGCGCAGCCGCGCAGGAAATGGAGGAAATGATGGAACCTACAACTACAGCTTACTTACAACCGGCAGAAAAAATCACAGAAAACGCAGAAACCGAATACACCAAAAGCATGAGGCGGCAGTTTCCGTCCTTCGGCATCGGATGCCTGATTTACTCGGCATTCTACGCTTTCTGCCTCTACAAAAACACGTCGGGGATCACCTACCCTTTTTTCGTCATCGGAACCCTTTGCTGTTTCTTCTTCTCTATGAAAAGGTTAGGGGTTCCCTTCAAAAAAGACAGCGTATTCTACATCGCGGGCATTACTCTGTTAGGTCTTTCTAATTGTATGACTGCCTCCCTGCCCATCCTCTTTATGAACAAATGCGGCATCTTTCTTCTCTCCTTTATTCTTATGCTGCATACAGTATACAACGACAAGACATGGAACTTTCCCAAATACTTTACTGCTTTTTTCCACACCATCGGTTCTTGTTTCTGCTGTCTGGTCAATCCGTTAAGCGACACGGTTTCTTATTTTGATGCGGAAAAACAGGAAAAAACAGAAAAAAAGAATTATTTTTTACCCATTCTCATAGGAATTGCCATCGCTGTTCCTCTGCTGTTCTGTATGACCTTGCTGTTAGTCGGTGCGGATGCCGTTTTTGAGAATATGCTCTCAAATCTGTTAAAGGCTTTAAATATATTGGAAGTGATTAAGATTCTTGTTGTGATAACAGTGGTTTTCTTCTCTTCCTATGCTCTTTTGGCGGCGCTCTGCAGAAAGGATGTAAAAGAAAGCGCAGAGGAAAAAACCGGATTTGATCCTGTCATTGCCATTGTTTTTTCCACTTTGCTCTGCATTCTCTACCTGTTTTTCAGTGTGATTCAGATCCTGTATCTGTTCATCGGCAAAATGCAGCTTCCGGAAAACTACACCTACGCAGGTTATGCCAGAGAAGGCTTTTTCCAGCTTCTGGCCGTCAGCATCATCAATTTCCTGCTTGTGCTGATCTGTCTCTATCTGTTTCAGGAAAGCAAAGCTTTACGGGTAATCCTGTCTATGATCTGCGGCTGTACCTTTATTATGATTCTCTCCAGCGCCCTGCGGATGATTCTCTATATTGACACTTACGCGCTCACCTTTTTGCGCCTCTTCGTATTATGGGCATTGGCGGTTATCTTTCTTTTGATGACAGGCGTTACCGTATTTATTTTTTACAGGCGGTTTCCTTTATTTTTATATGGATTGGCAGTGATAGGCGTATGCTATATCTTCCTCTCCTTCTCCAAACCGGATTATGTGATTGCCCGCTATAATCTGGTAAATGGCGCAGACTATAATTATTTGAGCAGACTTTCGGCTGACGCTGCGCCTGCGATTTTAGACACCTCCAAAAATCCTTATTTGACGAGCGTGGAGGATATGCTGAAAAAAACATCTGTTGATGAAGACGGGAATTACAACACGGATGACTATTATAAGCTTTATTGGATGAAGAGCTATTATTGCAAGATGGAAAATCAGACGAAAGAAATGGGAATCCGAAACTTTAACTTTTCTCGATATCGGGCCGGGAAATATGTGAAATAGAAAACTCGACATTAAAACGACAAATATCCCCGGCAAGCCTGTTTAACAATGCGGGTCTGCCGGGGATGGTTTTAATTCAAATAATCCATTACAAACGCATCAATATCCGAATACCGCTTCTCCGATACGCCTCCTTTTCTGTATTCACCCAGATATGTATTCAAAATATGATCATACGCATCTGCCGTCTTAGATAAATCCTTCGGATCATAACAGCCCAGAACATCATATTCATCTATATCCACTTCACTGCTGATCTCAGCAAACATTACGTTAGCGCTGATTAAACTCATAAACGCAAGGTGCCTGTTTCCTGTGGAAGCAGCCAGATACATCTTATTGCGCCAGTTTGAATACATTTCCTCGTAAGTGCCGCCGATTATATCCGCAGTTACCGGCTTCTTTTCTGCCGGAATTGTCTCCCTTACCTGATGAAACACGGCTATTGTCTCCTTCTGCGTATGAAGAGTTGAACGCAATGAAAAAAGGACCGGAAAAACTTTGCGATATGATAGATCATGTGGTATCGGCACCTTCTGCCGCATCTGTAAAAGAGTATGTAATCATGCTGACCTGTTTCTTTCTTCCAAATTTATCATTTATTTATTTCCCCTTTTCTTACTTTTTCCAGCCGTATGTTTGATTTTTGCGATTGTATCCTATTCTGCGGTAAAACTCGTTTCCTCCGCCAGTCATACACGCAGCCCCCAGCTCCTTCATTCTTCGATAATGCACAGAAAGCGCCGCTGCCGCCAGACCTTTATGACGATATTCGGGTATCGTACAAAGCGGCTCCATATATGCGAGCTTATTTTCCGGCACCCACCACATTCCCGAAAAGCAGACATATTCCTCTCTTTCATTTGCAATTATTACATTATACTCATATGTAGAATGCGGGGGCGGCGCCATAATATCGCTAATGGTACCCTGATATGCTTTTTGGGGATTCCATGGCGTTCCCGGATCTTCCCCCTCCCAATTTTCAAACGGACCCTTATCCTCATGGTCAAACCCTTTCCAACAGCAAATCGCATGTTTTACCGGGTCCACCTTATCGTGTTTTACAAAATGAAACCCCTCCGGCAATGGGTAATTTAATTGTGCCGTATCAAAATCAATGACATAATTCTCGATGGTAAATTCCTGTCTGTACCCCTTTTTTTCTGCAGCATCCATCAGCGCCTGCTGCCCCGGGCAAAAAAAGAATGTCTTTTCTTTCTCATTTCCCGGCATGTACTTTTCCGCATATGCTATCATCTCCTCCGCCAACGCTTCATATCCCTGATGCAAGCTAAAATATATATCTGTACACGGCTGTTCATAGAAAACAATGGCAACTGCCTTCCCTTTATCAAACCAAAGTCTGTTTAGATAAAGATAACGTTTATCCAGCCAGCTCGAGGTAAGCGCGTATTCAAAAAATGGCGCCTCTACTCCATTTTCCGCGTAATTCTCGACCAGTAAGTCCCATACCGTCTGATTGTCCGATAATAACTGAAACTGCTTCATCGTTATGTTTTTCATACTTCTGATCCCTCACTTTCCTTGTATTTTTCTATTTTTAAGAAATGAATTTGTGAAACTTATGATACGTCATCATTGTAACAGACAGGAAACAATACTGACAGGGATGAGAATGACTATAAATGAAATCACCGCAAAAGACGCCTGCCTTTCGGGCAAGCGCCTTGCAATTATCCGTATACTATTTTCCTGATCGTGCTATATGCCAGATGATAGCGTTCCACTAATATATCCAGAGAAAACCCGGCTTTATAAAGCCTTTTTATTTCCTCATTCCGCTTCTGATAAAACAGGCGCGAACCGCTGTCAGTTCCCCACGCCTTCTTTCCCGACGCTCTTGGAATATAGAGTACCTCACCATCAATATATCTTTGAAGCTCCTTCAATAACTGATCCGGCAATATCTCTGCTGCATTTATATATTTCATTTTCACCGCTCCTTATTTACGAGTCAACCTTGCAGCTTACTGCGGGGTTGACGATCTTAGCATAAATAAAGTACAGAAACAGCAGAACATATAGTTTTAGCCGCCCATGCAGAGTTCTATATGCCCGCTATTCTGCATGGGCAAAAGTGTCCTTGTCTCCATTTTGAAATAATGCCTGCATTTTTCGTCTCATATTCTCTCCCTCCATTCTTCCCACTTTATAATTTAAAACATTTTACACTCCCTCTTCATCTCCCTAATCACACTCACCCCAAGCGGAATCGACACCGTGAGCGCACAGAAATCCGACACTGCCTGACATGCCTCCACTCCCGCAAGCTCGAAAAAATGCGGAAGAATCACAATAAGCGGCAGGAAAAAAATGCCCTGTCTGGCGGAAGCAACGATGGACGCCTTCAATCCCTTTCCGATGGACTGTAGCATCATATTACACATAATAATCCACGCGCTCAGAGGAAATGCAATCACGGAATAACGCAGCGCCGCCGTTCCTACCATAATAACTTCCGGGTCATCTTTTCTGAAAACAGTCACAAGCTGGGGTGCAAAGATATAAGCAGCGGCGGGCGTAGGGGGGGTGGGGGGGGTGGGGGGCGGA
>VSNH01000158.1 GCA_009774215.1 Lachnospiraceae bacterium
GATTACAGTTAAGCTTTCGTCTTTCCTGTTACGGAATCTTCCCATTCAAGTCGCCTGTGGCGAAGGGCAGATTCCCTATTGGTTAAATTTATATATTTTCACGGACTTTGCAGCCAGTGCAAAGTCTTGAACCGAACTGCTACATCCTCGTTCACTTTCCTAATATATACCGAAAATTGAAGAAAAACAAGGAAGGAATTATTAACTTTTTATAAGAATTTTGGTAATTTGTGAGATAACAACGGGGCGCATAATGATTGACTTTCCGCACATATCTACTATATAATAAAGGAAACCAACTATTATAACTTGAGAAAGCATCGCGGCTGCGGAGATAATCCCCTCACACGTTCCGTTCCCAATGCTTTGGAATGGAGATATTATGCAGTACAGAAAACTGAAAGACGACACCAAAGTATCCATTCTCGGCTACGGCTGTATGCGCTTTACGGGCGCGGGCGCCCGAATTAATCTGGAAAAAACCGAAAAGGAAATTCTGCTCGCCATCGAAAACGGCGTGAACTATTTTGACACCGCATATATTTACCCCGGCAGCGAGGAGGCTCTCGGCACGATCCTGGAACGGAACCATTGTCGGGATCAGATCTACATTGCCGACAAACTCCCCTACTATCTCTTAAAGAACACGGCTTCCGCAGAAAAGCTCTTTCAGGAGCAGCTCAAACGCCTGAAAACGGATCACATTGATTTTTACCTGATGCATATGCTTTTTGATGTAGAAGTGTGGAACCGCCTAAAGAGCATCGGAATTGAGGAATGGATTGCAGAGAAAAAGAAAACAGGCGCTATTTGCAATATCGGTTTTTCCTTTCACGGTGATACAAACACTTTCAAAGCGCTGATTGATGCCTATGACTGGGACTTCTGCCAAATCCAGTACAATTATCTGGATGAGCACACGCAGGCGGGCCGCGAAGGGCTGCACTACGCCGCCGACAAAGAAATCCCCGTAGTCATCATGGAACCTCTCCGTGGCGGAAAGCTCATCAATGCCCTGCCCGACGGCGCCAAAAAAGCTTTTGCGGATCATCCCGTAAAACGCACACCGGCTGCGTGGGCCTTCCACTGGCTCTGGAACCAGCCCGAGGTAACCTGTGTCCTCTCCGGCATGAATTCTGAGGAAATGGTACAGGAAAATATCAACACCGCCGACAGCGCCAAAATCGACAGCTTCACGGCAGACGACCACAGACTAATCGACACGGTTCGCAAGGAGATCAACCGGAATCTCAAGGTAGGCTGTACCGGCTGCGGCTACTGTATGCCCTGCCCTCACGGCGTGGACATTCCCACTGCATTTCGCTGCTACAACCAGACCGCCCTGCACAAAAAATTCAGTTCCATGCTGGAGTATATCCAGATTACATCCCTCAAAAAAGATGCCTCCTCCATGAACAACTGCACCAAATGCGGCGCCTGCGAAAAGCATTGTCCCCAGCACATAGAGATCAGAAAAGAACTGCAGAACGCAAAAAAGGCCTTACAGCCTTTTTATGTACGTGTCGCTCTGAAACTGGTCAACAAGCTGGTCAAACGATAACATAATTATTTTTTGCCAAGCATACTATAGTTTCCCGTAGCGTCATAGGAATCCAGCAGATAGTGATTTTCCGCCTGCATGGAGAGCATCGTCTCCCTGTCGGCCCTCTGCCGGGTTCCTTTTTTTTCTTTCTTCTCCGGTTCTTCCTTTCGAACCTGCCTAATCAGCAGTTTTGATGCCTTTTTCTTCTGCCTCCGATAAGCCTCCCGCAGACGCGCCGCACTCTCCCGAAGACGGTTGCGGATATTTCCTCCGCCAGCATGTGAAACAGTGGTATTGTCCTTTTCCGCCTGTTTCCGCTCCCGTATATCCTGTTCCGAACCGCCTGTCGAGACAGCCGTCACCGTATGCTCTGCAGCATGTGTTTCCGTCAGAGCCATACTCTGCAGCGCGGCCCGTGCTGTCTCTCCAACGCCGTCCTGTTCTGCCATTCCCCGCGCGGATATACTCACGCCGTCACGGCCCTCTTTACCTCCGGATATATTTCCTGCCAAGGACTCTTCCAGCCCGAAACCAAGCCGCAATCTTGCGTCTGTACCGCGCTGTGCAATCCCAAGGCCGATTCCTTCCCCCTCCTGCTGCGTCTGTGCCGCAGGAGCAGGAGGCGCGGTGCCTTCCTGCTTCATCTTGGTGCCAGACGACACGTGATTGGAGTACGGCTCATGAAAATGAGAGGTTTCCCATTTGATCACATGATACTTGACATTATAATCTTCATTCTGTTGTACCCAGTTTATATGATTCATTCTGATACCCGTTTCGCCGGATGCACTTATTCATTAAAATGAGGACTCCTGACGCACGCTGCTTTCCACACGGCTATCTGCGGTAATTGAAATAGCTGCCTGCGTTTCTGCTGCCGCTGCTGTAGAGATTTGCCCGGTCAAAAGGGCTATAAATGCTGCTCTTCTCCGCCTCGATGTTCTGCTCTGCCGTAGCCTCCACAGACCCTGCCTTGGCAGCCGCCTTAGCGGGGAATCCATTTCCGCCCCAAACTTTTTCCAGCGTATCCACATCCGTCGCTTCCAGCTTCTTCTCGTCCACTACAAGCGTACCGTCCGACCTTCTGGTAACGCCCGTCAGCGCCAGATCCTGTTCCGCCGATCTGGACATACTGCTTAACTGGGTAAGAAAGACCTGGTCTGTTCTGGATCCCGATTCCTCCAGATCTTCCAGCATATTGTTATACTGATTGACAAAGCTCTTTATATCAGATACGATCTGATCCGTCTTGCCACTCTCTCTTGCCTTGTCATAGATGGAATCTTTCTTTGCAGCCTTTAAAGCGTCCGCATATTCGCCAACCTGCTTTGCATGATACTGCATGTCACGGTAGAACTTCTGGGATTTTGCGGTGGAATTGATAAAATTCCTGTTTATTACACTGCTTGTACCGGTATTCTTGCTGTTTCCCAGAAGGCTCGCCAGTCTGCCGGCACGGCTGCTCGTATTGCTGCGGCTCAGCGCGCTCTGCAGAAGTGAAGTCTGCGAATTTTTACTGTTCTTTCTGAAGTTTACCATGCTGTCTCTGTAGTTTCTTGTAACTCTCATGTCGGTTCCCCCTTGTCTGTCTTTTTTCTGTTACTAATTCTTATATCGGCCCTACA
Organism: Lachnospiraceae bacterium; assembly: GCA_009774215.1. Lineage (GTDB taxonomy): Bacteria > Bacillota > Clostridia > Lachnospirales > Lachnospiraceae > UBA3282. The sequence continues at coordinate 3,169 of VSNH01000158.1, forward strand.
TATATTTCGTTAACACTGTCTGTCACCAACAGTCTCTCATTTGTCTCCAATGGATTATCAAATTTCTTCGTCCACCTCAATACCTTTGATATCCGCCTCTATCAATTTCAGCTTATTCAGCATATCTTTAATCTCCGCATTCACGGCATCACCGGCTCCGGCCACGTTCATGCCTGCCTCCGCCATATCCTTTAAGAACGCCGCCTCCTCTCTGGCGTCCTTTTCCTGCTCTCTGCTCGCTTCCTCAGTCTCGTGACTCTCCTCGCGGACTTCGTCGATTCTCGCCTCCATCAGCTCTTTCTGTTCCTTGCGAAGCTCGATCTTCTCCTCCTCAGCCTCCTTCTCCTCGGCCTTCTCTTCCGCTTCCTCACGCGTCTCCTCATAAGTCTCGTCCACGTGATCTTTCGCCTCATCTAACAGCATACCCTGAATATCCTTGCTGGCCTGCTCCATCACCTTTTTCGCATTATTCTGCGCGTCCGTCATCTCGTGGGACTTCAGACGTTCCTGCTTGATGGATCTGACCGCGCCGTTATACGCCCCAAGAGCCGATTCCGCCCTGCCTTCACGAATCTTAAATATCTGTTCCTCGCCGTCGATTTCTAGGCATCTCTGCTGGTATTCTGTCAGCGGTCCGCCCTCTAATTCCTTCAGTCTCTCACGTTCTTCTTTCGTAAAATCGACGTCTGCAAATTCGCCGTTATTGGGATAATACCGACGCTCCAGAAGCTCCAGATCCTTCTGCTCCTGAGAATCCTTCTCCACGCCATAGCCTTCCCGCAGATTTTCTTTTCTGTCCCTGCATTCCAGAATTCTATCGCGGTTCACCAGAATCTCTTTTTTCTGCTCCTCAGCAAGCGCCTCATACTTCGCTATGCTTTGATCTGTCTTGCGGTCAACATCCCAAGCGTTCTGCACAAGCTCCTTCGCCTTCTTCTGCGCCTGCTGCCTGCGGAGCGTGATGGAATCCTTGTGCAGTGGAAGGTCTCCCGCAAAGATAATCGTCTTTCTCTGCAGTTTTTCTCCATTTTGGCTGCCCTCCGCCGCAGCCTTTTCCTGCGTCTGGAAATTTGTATATATCGCCTGATTTTCGTTGCTTCCCACTTTAATCTGCATATCCGTTCCCCCTTATCCGAAAATGGGCACACTTTTCCCTCCAAACAAACCTTTTATATAAGTAATATCGGCGTCTTTCCCCCTTTTCTTAAGAAGAGAAAGCCGCCATTCTTGACATAAATCCACTGTTGCATTGCCTCTGCCAAGGATGTCTCTTAGCTTTTCACATAGGCAGTGACTCAAGAAATGCCTCGCAACCTTCAAGCACATCCTCGTAAGTCACTTCAAAATTCCCCGTATACCAAGGGTCTGCAATCGCCCTGCCGCTCCCTGCAAATTCCAGAAGCTTGTAAATCTTATGATCCGGGTCGCCGCCCGCAATCCGCTCCATGTTGCGGACATTGGCGTCATCCATACCGATCAGATAATCGAAATCCCTGTAATCCTGCTTCGTCATCTGGCGCGCCCTGTGGGGTACAAGCGGGATTCCCTCCTGCCGCAGCTTGTTCACCGTGCCATAATGGGGCGGGTTGCCGATCTCCTCGCGGCTGGTGGCGGCGGAGTCGATGTGGAAGGCGGCGGATTTGCCGCGTTCCCTGACCAGGTGGGTGAGAAGGCTCTGGGCCATGGTGCTGCGGCATATATTTCCGTGGCACACGAAAAGTATTTTAATCATGTTATTTCTCCTTCCTAAAATGCCCCGATTTGCCGTGTTTTGGCACGATTTGCGAGGTTTGAAATTTCCGTGAAGATTGTTAAAAATGTAACGGTAATGGCAAATCGGGGCAAAACGGGGTATATTGATTCCGTCAATCGTAGTAAAAACGTAGTAGAAATTCAGATATATCCCCTGCAACCTCTATTCTAACATTATTATCACCAATCCTATCCCAATCTGCTCTTTGCGCACAAATTCTCTCAGTTAAATAATCAATGATTTCCTCATCGGTTTTACCTTTTACTTGCTCCTCAATTTTAAATTTCACGCCAGAACTGGATAGCCCCTCTGCACTATAT
>VSNH01000159.1 GCA_009774215.1 Lachnospiraceae bacterium
GTTTGTGCCTTTTTTATGGACTAAAGTATTGATTTTTCAAGGTTCAGCACACCAATCGGTGTGGGAAGTTTGAGTTAATTATCACTCTGACAGGTTATATTAATAGCATAACTTATGATTCAGAGGTGAATGCCGTGTTTGTAATAAAGAAACCACATGCAAAAGCTAACGTCTCCAAAACCATCCGCTTTACAGAAGAATTGAACAACCGGATGATAGCCCTTGCACATGAAGAAGAAATTTCCTTTAATGAACTGGTAATCCAGTGCTGTCAGTATGCACTGGATCATCGCCAAAAAGCTGGTCAGGAGGAACTCACGGATGATTAACATTGCCATATGTGATGACGACAAAGCTTTTACAGGAATTGTCGAACGGCTTCTGCGGCAAATTGCTGCCGAACAAGGAGTGGAAGTCAACTGCGAAGTGTTCTTCGACGGTTCCGCCATTGTCAAAGCCGTTATGGAACAGCAAATGTGCTTCGATCTTATTTATCTGGATATCGAAATGGAATTCATGGATGGCATCCGCGCCGCGCTGGCCTTGCGGGAAGCAGAAATTCCCGCATTGCTCGTATACGTATCAGTCCATGAAGAACACTTGAAAGAACTGTTTTACACAGAACCTTTCCGTTTCCTGTCGAAACCGATAGACGAGGCGGCTTTCCTCGAAGTATTCCTCTCCGCGCGCGAACGGATCAGACAGCGTACCGGGTACTTTACTTTTTCCTATAAGAAAACGCTGTATCGGATTCCATTTGACCAAATTACCTACTTTGAGAGTTGCCGGCGGATCATTACTATCCATTTACCACGATCGGATACGGATGCCTCAAATTTGCGACAGACCTGTTTCTACGCAAAAATGAACGATATTGAAAAGCAGGTAGCCTCCCTCAACGGACGCTTCCTGCGGGTACACCAATCTTTTCTCGTGAACTTTGGCTACATAAAGGCAATGTCCGCCACGGAAATTGAAATGCTGGATGGCAAAATTATCCAGATCAGCGAAGACCGAAAGAAGTCCGCCATGACAAGGTTCATGGCATTGGCAGGTGTAAAAGGGGATAAAAATGAAAGAATCGTTATTTCTTGATGTGCTGATGGTACTCTTTGCAGTACACATCATCCACACATATCTTGCTTCTTTCCGAAGGGAAGCGACACACCATAAGGCATTCCGCTACGCCGCGTGGTCGCTTTACATCCTCTTTTTATATCTGATCATGTTCTCCAACTCAAGATATCCCTTGCTCACGCTCTTTGGCAACCTCATTCTGATGACGGTGCTCCTGTTCGCCTATGGCTGTGGAGATATCAAGACAGCCCTATTCCGCTCCTGCATCTACCACACATCGCGAATGGTTGTAGAGGTGGCTACCCAGAGTATCCTGCTGGCAACACTGGAGGGGGATCCGTTTGTCGTCGGAAATCTCATCTCCACAATCGCTATGTATATCATTGTCCAGATGTATAAACGGTGGAAGGGACGCGATCTCACCACCCCACTTCCCTTCCGGTACTGGATCCGCCTCTTTTTGGTTCCCTGCTCCTCCATTTTCATCACACACTATGCCCATGTAACTGCCCTGCACAACGGGGAAACAGCCTTTTTTTACATTTTATCCATCTTTATCATTCTGAACAACTACCTGATCTTCGATATCTACGATAAGATCAGCGCACAGACTTTCATGGAAAAACAGACGCAGGCCTATGAACAGGAAATTCACCTCTGCGTCAGACAGGCGACTGAGCGGGAAGAAGCCTACCGCCAAACCCGTATCCTGCGCCATGATCTGAAAGGCCGTCTGATTGCCCTGCGCGCATTGCTGGAAGCGGGGCAGATTGAGGAAACAAAAAGTGAAATAGGAAAAATGCCTGATGAGAACAGTTTGAACAGACATGGCACCGCAGAAACGGGAAATGTGGCTCTGGACGCGCTGGTCAACTATAAGTACGCCGCCGCATCCGCGGAGGGCATACGGATGGTCTGCCAACTCGATGTACCAACAGAGCTTTTTGTCGAAGGCCCCGATCTGTGCATCATTTTGGAAAACCTTTTGAACAACGCTATGGAGGCCGTCCGACAGCTTACGGACGAAAAAGACAAGTGGATCAGTCTGTCGGTTCGTCTGGTAAAGGATGTCCTTCTTATCACTGTAGAAAATCCCTTCAACGGTGCAGTTGCCTCAGACAGCAGCGGAAAACTCCGCAGCAGCAAAAGCGGCGACCACGGAATCGGCCTGTTATCAGTGAAACGGACGGCAGAAAAGTATGCCGGTGAGATATCCATCCACCATGAGAGCGGCATATTTCAAGTATCCGCGTTGTTCTGCCGCCGGGAATTCTTACAGGAAACAACGTAATTTTTACATTCTGTCGATATCAGAACAGATATAAGCTATATTCTACAATGTAGTAGTACTAAAGATAATACCAAATGTTTACGAATGGAGGAAATCACTATGAAAACACAAAAGCTTTTCAGTACTAACAAACTCGGCCTGAAGATTCTGGAGCGGGCTGCCCTTATCTCCGCCCACGCCGGCGCCAATTCCACATGCTCCTATATCTACCATGACCCGAAGAAGCCTGAGGCATTGAAGAAGCTGAAGAAAATCTGAATGCAGGATAATGTTTTATTTGAAAATACCTGTCCGGGTGTATGGGGAAACGGAGGCAGGAGGCGGATGCCCCCTGCCTCTGAATAATAAGAGTAAGGAAAATTCGTGTATTAAGGGTATCTGGAAGTCAACCTTTTGTAATGCTACTAATGTACCGCAAAGCGGCGCCGCTCCTTCATCTTTTACGAACTGCGGTTCCGTGGAATCTTTACAGGAAGGGCATTCACATGTAACCGCCATGTAATCCACGCGTTCCGGATATGCGGGATGGAAAACAAGCTCTGTGCGGACAGTCTCAGTTCCGATCGGAACCATCTGTGTCCCGCAGACAGGACAGTCCTTATCCTTGTCAGCCAGTGTATCGAGCACAACCTCCCTGCGTTGGAGATTGTCGAACATCTCCTCATAAGAAGCTTTGGGCTTACGTTCCCGTTTGTGGGCGGAAACATGGGTCACTTCCGACTCTATGATCTAGGGAACCCTCTCATCCGGCATCTCCTCGAAAAGATTCATCTGTCCGGGAAAGGGGCTTTTGCATTTCTCACTGGAAGATCCAAACAGTTTTGCCTTCAGATAATCCACTTCAGCCTGCTTGTTGCTTAACTCCTGACGCAACGCTTCGATGGTTTTCTGTAAAGAATCCATGGACTTCGTCTGTGTCGTGATCAGTTCATTCCGTTTTGATATGGTATTCTTAAGCTCTGTAAGCTGGATGTCTTTAGCGGAATGCGGCATGTTTTTTCTCCCGTTTTTGTTAAGCTCATTATACCACAAAACAGGCAAAAATTCAGTAAGATCAAGAACTTCAGGCTGTCCGCAGAGACTTTGGCTGCTCGATTTCAAGTCCGGACATGAGCCAGTCGAACTGCTGCCAGGTAATGGGGTTTACCTCGGAGTGCTTCCTCGGCCAGCGGTATTTGCCATGGACGACATCAAGTCTTTCCATCAAAAGGACATACCCGTCTGGCTCTCGTAATAAGATCTTGAGCCGGTAGCAGCGTTTACCGCAGAAAAGATAGATGGAGTGAGTGTCCGGTTCCTCTTTCAGATGATCCATGACGATTGCGCACAGACCGTCTTTGCTTTTTCTCATATCGTTGTAACCGGTAACGATATATATGTTTGCAGCACCTGTTGCTACTTGCCAAGGACGCATTCATCATTTTCCATCACTTTTTCTTGGTCTGCCCTGTTTCCCATGCTCTAAGTCATGGAGAATGACACGCTTTAACTTGTCCTCTACGCTTTGGGTATTCGTAGCAGAGAAATGTACCTCGACTAAATACCTTGTTTTGTCAATCTTCTGTTGTAAACAGGGCGTTAATCGCCCTGTGGTGTTGGTCTGAATGTTGTCGCTCATGTTCCTCCTTTTGGGCGTAAAAAAGACGCATGGTTTACAATTTACTGTTCCATGCGTCTTTACGCTATTATTTTGATATTAAATTGTTTTGCCGATTACGCTAACTGCATTGATTGACTTTCTAACTCTTTAACTATATCAAGGGATAATTCCGTAGCTTCTGCTATTTCCTCTAAAGTCATTTTACCTAACTTTATTAAATGAACCGCCGTTCTTTTTGCTTTATTTTGTTCCGCCTCATTCCTCATATCTTCCATAATTTTGCACATAGCCGCAACTCCTTTCTCGTCTTGCTTAAAATATCGTGCTTTTTTAGCAAGCGTTTCATAATTCATATCATCGGGATTAGTGCATGAAAAATCGTGCATCAGCTTTCCAATCTCATCGTTGCCCCTATATTTCCCATTAACATATATGATATGCGAACCATCGCCAAACAATACCTTGTTTTCCCCGATAGTAACATATCTTTCTACGGGATATATCGGCTGGTTTCCTTTCATTACATCATTTTCTGTTATGAAAATAACATAGCTGTCGGGAATATCCTCCGTATCATCACCAGCATTTAATATGTGTGCATCCAACAAGCTACTGTTATGCCTTGCCCTCTTTGCGCCTGCTCCTGCATCTTTCCTTTGAATTTCAACATCAAATTCCTTATCGGTGCTGTCAATCGCATGAACATCTAAAACAGCCGAACGTCCTTGCAAATTCTTCAATGGTTCTTGCGTCCTGACCGATTTAACTTTTATATCCTCCCGCCCTAAAACAATTCGTAGTATCAATTCCACACCTTCAAAATTATCTGCAAGACAGACGGACATGAAATCATCATCCATATATCGGAGTGATTTCAGACGTTCTAAATCCTGTTGATGTGTCTGCTCCGTTGTATTCAAAAATATCACCTTCTTCCACTGTTTTTATTATACATCAGACAATACCTTTTGAAAACTGAATTTCTCGTAAATTTTTTCTCCCTAAATTGCAAAAGTAAATTCTACCCTTTGTTTCTTCAATAGAAGTTACCTATGCACAAGTTGAATTTAATCCTGC
>VSNH01000016.1 GCA_009774215.1 Lachnospiraceae bacterium
GTTCGAATGCTCTCATCCATCTTTCACCGCCCGGTTGTCAGCTTCTCTCGTTCGGCATCGTTTTAACGCTTACCGTCACGCCGTCCCCCACGGGCAGCACCACCGTCTCCAGCGCCTCGTGGTGCGTAAGCTCATAGAGATATTCCCGCATCCTGCTGTGAATCGTGCGGTTTCTCCGCTCCACGGCAAACCGGGATTCCAAAATATCGCCGTCCTGTAACACATTGTCGGACACCAAGAGGCCGCCCGGCGCAAGAAGCCGCAGAACCTCCGGCATGAAATGAATATACTGCCCCTTGGCCGCGTCCATAAAAATAAAGTCGTAAGGCCCCGTCAGCTCCTTCAGGATATCCGCGGCATCCCCCTCCAGAAGCGTGATGGCGTCTTCCTTTTCCGCCCGCACGAAATTCGCCTTCGCCACAGGAATCCTTTTCTCATATTTTTCAATGGTAGTAATCTTACACCCCGCCGGAGCATACTCGCTCATCAAAAGCGCAGAAAAACCAATGGCACAGCCCACCTCCAAAATGGACATGGGTTTTTGCAGCGCAAGCAGGAACCGGAGCAGTCCCTGCGTCTGCGTGCGTATCACCGGCACATTGGTTTCCAAAGCTTCACGTTCTATCTGATCAAGAAATGGGGTGTTGCCCGCGTCCAGAGAAGCGAGAAATGTCTCCATGCGCTCATCTGAAATCACTGTGACTCTCCTTCCGCGTCCTCTTCGCCCTCCTCAGGAGCGTCCGCCGCCATCACTTCCATCATCTCCTCCGCCGTCATGGCAGTGCTCAGGTCGTAGATGCCGGGCTGAAGCTTGCCGTGGTTCTCCGACAAGAGCTCCTGAATGACAAAAAGTTTCCCGTCACGGATCAACCCCCGCTCCTCCAGCATCTCGCCCACCGCTCTGACGGACACCGGGTCGTCCACGCTGACGCTGATCGTCCGGCCCTCCCCGAGAGAGACCGGCTCTTCGGTAAATATGCGGTAACCGTAATCGTAGGCCGCCGTGGCCGCTCTCGTGATATAGGTGACGGCAAAAGCCAAAACGACAATTTTGATAATCAGTTCCGCCGTGGAACCGATAATTCCTTTTATACTCATAGTTATACCTCGAAATCTATCTCATCCGCCAGCAGTACGTATACCTCCTGCATCATGCGGCAGAAGGCCAGCTCCGCCTGCAGGAAATCATCCACGAGAGGATTTTCCCTGAATTTCTCATACTCCCTCTCGAAAGCCTCCATGCGGTCAAGCATATCTTCGCTGTCCGTCTCGTTCTGCAAATCAAAATTGCGCTGCCTGAACTCGTTAACCTTCTCGTAAATCTCCGGCTGTTTCTTTATCTTTTCTCTCTGGTACAGATATTCCCTGTAAGCATCTGAGGTCATAATCTTATCTGCAAAGTCTCTGGCTGCCTCTATGATCTCTTTCTCTGACATGGTATTATACCTCCATAATGATCGGTAATATCATCGGCCTTCTCTTTGTCTTCTTCCAGACAAAATCGCTCAATACATCCTTGACGGTGCTCTTAAGCTTACCCCAGTCGGTCTTGCCCTTGTCAATGCAGTCCTGCACGGCCTCCTCCACGAGAAGCCTCGCCTCGTCAAGCAGCTCGTCGGACTCTCTCACATAGACAAATCCTCTCGACACGATATCAGGGCCGGAAATAAGCTGGTCGCTGTGAGATTCCAGCGCCATTACCACGATCATAATGCCGTCCTCCGCCAGATGCTGTCTGTCCCGAAGCACCACATTGCCCACGTCGCCCACGCCGAGACCATCCACCAGAATCGCTCCCACGGGCACTTTTCCGTTCACGACTGCCTTGTGGTCATCCATCTCCAGCACATCGCCGGACTGCAGCATGAAAATATTTTCTTTGGGGATTCCAAGCTGAGCCGCAATCTTTGCCTGCGCCTTCCTGTGTTTATATTCCCCGTGAACAGGAATCGCATATCTGGGTTTTACGAGGGAATAGATCAGCTTGATCTCCTCCTGACAGGCGTGCCCGGACACATGAACATCCTGAAAAATCACATCCGCGCCCTTCATCTGCAGCTCATTGATCACATTGGTGACCGCTTTCTCATTGCCCGGTATCGGATGGGCCGAGAAAATAACGGTATCTCCCGGCATAATGGATATCTTTTTGTGGTTATTGCCCGCCATGCGGCTCAAGGCTGCCATACTTTCGCCCTGGCTGCCGGTCGTAATGATGACCGTCTTCTCCGGCGGGTAGTTTTTGAGCTCCTCCACGTCGATCAGCGTCCTGTCCGCGATCTGCAGGTAGCCCAGCTTGGAAGCCGTATCAATGATATTCACCATGCTGCGGCCTTCCACTACAACTTTTCTGTCAAATTTCTCCGCCGTATTAATGATCTGACGCACCCTGTCCACATTGGACGCAAAGGTAGCGATCAGAATACGGGTATCCTTATGCTCCAGGAAAAGGGAATCCAGCGTCTTTCCAACCGTCTTTTCGGAAGGCGTAAAACCGGGTCTCTCCGCATTGGTGGAGTCGCACATAAGTGCAAGTACGCCCTTTTTCCCGATCTCTGCAAATCTCTGCAAATCTATGGCGTCACCGAACACCGGCGTATAGTCCACCTTGAAGTCTCCAGTGTGCACCACCACGCCCGCCGGGGAATAAATCGCCAGCGCCGCCGCGTCCACAATGCTGTGATTCGTCTTAATAAACTCAATCCGAAACTGCCCCAGATTGATGGACTGCCCGAACTTGACTACCTTTCTCTTGGTTGTCTTCATCAGCCCATGCTCTTCCAGCTTATTTTCTATGATGCCCATAGTAAGCTTTGTCGCATAAATCGGTATGTTCAACTCCTTTAATACATAGGGCAGCGCCCCGATGTGATCTTCGTGTCCGTGGGTGATCACAAACCCCTTGACCTTGTCAGCATTATCCTTCAGATATGTGATATCCGGTATCACCAGATCAATTCCCAGCATCTCATCCTCCGGGAATGACAGACCGCAGTCCACCACAACAATGCTATCCTCATACTCAAAGGCAGTAATATTAAGCCCAATCTGCTCAAGCCCGCCTAATGGGATAGCCTTCAGCTTACTCGCTGACCTTCCTTCTTCATTTTTTCTCAAAAAAATTTACCTCCGTTTTCTAATTGATAATATCCACGTCATCCACTATCTTTTCAAACACAGCCGCCACTGCGTTTAATGTTTCATCGTCTTCCACGATCTCATACACCGCTTCCACATCTTCCGGCGCGGAAATGTCGCGCAGAATAAGCGCATCGCCGTCCCCTTCCCCGGAATCCGTCACCAGAAGGTAATTCACGCCGCCGATCATCGTCTGTTCCAAAACATAAAACTCGACAGCGCCGCCCTCCTGCGGTGTAAATGTAATTTTCTCCATATATCCTCCATACTCTGATTCCTGCGAAACTTATCTCAGCCTATATATTGCGTAAATAACATAATGATAAGCATACTCTTGGAAACTGTTTCAATCGCAGTCTCAGTACCTAAGACGAAGTTTCGCGCGAATCCAGATACCCCTGCAAAATCAGGCACGCCGCAATCATATCCACATAATCCTTACGGTTTTCTCTGCGGATACCGGCCTCCATCATCGCCTTATCCGCCGCCACCGTCGTCAGTCTCTCGTCCCACATCACCACGGGAAGCCCCGTGCGCCGCTCCAGCTTTTCCTTAAATGCAAGGGAAAGCTGCGCCCGTTCTCCCAGCGTGTCGTTCATGTTCTTCGGCAGACCAAGCACGATCCGATCCACCTCGTACTCCACGATCAGCGCCTCAATGCGCGCAAGCGTCTGTCTCAGCTTGTTCTCTTCCTTGCGCCTGATGATTTCGATCCCCTGCGCCGTAATAAGCAGCGGGTCGCTGATGGCCACCCCCACCGTTTTGGATCCAAGATCAAGCCCCATGATTCTCATTTGTTGTCCCTCTACCATCATACTCCAGTACCAAGAACGCCTGCTATTGGGCATTCTCAATTCTTTTTACATTGGCCTTCAATGGAGTTTTTGATATATTCCACAAGCATTTCCTCCACAAGCTCGTCCCGCTCCACTTTCATAATCAGGCTGCGCGCACTCTTATGGCTGGTAATGTAAGTGGGATCACCCGACATAATGTAGCCGACAATCTGATTGACCGGGTTATAACCCTTCTCCGTCAACGCCTCATATACCGTGGACAGCACGAGCTTCACGCCCGTCTCCGGCTCCGTCTCCACCGTAAAAAATTGTGTGTTCTCTAAATCCTGTTCCCGCATATTCTCACGCCCTTATCTATTGTTATTATTATTACCATTTTTTATAGAAAAAATCAACCGCTCTGCCTCTGATCCCAGAGGAGAAGTCTCGCATCCTCCGAGAGTGCAGGCGGCACCGCACCGGGCCTTGCAAGGAAAAAGCCCTGCAAAAGATCCACGTTAAGCTCCAGAAGCTTCTTTAACTCCGCCCCCGTCTCTATACCCTCCGCAATAATCTTCGTATCGCGCGTATGGGCATACTCTACAATGTTTTTCACAATCTGCTGTTTATTTTCATCCACATCGACATCCCTCACAATGGTGACGTCCACTTTCACATAGTGGGGATGCAGCGTCAGCAGATTTAACTCGCTGTTGTAACCGCTGCCGTAATCATCCAGCGCGAAGATTCCCCGAAATCCCTCCGCCCTGCTTTTCTTGCGAATCAAATCCATCTCCAGATTTTCCGTCTCCGTAATCTCCACAACCACTCTGTCCTGAATCGCCGCAAAGCGCTCGTGGTACTCCCGTTCATCCTCCTCCGTCATATCCTGATTGGCGATGGAATTAAGAAACAGCCGGGCCTCCGGGGACACCGCCCCCTGCTCGAGAAGCTCCACATATCTTTCGCTTGCCATAAACATCGTCAACTTTTCGATCTCGCCCATAAGGCCCTCTTCCCTGGCGATCTGCAGCACTAGCTCGGGGTTGCGCAGACCCGGCGTATCCACACGCATCAACGCCTCATATCCATAGACTTCCCCGTCGCATGCACAAAATATCGGCTGGTAGTGATACGTGAGTTTACGCGCATCCATCATCTGATGAAACTCGATACGGCTCTGATCCTCCGACATCTGCTGTTCCCATGCCTTGTGGTCAAATTCGCGCAGCCTCCCCTTTCCGGTGCGTTTTACCTGATACATGGCAAAATCCGCATACTTTATCAAAACGGATAAATTATTGGTATCCTCCGGATACCACGCATAACCGCCGGACGCGGAAAGCCCCATATTCTGACCGTCGGGAAGAATAAAATCCACTTCCCCAATCGCCCGGTATAATTTGTCAAGGCACTCCCTGATCGTCTTCCGATCGTCAAAACCGTAAAATAGGATCAAAAATTCATCGCCGCCCATGCGCGCGCAAAGCGTCCTTTCCGGCGTGTTGTCCTGAAAGCATCTCGCCGCCGTCTGTATGTAAAGATCGCCAAAATTGTGACCAAACCTGTCGTTTGTGGTCTTTAAGTTATCCAGATCAATCATAACCAGCGCCGCGTGCTTCATCACCTCCGGCTGGGCAAACAGCTCCTCCGCCTCCCTGCGGAACCCCTGCCTGCCGTAAAGCTTAGTCAGGATATCGCTGTCGCGCTCCCTCTCGATCTGCTTTTTCTCCAGTGTGGAGACCGTCACGTCCTCCAAAAGCCCCACAAGCCGATCTCCGTCCTGGGTCGTGGAAGAACGCAGGTAGCGCACCTTCCCATCCTTCTGCGGCATGGTGTAAATCGTACTGCCGTCCTCCATCGTTCTGGCAATCAGGTTTTTCTTGACCTCCATCTTAATCTCACGGAACCTATCCACCGTCAGATTTTCGATATCCACATTTTCCTCGCCCATCAGCGGAAAATAATTGTCCGTCACATAAACCCTGTCGGAGCCTTCCTTCAACTCATAACCGGCCAGCTCCGCACTGGACATCTTTATAATCTGCATAAAGCGGGTGGCGGAATCCGCAACCTCCTGCTGCAGTCGTTCAATCGCCCCGGAAAATTGGTCGATCTCCCGAATGCCCGTACTTGGCAGGGACGGCAGCGTCCCCATCTGTTTCGCCTTCTCCACCTCACCCGAAAGCATATGTATGGGCTTGGAGAGCCGGTAGCTTACCAGAAAAATACCGATCAGCCCGAAAGCTAACGTTTCCACAAAACAAAATACCAGTGTCCTTGTCACCTGAATGGAAAAGGCAAAAAGGTCATCCCGCTTTGCAAGTCCCACCAGATACCATTTATCAGTGTCAAAGGGCGCGTTTCTGCTGTAGAGAACAATATTTCTCACCGCCCCGTAATATTCATTATCCTCATCTGCCACGACCGCTTTCTTCTGATCCGCGAATGTAAAATGCAGCTTCTCAAGCGTTCCCCCCGCCATGGTTTCGCCGGATAAAATAACAGGAGTTATATATCCCTCTCCCGTATCGCAGGCGAGCATGTAAGAGCCGCGGTTTTTTTCCAACAACTCCCCACAGGGCAGAAGTGTCTGTAAATAATCCGCCAAAACTTCCACCCCCAGCACACCGTAAACCGTGCCGTCCGGCAGAATTAATGGCCGGGAATAGGATATGGCTTCCCTGCTATCCCCGGAAAGGCTGTAAGTTTCCGTTGTCCAATAGCCGCAGGCCTCCGCGGAAAGTTTTCCGTTTCCTTCCACCGCCGCCTGATACGGTTTAAAGAAAAAAGGTTGTTCTTTGCTGTCCGCTGCGGAAAAGACCGGCTGCCATCCCGTGTCCGTGGCAAGATATCCGGCACGCACCACGCTCACAGGCGCCCGCTCCACCAGAATATCCGCATGAAGATCGGAGGGCATGGACGTGGGGTCAAGATCCCGCAGATAAATGCCCTGCATCTTCTCCGCCGCATCCGGCTGTGTACTTATGAGTACAAAAATACCCGACACCTGCTTGTTGTACATGGTGTCAATCAAATCGTGGCAGATCCTGTTGATCAGTGGGTCGCCCCCGCCCTCCCTGCCAAGATCCTCCGGCGTCATCCCCTCCGCCGCAAGATATTCCTGTGTACAGTCATTTATTTTATCGGCTATTCCACTTAAATTCGACCAGCTTAAGGCCATGCTGCCCGTCAGATAACTGCCTCTGTTCTCCACCTGCTTCGCCAGAATATCCCGCGAATTGCTGTTGAGCGTCTGAATCACGCCCCCTGCCACCAGACTGCCCACCATGAGCAGCATTTCCACCGCAAGCACTACAAGCAGCGAACGCAGCGCCATCCAAAAAATTGTTCTCTCTCTTCGCTTATGCTCCGACATATCGGTACTCACCCGTTACTCTTATCTCTACGCCGTTATTGTACAAACTCTTGCAGACGCTGCAGCGTTTCCTCATACCATGCATCAAAATTATCATCCAGCTCAAACTCCGCCACTGACTCTTCCATGCTCAGGCCCTGCGCCATTCTGCTTACTACAGTTTCCCTGTCGGCCGCCGCTTTATCGCTAAGAGAGTATTCCAGAATATTTCTCGCCTTTGTACCGCCCTCGAATGCTTTCGTCGTATACATTTCATTGCTGTTGACAGTATCCACGCCGACATTCAGGGTCTTTAACATGCCCTCCTTAATCTGCGCGCCGCTGCCAACAATCGCGTCCTTGTGATTGGCTGTCTTCGTCACCGGCAGGTAGCCGGAATCCACGGAAAACTTAATATTTCTCTCATCCGCCGTAAACCACTTGAGAAATTCCATGCAGGCGTATACCTCCGGCTCCTCTCCCTTGGTCACCACCATACCCGCACCCTGCTGTACCGCATAGTGCCCGCCGTCAAACTGCGGGCAGGGGAGTACATCCATCTCAATGGGATAGCTCTCCGAATCGCTCACGCTCACCGTCTCCGGGAAAAAGGACACCCCGGAGCTGGCTCCCACATAAGCAATGATATTTCCCGTCTTAATGTCATCGCTTCGGAAACGACCCGTCGCCGCAAAATAGCCTTTGATGAAAGGGATATAATAATTGTCCCAGAGTTTTCGAGCCACCGCCTTGTCAAAGTGCAGCGTCATCTTTCCGTCGGAAACTTCAAAAATCTCCTGACCGAGCTGCATACTGCCAATCAGCATGTAGTTCGCCATAGCGTCCCGGCCGAAAAACGCCCGGCCATCGTCCGGAATATCAGGCGTTCTTTCATCCGTCCACTCATAATACCGTCTGGCCGTTGCTGCCAGCCCTTCAATATCCGCCAGATCATCATAGGATGCGCCCGTCGCCTCCGCGAAGGCATCCCAGTCCGTCTTATTTAAAACCAACACCTCTAAAGATTTCGCCGTGGGAAAAATCTTGATCTCTCCCGTTCCCGCAAAATCCCCTTCTCTGATATAGCTGTCAATATAGGCGCTTTTCTCTTCTTCCGTCAGGTAATCCTTCAGATCCATAACCTGACCCATCTGGTCAATCGTGTAGGCCGTATCCGCGTAGGCCATAAAGATATTCGGCACTTCGTCAGCCCCGACTTCCCCCTGCACGGCTGCGAGCACATTTGCCTCCAAATCGTTCACCGAGCCTTGGCTGACACTCTTTACGATAATGCCCTCTTCTGCGCCGACAGTCTCGTTAAACTCCTCCACCAGACTGTCAAAGGCGCTCAGCTGGTCGCCGTTATAATACGTCCACACTGTAATCGAAGTGGGATTTTTCGGATCCAGCGGCGT
The DNA here is from genome assembly GCA_009774215.1 of Lachnospiraceae bacterium. Lineage (GTDB taxonomy): Bacteria > Bacillota > Clostridia > Lachnospirales > Lachnospiraceae > UBA3282. The sequence continues at coordinate 8,688 of VSNH01000016.1, forward strand.
TTTGCTTCCGCAGCCTGCCACTGTAAGGATAAGGATCGCCGCACAAAGGACACTGAGCAGCGCTTTTTTCTTTTGCAACCCCATACCAACGATTCCTCCAAAATCCCCTTCACACCTTTATGGTATATATTACCACAAATAAAATGCCACAGCAACGGCTATTTCAAGGCTGTCCGGCGCCCCGATGCGCTCTTCGACAAACCGTATTGCCGGTTTTCATTCCGCTCAGTCACCGATCAGCAAAACATCTTCCGACAAAAAGGATGCCAGTCTGCCGCCGATCATACAATTTCGCAGATTCTCCCCCGGCTCCGCCTCCCGCGCCACCTTTAAATAGCGGGGGGTATGCCCGATCCAATAATGCTTCCCCTCTTTTTCCAGAAGCTCCTCAAACAACACTTCCTCCGTTTTCCCTAAGAATGCCTCCCGGTACGCACGGGACATTTCCCGCTCCACCCCCATCAGGCGCTCGCTCCTCACCGCTTTTTCGGCCTCCGTAAGCTGTCCCTCCATAGCGGCCGCGCGGGTGCCCTGCCGCCTGGAATACTTAAAAATATGCATTTCATAAAACCCAACGCGTCGAAGGAACTTTTCCGTCTGCGCAAACTCTTCCTCCGTCTCCCCCGGGAATCCCACAATCACGTCTGTGGTAATTGCCGGGTTTGCATAACATTCTCTCAGCCGCTCTACCGCACTGAAATAACCCGCCGTGTCATAGCGTCTGTTCATTCTGCGAAGCACCGTATCGCTGCCGCTCTGCAGGGACAGATGAAAGTGGGGACATACCTTCGGCAAAGCACTGATGCGGGAGGCAAATTCCCCCGTCACAATCCCCGGCTCCAGAGAACCGAGCCGTATCCTGGCAATCTCCTCTATTTCAGAAAGCTTTTCCAGCAGGCGGACGAGTTCGCCGCCGCCCCGGTCAACCCCGTAGGAGCTGATATGTATGCCCGTCAGCACAATCTCACGGTAGCCCGTCTGCGCCATCCCCCGCGCTTCCCTCAAAATATCCGCCTCCTCGCGGCTTCTGACCCGCCCTCTGGCATAAGGAATAATACAATAAGAACAAAACTGGTTGCACCCGTCCTGAATCTTGATGTAAGCGCGGGTGTGCTCCGCCGTCGTTTTGAGCGTCATCTCCTCGTAGGGCGCACGGGCGATGTCGACCGTTTCAATCACGACCTGCGGTGCGTCTCTTTCTGTCCTGCCCGACGCCTCTTCCCGGTCTGCCCTCTCTGCCCCGCACATTCCGTCCGCCGCTTCTTCCCGGTCTGCAGCCGCGCCTGCCCGCTCCCCCTGCTCCGATTCCGCCGGCCCGTCCGCCTGCCGGCTCTCCAGATACGCCTCCAGTATCTCCACCAGATCCTTCTTCCGGTTGTTTCCGATCGCCAGATCCACGGCGCTGTCCTTCTCAAGCGTATCCTGCCCGGTCTGCACATAACACCCTACCGCCACCACCACCGCGTCCGGATTCCTCTTTTTTGCCCGGTGGAGCATCTGTCTGCTCTTCCTGTCCGCGATATTTGTAACCGTACAGGTGTTCACAATATAGATGTCGGCCGCTTCATCAAATGGTACAATTTTATATCCCTTTTCTTGTAACATTTGTTGCATAAAATCCATTTCATAGGCGTTTACCTTGCAGCCCAGATTATGTAATGCTACACTTTTCATAGTAATCCCCGCATTTTTTGTATTGTTTTATCATTGACTTTTGCTCTTCCAACATTTAGTATAATACCCAGAAGGTATAAAAATCAAAGGAGGTAATTCCGCAATGAAAACAGTACAGATTTCTTTAAATTCTATCGATAAGGTTAAGTCTTTCGTGAACGATATCACAAAGTTTGATTATGATTTTGACTTGGTATCCGGCAGATACGTTATCGATGCGAAATCCATCATGGGCATCTTCAGTCTGGATCTCTCCAAGCCCATCGACCTGAACATCCACGCTGAGGACGGCACGGATGAGGTTATGGCGGCGCTGAAGCCTTACATCATGTAAGCGCGCTTCTGCTTACATCAAAGAGTAAAGAGCAGCTCGGGAAATTCCCGGGCTGTTTTTATGCACACAGGCCCACACACAAACTCTTGTAAAAAGAGGAAAAATGACATATAATATGCTTATCAGAACAGCCGGAAGGTGAGTGCAGATCACCCGACCCGGCGAATAAAACTTAGAACTATTAAGAAATAGCCGTCAGCTCTTGCCAAAGATCAGGACGGCTATTTCTTATTTTTCAAATTCAGAATTGCAACTACCAGTAACGCAATGGTAAGTATAACCTGCATTTCCTCATATGTACTCATAATGATCACCCCTTCCGCAGAACTCGGATCAGGTGAGAGCACGTCCCCCGGCAAACATATTATATTGTCAATGTACGATTATGATCGGCTTTACGCCTGCACCACAATCACCTCATCCGTCGCCAGCGCTTTCTCCACCAGCGCCTCAATCTCCTCCTGCAGATTCTGCTCGTGCCGCTTTATGATATTCAGATTCGGCTTCGTCACGGGATGCTTGGCCACAAAAATGGTGCAGCAGTCTTCGTAGGGCAGAATAGAAGTCTCATAGCTGTCGATTTTCTCCGCAATATCCACAATCTCCATCTTGTCAAAACCGATCAGCGGTCTGTAGACGGGCATGGTGCACACCTCGTTCGTTGCCGCCAGACTCGCCATGGTCTGCGAAGCCACCTGTCCAATGCTCTCGCCTGTTATCAGCCCCAGACACTCTGTCTCCCTCGCAATGTGCTCCGCGATGCGCATCATATAACGGCGCATAATGATGGTCAGCTCGTCGTGGGGGCACTTGTCATAGATATAAAGCTGGATATCCGTGAAATTGATCACATGCAGCCAGACAGGCCCCGCGTAGGCCGCCACTTTTTTCGCCAGATCCACCACCTTCTGCTTCGCCCGCTCGCTTGTGTAGGGGGGCGCGTGGAAGTACACAGCGTCGATCTTCACCCCGCGCTTGGCGATCATCCAGCCCGCCACCGGGGAATCAATACCGCCGGACAGAAGAAGCATCGCCTTACCGCCCGTCCCCACAGGCATACCGCCGGGACCGGGTATGATCTCGGAGTAGAGGTATATCTTGTCCCGAATTTCCACATGCAAAAGGATATCCGGGTTGTGCACGTCCACATGCATGTCCGGGTAGGCATCCAGAATCACGCCGCCCAGCTCCTCATTGAGCTGCATGGAGTTAAGCGGATAGTTTTTGCGCGCACGCCTTGCCGCCACCTTAAAGCTTTTGTTCCTGTCCGGGTATACGTCACCGATATAGCGCGTCACATCCTGACAGAGCTTCTCAAAGCCCTCATCCTCCACATGAACCACCGGACAAATGCCGGAAATGCCAAACACCTTTTTCAGACTCTCCACCACTTCGTCAAAGTCAAAATCGGACTGCGCATCCACATAGATGCGGCCGTCCGTCCGGCGCACCAAAAACTCGCCCTCCGCCTTTTTCAGCGCGTACTTGATCTGTTTCACCAGCGCTTCCTCAAACAAGTAGCGGTTTTTTCCTTTCACGCCGATCTCCGCATATTTAATCAGAAATGACTTGTACATGTTCTCTCCTTCGCTCTAATTGGCCGATCATTGCGAAACTCGTCGCAACACTACAATCGTTGTATAAATAGTATAACCATAAGCAGACCTTGCAGACTGTTTAAATCCTTCGGATTAAAACCGTTGGTACTTGGCGAAGTGCTGCCGAGCTTCGTACCATTACGTTCGGAGCGGAGCGCAAGCGCGTCTGTGTTGGTTATACTATTTGTACAATTTCAATAAACTTACCGGAGTTTCGCACTCCGCTAATGTCTCGTATACCGTCTCAGTTTCGGCACAATCTCCTCCAGATTCTGGCAGGTGTATGCAATCTCCTCCTCTGTCGTAAATCCCGAGAGGCTGAACCGAATTGTGGATTCCAGAAGCTCCTTCTCCACGCCGACCGCCCGCAAGGTGGCCGAGGGCTGTGGTTTACGCGCCGCGCAGGCGCTCCCTGCGGAAACATAGATCCCGCGCTCTTCCAGCGCGTGCAAAAGCACTTCGCTGCGAACGCCCCGGAAAGAAACGCTCACCACATGGGGCGCGCCCTCCCTGCCGGGACAGCCGTTGAGCACGATATCTTCTATATTTTTGACCCCATTAGTCAACTTCTCCCGCAGGCCGTACATTCTGTCCACATCCTGCTCCAAATCCTGATACACCAGCTCCGCCGCTTTGGCGAAGCCCGCAATGCCGGGCAGGTTTTCCGTCCCGGAGCGCAGACCGCGCTGCTGGCCGCCGCCGTACATAATGGGGCTGACCTTTGCACCCTCCCTCATATAGAGCAGGCCGATGCCCTTAGGCCCGTGAATCTTATGGCCGCTTGCGCTCAGCATATCAATGTGCATTTTCCCGGGGTAAATACGCGCCTTGCCGAAGCCCTGCACCGCATCCACATGGAAAAGCGTGTTCGGGTTTCTTTTCTTGATGAGCGCGCCTGCCTCCGCAATGGGCTGTATACTTCCAATTTCATTGTTCGTGTGCATGATGGATACCAGAATCGTGTCCGCCCTGACGGCCTGCTCCAGCTCCTCCAGAGAAATCCTTCCCTGTCTGTCAACGGAAAGATATGTCACCTCAAAGCCCTGCTTTTCCAGATAAGCCATGGGCTGCAGCACCGCCGGATGCTCGATCCTTGTGGTAATTAGATGGCGCCCCGTTCTGTGATTTGCCATCGCCGTGCCGACCAGCGCGATATTGTCCGACTCCGTTCCGCAGGAGGTAAAGAAAATCTCTTTCTCATTTACTTTCAAAATTTTTGCAAATGTCTCGTTCGCGTATCTTAAGTAGGCTTCCGCCTCCACTCCTTTATGGTGCAGGCTGGAAGGATTTCCATAATCTTCGCACAAAATCCTGTGCATCAACTGCGCGGCGTCCTCAAAACAGGCGGTCGTCGCGGAATTATCCAGATATACTTCCATTGCCGTTTTTCCTTCCTGCAAATAATAAAACTACATAATTTACTTTATGTCATACTATTCAAAGTGGTACATCAGCCACGACAACACCGTAAACCCCGCCGTCTCGGTGCGCAGGATTCTTTTTCCTAAAGTAACCGGCTCTATGCCCGCCGCAAGCGCTTCCGCTACCTCGCTCTCCTCGAAACCGCCCTCCGGCCCGATAAAAACCGCCACGCTCTGGCCGGGGCGCACCGCCTCAATCATTTTTTTCGTGTGGCTCATATCCTCGGCCAGTTCGTAGGGAATCAGCTTTACGTCCATCTCGCCCGCATAGGAAACCGCTTCCTTCATGGTCATGGGCTCCCTCACCACAGGAATGATTCCTCTTTTGCACTGTTTGGCCGCAGCCTCCGCGATGCCCTGCCATCGGCTCACTTTCGCCCGCGCCTTCCTCTCGTCCAGTTTCACCACACAGCGCTTCACGGCCACCGGAATCACTTCAAACACACCAAGCTCCACGGCCTTTTGGATGATCAACTCCATCTTATCCGCCTTGGGAATCCCCTGAAAAAGATAGATTTTGGAGGGCAGCTCCACCCCCTCTTCCCTGATAAAGCGCAGGGAACAGATTATCTGATCCTGCGCAAACTCCTCAATACCACAGCGGTATTCCTTTCCGTCCACACCGTTTCTGACCGCAATCTCCTCGCCTGCCTTCAGGCGCAGAACGTTTTTTATATGATTGACGTCGCTGCCCGTAATAATTACTTTTTTATCCTGAATCTGTGAAGGTTCCACAAAAAACTGATACATTGTCCGATCTCCATCCCACGCCGAATCCGCTTGGAGAACAACGGTTCTGTCAGCATTCTCCCACGTAAAACTTAGAGCTCCTTTGTGAAGCAGCCTATGCCGCTAAGCTTTAGAAGTTCTTTTTATGTTGTGTACAATCCGCACGATCAGCGCGAACACAACCACCCCCGCAAGAGCGCCCGCGCTGTCGATACACACATCCGAAAACCGTCCCGAGCGTCCCGCCACAAAAAGCTGATGGAACTCATCTGTGGCGGCATAGACGGCAGTCGCGCCGACAGCCGTCCCGCCGCGCCGCAGGAAACTCATCTCCCACTGTCCGATCCATATGTACAGGAGGACCGCCAAGAATCCGTACTCCGCCATATGAGCCGCCTTTCTCACAAGTCCCTCTATCGTGTCCGCAATCTCTTTCACCCGCGCATCGCTTAAATCCAAATGAAAAAAGCTTCTGGTGGAGCTTACCATATGGTAAGTAAAGCTTTCGCTCACCGCGCCGGACTCCTCCTTCGTCTGAGCAGAAAAGGCGAAAATAACGCACATCCATACAATCGCCAGTGCCCCCGCCAGATTTCTAAGCAGCACCATACCAAATTTTTCTTCCGTCTTCCTCATGTTCCGCCCCATCCATATCGCGCCTTATTCATATAACAGACCACTGACATATTCTCTTTCAGTCATCATCCCATAGTCGCGTCATTCATTTATGTCCGCCAAAACAAGGTTGTTGTTTCAACCTTTCCGCGCCGTCACAGACCGCCATTCGCCGAGAGCGTTCACCTCCAGAACCGTAAGTCCCGCCGCTTCCATAGCATCCGCCACTATCGTTTCCTTCCCCTCGATAATACCCGAAGTAATATAGACACCGCCCGTTTTCAGGCACGGCATGATAACCGGCGTCAGCGGCACGAGCACATCCGCCAGAATATTTGCCGCAACAATGTCGTAGCGCCCGTAACCGACTTTGTCCTGCACTTCTTTCTCAGTAATGATATTGCCGATCAGCAGCTCCATATCCTGCTCGCGGATGCCGTTGGCCTCCTTATTCTGCGCCACAGCCTCCACCGCACATGGGTCTAAATCCGTACCAACGGCATGTTCCGCGCCATACATCAGCGCGATAATGGACAAAATGCCGCTGCCCGTCCCCACATCCAGAAACGCCGTCTCCGGCGTTACATATTTTTTGATCTGTCTGATGCAGAGTCTTGTCGTCTCATGCATCCCCGTTCCAAAAGCCGTGCCCGGGTCAATGTGGAGAATCTTCTTGTTTTGATCCTCCTCCTTCACTGTCTCCCATGAGGGAATCACGAGAAGATCGTCTATGTAGAACTGATGAAAATACTGCTTCCAGTTGTTGATCCAGTCAATATCCTCCGTTTCGGACACCGTGACAGTCCCTTCCCCAATCTCCATAAACTGACGAACCTCTGCCAAGGCCTCCTCAATTCTTGCGAGCACAGTCTCTTTGTCCGCAGCCGTTCCATTCTCCGGCCCTGTGCCTGGCGCTCCTCCGTTCCCCGACTCTCCGCCAAAGTCGAAAGCATCGTCCGCATTCTCCGCTTCCCCACTCAGATGGAGGGAGCCATCCGCATTCTCCTCCACAAAAAAGCTGAGATACGCCGTACCGTCATCCGCTTCGCTCTCCGGCAAAATGTCCACGAACATCTGCTCCTTCTCCAACGGCGAAAGGGGCACCTTGTCCTCAATCTGCGCCCCTTCAAGCCCCCTGTCGTAGAGTTCGCTGATTATAATATCCTCCGCCTCCACGACCGTCTTTATTTTGAATTTCATCCATTTCATATCGAAATTTCACCCTTTTATCCGAGATCGCTCCGCCATTTCCGGCAGACCGCTCTTACCTCTGTTACTTTCTCTCACTGAGCTCCAACAGCTTCGTCTTCAACTCGTTCTCCATCACGCGCATTTCTTCCTCGGCAACCCGTCTCTTCTCCCTGCCGTCCGCCTGAATCTTCATCACCTCGTCCAACGTGGAAATCAGATTCGCGTTGGTAGTCTTCAACGTCTCCATGTCAATGATACCTCGCTCAGACTCCTTTGCGCTCTCTATAGCGGAAACCTTAAGCACCTCCGCGTTTTTCTTCAGAAGCTCGTTGGTCATGTCGGACACTTCCCGCTGCGCTCTCGCCGCCTGCTCCGCGTGGGTTACGCCCAGCGCAAGCACCATCTGGCTCTTCCACAGGGGAATGGTATTCACAATGGTAGACTGGATTTTCTCCACCATCATCGTGTCGCTGCTCTGCACCAGCCTGATCTGGGGCGCGGTCTGGATCGACACCATTCTGGTCAGCTCCAAATCATGCAGCTTTTTCTCAAAACGGTCGCAGAGGGCTTCCAGATCCCTTGCCGCCTGTGCGTCCTCCGGCAGCCCGCTCGCTTTCGCCTTCGCGAGAAGCTGCGGCAGCTCCGTCTCCCTCGTCTCGGCAAGCTTCTTCTTGCCCGCCAGTATGTACATGGAGAGCTCTTTAAAGTAAGTCAGATTCAGCTCGTACATCTTATCCAGAATGGAAATATCCTTGAGGAGCTGTACCTGATTGTCCTCAAGCGCCTCGCAGATTTTATTGACGTTCGTCTCCGCTTTGGAGTATTTCGCCTTCATGGTCTCCAGCTTCTGCGTCGGTTTCTTAAAGATGCCGAGGAATCCCTTCTCCTCCTCGTCAAAGCCCTTCAGCTGCGTCACCACATCGGAGAGCATGTCCCCGACCTCACCCAAGTCTTTCGTCTTCACATTTTCAAGCGCACTGCCGGAAAAATCCGCCATCTTTTTCTGCGTGCCTACGCCGTACTGTAAAATCGCCGTAGAGTTGTGCAGGTCAATCTGCTTCGCAAACTCATCCACCTGCCGTCTTTCCTCGTCGCTCAAAACCGAGTCATCCAGATCATCCTTCATCTCCTTCACCTGCGGAATCTCCGCCAGAGGCTGCTTGTCCTTCACCGCATCTTCCACTTCCCCAAACACCAGAGTCGGCGCCTGCTGCTCCATTACATCAATTTCGTTCATAACTACCTCCCTCATTTTTGCCGGAGAATGCGGAGCATTCTCTCAAACGTCGCTGTCAGGCGACGATTTGTTATAAGTACCCATCCTGTTTCAATATCGTATGTAGGGCGGAAATATCCGACTGGATATCCCACGCCTTCTCCCGGAACAGCTCGTCCAGAAACTTTTCAAATGCCTCGTTGATATTGTCAACCGCCGTCTCAATCTCCCGCTTCGTCTGCTCGATATTGGATAAATCCAACTGCTGCCCGTCCAGATCGCGGTACGCCTCCAAAAGCTTTTTCGTGGTCGGCAGATAAAAGCTCAACATCTTTCGCAGTTCTCCCGCAAGCTCCGGCTCCTTCTCCACCTGATCGAAAATCCTCGTGACCAGAAGCTCCAGCCGATCCAGCTTGTCCGACATTTCCTCGCCGGGAATCTCGTCGTTGCACTGTCTGATCAGACGCACATAGTCTTTGCCTTCCTCGATCACTTCCGCCGCCTCGCCCAGACGTTCCTTTTCCTGCTGCCTGTGCTCGTCTGCCAGCTTTTCGATCTCCAGCTTTTTCTGTTCCTCCTCATAATTTTTCTGGGTGACCATATACCGGTCATACATCTCGTCGCTGGCAATCAGGCATGTCTGCTGCTGATCCAGATGCGCCTGCTTGAACATGCCAAGATGTATCATCTGCCGCAGATCCTTCACAATGAATCGTTCGCTCTTTCCCGTCCGCTGCGCCATCTCCTGAATGGAGCAGTACAGCTTATCCTTGACCATGCCGACATATCGCTTATAGCGTTTCGCCCGCCCTGCCAGCCTCGACCCATGACAGCCGAGCCACAGTCCCGCCGCGGTAAAAATCCCCGATATGACCACCGGAACCCAGGCGCCGGAAGCCGAGTAAGCAGCCAATTCTCCCACGGAACCGAGCAGCGCAAGCGCCGATATGCCCATCACGCCGTAGCCTGCTCCCATGCACACCACGCCGGATACAGAACCTTTCGGCGTCCTCTGAAACAGCCTGGTGTCTGGGCGCGCATTTGGCCGCCTGTACTGCGGCAGATTCGCGTACGGGCTTGCGGGCGCATGTCCTGCGCCCCAGCCTCCGTTTCCGCCAAAGCCCCCTGCCGCGCCGCGCCCTCCCGACGCATGGCTTATGCTCTCGCCCACGGATTCCACCGCGCGTCCTATGCCGTTTCCCACGTCGTTAACCGCCCGGTTTACGCTCTCGCCCACCGTTCCGACCGTGCGTCCCACTTCCCGCATGGTGCGGTTTATGGTTTCATTCACCGTGTCGCCGATATTCTTTCCCAGATTCGTAAAATTGCCTGTGTCCACCGCCTGCTGTACCTGGTCGCGGATATCCTCACCGGCTCGATACCACTCATTCCTGTCCATATTCCACGAATTCTCCATATTCATCCCAGATATTGCATATCCAGGTGCTGCCCTGGTTAAAGACGATCTCCTCACCCGCCTCGTCATAGAACTTCGCCGGCGTAAAATCTCCGTCGAAACGTTTCCACGTGCCCTTTATCACTTTTCCGTTTGTGAAGACGATGGCTTCGCCTTCCCCGTGCACGCCAAAGGCAAGATAATCGTGGTCGTCCCTCACTTCTCCGTGGCAATACTGGAACGCCACATTGCTTACAGTGAGCTGGTCGCCCGTAAGCTCATCGATCTGCTTTTTGCCGTCCTGATAGCGGTAGTAGAGCTGATCGTCCTCATGGTACTCAAAATACGGATGATATGCGCCGTAGCCGCCGGAATTGCTGGCGGTTTTCCCGCCCGGGTAAACATAGACCGCGTCCTCATTCTCCGTATACTCCGCTCTCACGTCATCCGCCGCAAACAGGAATGGCGGCACATACTTATCATCGTAATTCCAGTCATAGCCAAGTCTGTCCACCGCTTTGAACAGACCGTCAATAAAGAGATACCCTGTAAATTCCGTCGCATAACCGGAACGCTTGTGTCTGCCGAACGCCTCGTCCGCAGGATTGTGGATGCCCACCACCGCCGCGCTGACATTGTAATAATTCGGACGGTTAATCAGTTCCTCCACATAGGGCACCGCCAGTCCCCAGTTACAGTAAATGGCCTCATAGCCCATCGCCTGATACACATAATAATCACGGCTCGAACGCACGGGCCCGATCCGGTCCAAATCATCAAAATTCTCAAACACACCCATCAGACGGGTGATACGTCCCTCCACCGGCGCCTCGTAGATAATCCCCGCTCGGGAAAGCCCGTACTGCGGTAAGGCCGGCGCATTATTCGGTATCATCACCGCAATCGGTCTTCTCTTCGCCTGCGCCACGTCCGTCCACTGACCCGTCAGGTAGCTCTGTATCTTGCCGTCTTTTTCCACCCTCTCCTCAATAACGAGGGAGTCAGGCTCTTCCTCCTCCGGCTCTTCCTCCACCACAGGCTCTTCTTCCTGCTCCTCCGGCTCGATCGGCTCGATCTCCAACTGCGGCGGCTCTTCCTGCTGCTCTTTCGTTTTGGCGCAACCCGCCAAACAAGCTGTCATACATAAAATGATCGTACTCATTAAAGCTATTTTCTTTTGAATCATCTTTCCCTCTTTCCTACGTCTTCCCTATATCCAACGTTCTTTCGTTTTCCTGATGAATCATACATCACGCCAACTCACATGATTCCGCATAAGCGGAATCTCAAATCCGTGCGGAGAATGCCGCTTTTCAGGCATTCTCCTGTGTGAGACTTAGTGCTTCTTCGCGAAGCAGCCCTTGCTGCGAGTGATTAGAAGTACTTCTCACACTACTACACAAATTAGTATACGGCGCATAAACACTTTTATTATAACCGAAAAATGGAAAGCTGTACACTCAAAAAAATGGAAGACTAAAAAAATGATATTTCACGAAAAAGAGGCAGCTGCAGGAATCGCTCCTGTAACTGCCTCTTTCTCTATCGTTTCATTCTAAAACTTAAACTTTTTCTTCCTTTTCCCGCTGCCGCCCGTCGTTTCCTCGGACGCGTCAGAGGTTATATTCTTGGCCGCACTCAGGCTGTCTCCCGTGCACTCGTCAAACTGCTTCAAAAGCTCCTTCGCCTCATGGGACAGCTTGTCGGGCACCTGCACCACCAGCGTTACATAATGGTCGCCGCGCACATCTTTGTTTCTGAGCGAAGGCACGCCTTTTCCTTTCAGGCGAACCTTGGTGTCGGTCTGCGTTCCGGCCTTCACATCATAGATCACCCTGCCGTCCACGGTGTCGATCACGATCTCACCGCCAAGCGCGGCGACAGCAAAAGACATGGGCACGGTGGAATAGATGTTCTCATCCTGTCGTTGGAAAATAGGATGTCTGCCAACCACCACTTCAACCAGAAGATCCCCTCTGGGGCCGCCGTTTGAGCCCGGCTCTCCCTTATCGCGGATGCGGACGCACTGTCCGTTGTCGATACCGGCGGGTATGGAAACCTGTATCTTCTTTTTGTTTGCAATATAACCCGTACCACGGCAGTCGGGACACTTATCCTTAATTACCTTGCCCGTACCGTGACAGTCGGGACAGGTCTGCACATTGCGCACCGTACCGAAGAAGGACTGCGAGGTAAATACCACCTGGCCCTTGCCGCCGCACTTGCTGCAGGTCTCGGGACTGGTTCCCGGTTTCGCGCCCGTGCCGTGGCAGGAAGTACACTCATCCTTGAGAGTCAGTTCAATCTCCTTCTCCACGCCGAAGACCGCCTCCTCAAAGGTAATGCGGACGCTGGTCCTTATGTTCGCGCCTTTCATGGGGCCGTTTCCCCTTCCGCCGCTGCGCCTGCCGCCGCCGAAAAGATCCCCGAAAATATCTCCAAAGATATCTCCGAAATCCGCGCTGTTGAAGTCGAAGCCGCCAAAACCGCCTGCGCCGCCCGCACCGTCGAAGGCAGCATGACCATACTGGTCATACTGTCTCCTCTTCTCAGGGTCACTCAGAACGGCATAGGCTTCCGAGGCCTCCTTAAACTTTTTCTCCGCCTCCGCGTCCCCGGGATTCATGTCGGGGTGATATTTCTTAGCCAGAACTCTGTATGCTTTTTTTATGGCGGCGTCGTCGGCGCTTTTCTCCACGCCGAGCACCTCATAATAATCCCGTTTTTGTTCTGCCATGACTTACTTTATCCTTCCCTGGATTCTTTTCAATATCTTATACTTCTCTGTAGTCTCCATCGACTACGTCATCCGCGCCGCCGTTATCCTGCGGAGCTGCCTCCTGCGCGCCGCCCATGTTGCTCATGTCGGGGCCGCCCTGTGCCTGCTGCATGTTCTCATACATCTTGGTAAACAGAGACTGCGCGGAATTTGTCAGCTTCTCCTTCGCGGCTTTCAGCTCGTCAAGCTGGCTGTCTGTAAGCTCCTGATCCTTCGTTTTCTCCAGGATATCCTTAACCGCCTGCAGATCAGCTTCCACGCCCGCCTTCTCGGAAGCGTCGATCTTGTCGCCCACTTCGTTCAATGCTTTCTCGGTCTGGAACACAAAGGAATCCGCGTCGTTTCTCGTATCAACCGCCTCTTTGCGCTTCTTATCCTGCGCCTCAAACTCTGCCGCTTCCTTAACCGCCTTCTCAATCTCGTCGTCAGACATGTTGGAGCCTGCGGTGATGGTAATGTGCTGCTCCTTGCCGGTGCCCAGATCCTTTGCGGACACGTTTACGATACCGTTGGCATCGATATCGAAGGTCACCTCGATCTGCGGTACGCCGCGCATTGCCGGCGGAATGCCGTCCAGACGGAACTGGCCGAGGGACTTGTTATCCTTCGCGAACTGTCTCTCACCCTGCAGCACGTTGATATCCACCGCCGTCTGGTTGTCGGAGTAGGTGGAGAACACCTGGCTGTGCTTGGTGGGAATGGTTGTATTTCTCTCAATCAATCTGGTGGCAACACCGCCCGCCGTCTCAATGGAAAGTGACAGCGGCGTCACATCTAGCAGGAGGATTTCACCTGCGCCCGCATCGCCCGCAAGCTTGCCGCCCTGTACGGAAGCGCCGAGAGCCACACACTCGTCGGGATTTAAGGATTTGCTCGGCTCCTTGCCTGTGAGCTGTTTTACTTTCTCCTGTACGGCAGGCACGCGGGTAGAACCGCCTACCAGAAGCACCTGCCCGATATCCGCATTGGTCAGGCCCGCGTCCTTCATCGCGTTCTGTACCGGAATCGCGGTGCGCTCTACGAGGTCGCTCGTCAGCTCGTCAAATTTCGCTCTTGTCAGGTTCATGTCAAAGTGTTTGGGGCCTTCCGCCGTAGCCGTGATGAAAGGAAGGTTGATGTTCGTTGTCGTCGCGGAGGAAAGCTCCTTCTTCGCTTTCTCGGCCGCCTCCTTCAATCTCTGGAGCGCCATCTTATCATTGGAAAGGTCTACACCCTCCTGCGCTTTAAACTCGGAAAGCATCCAGTCAATAATCTTCTGGTCAAAGTCATCGCCGCCCAGATGGGTGTCGCCGTTGGTGGCAAGCACTTCAATGACACCGTCGCCGATCTCGATGATGGACACATCAAACGTGCCGCCGCCCAGATCGTATACCATGATTTTCTGCTCTTTTTCATTGTCAAGGCCGTAAGCCAGCGCAGCAGCCGTAGGCTCGTTGATGATACGCTTAACGTCCAGACCCGCAATCTTGCCCGCATCCTTGGTCGCCTGTCGCTGGGAATCGTTAAAGTATGCGGGAACTGTGATAACGGCTTCCGTTACCTTCTCGCCCAGATAATTCTCCGCGTCCGCTTTCAGTTTCTGCAGAATCATTGCGGAAATCTGCTGCGGGGAGTACTTTTTGTCCGCAATCGTGCGGCCTCTGTCCGTACCCATATCTCTCTTGATGGAAGCGATGGTGTTATCCGCGTTGGTAACCGCCTGACGCTTAGCCGGCTCACCCACAAGCCTCTCGCCGTTCTTCGTGAAAGCCACAACGGACGGTGTGGTTCTCGCGCCCTCCGTATTCGCGATGACAGTGGGTTTGCCGCCCTCCATAACCGCCACGCAGCTGTTTGTAGTTCCTAAGTCGATGCCGATAATTTTACTCATAGTTTTCTCCTCCTATTTCCATCTTGCTTTTTTAACATTACCGAGGCTGTGCTTTTTACGGCCTCGTGCGTGAAACATAGAATTTCTTTGCGAAACAGCCTTTGCTGCCGAGCTTTAGAAGTACTTCGCACACTAACCAACATGTCACAGCTCTACTGTGACTCAAATCACTGCGGAGAATGCCGCTTTTCAGGCATTCTTCTGCGTGAAAGTGATTTGCGAAGCAAATCCAGAACTTCTTAGCGAAGCAGCCTGTGCTGCTGAGCTTTAGAAGTTCTTTTCACTCTATTGTACGACTGCTACCATACTGTGTCTGACCACACTGTCCCTGTAAGTATATCCCTTCTGCAGTTCCTGCGCGATCACGCCGGACTCAAACTCCTCGCTCTCCGTCTGCATCACCGCATTGTGAAACTCAGGGTTAAATTCCTCACCCACCGCCGGAATCGGCTTCACATCCAGATTTTCCAGCTCCGTCATAAGCTGCTTGTAAACCATCTGCATACCCTGCGCGATGGCGCCGTCCTTCTCTTCCTCGGGTACGCTGGCGAGCCCTCTCTCAAAGTTATCCACCACCGGCAGAATCTTCTCGATCACACTCTTCGCGCCGGTCTCAAACATCGCCGCCTTCTCTTTCTCGGTGCGCTTGCGGAAATTATCAAACTCCGCCATCTGACGCTTTACCCGGTCTTCCAGCTCCTCCACTTTCTCCTTCAGGGCATCCTGCTTTTTATCCTTTTTCTTCTTTTCTTTCCTGTCGCTCTTCGCGGTTTTCTCTTCCTCTCCTGCAGAGGGCTCACCGCTCGTCTCCTCCCGCGGTGTCTCCGCTTCCTGCTGTGTCATATCCTGTTCTTCCAGCTCTTTTTCCTGCATATCCTTTTCCTCTGCTGCCACCGTGATCATCCCTTTCTTTTTGACTCTCTAAACACCAGTCATGCTATCTGTCTTTTACTTTTTATATAAATCATCCAGTTGATGCTTTAACAGCCTGAGATTACTTACAACCTTCTCATAATCCATTCTCTTGGGACCGATGATGCCAATGGTTCCTTTCATACCCGCGTCAAGCTCGTAGGTTGCCGTCACAATACTGCAGTCCTTCATGCCCGCCACCGGCGTCTCGTCGCCGATGTAAACCTGTATGCCTGTGTTATTGTCACCGGAAAGATTATCCTGTACCAGCTCGCTTAAAAGCTGTTTCTCCTCAAAGGTGGTAATCAGTTCACTGGCCCTCTCGTGATCCGCAAGCTCCGGATACTTGAAGAAATTTTTCGTACCGCTTGTATAAATCTCCAGATCTTCATCCGCCTTGATCGCTTCCGCCACAGCGTCTATCACATGCGCCACAATTTCGCTATGGATACCCGCCTGCTGTTTCATGGCCGCAATCATGCTCAGATTAATTTCTTCCAGAGAGAGTCCGTTCAGGTGGGTGTTCAAAAGAATGTTTAACTTGAGGAGCGTCTCATCGCTCAGTTCCTCGGAGACCGTAAGCATGGAGTTTTTAATCACATTTCCCTCCACCACAATCACCGCCAGAATCTGTCCCTCGTCCACCCGGGAAAGCTGGATGAATTTCAGCTTATTGCGATGGTACTGGGGCGCGGAGATCATCGCTGCGTACTCGGTATTGTTCGCGAGCACCTTAGCTGCCTGCTTGAGAAGGTGATCCATCTTATCCTCCTTCTCCAAAAGCATCTCCTTCATCTCCTCAACTTCCCGTTCCTTCTCCTCCATCATCTTATCTACATAGAGGCGGTAGCCCTTATCGGAAGGAATCCGTCCCGCAGAAGTGTGTGGCTGTAAGATGTAACCCAGTTCTTCCAGATCCGCCATCTCGTTCCGGATGGTTGCGGAGCTTAAATTCAAATCGGTATACTTGGAGATCGTGCGGCTGCCCACCGGCTCCCCCGTCTCCAGGTAGTTTCGGATGATGGCTTGCAATATGATATATTTTCTTTCGTCCAACTGCATACCATTTCCCTCTGTATCTGCACCATGTCCTTGCAATCCCGGCAGTATGCTTTCAACCGCTCTGAAAGGTGACTGCCTTTCGCTCGGTTGTTAGCACTCGTCTCATTGGAGTGCTAACACCTTCTGGTAGTAAGGTATCACTTCTTTTTTCCCTTGTCAACATCTGAATGGAAAAAATTTTATTAAAAATGTATGAAAATAAGAAAGCGGTCAGTTTAGCATTCCCTAAACTGGCCGCCTGCATTCTTTCCGCCAAAAACGATTAAATATTGAACTGGCCTTTCTCCTCACCGTTGATCACATAGTATACTACGCTCTCCTCAGGCTTCACATAAAGCTCTACGGCTTTGAAATC
The DNA here is from genome assembly GCA_009774215.1 of Lachnospiraceae bacterium. Lineage (GTDB taxonomy): Bacteria > Bacillota > Clostridia > Lachnospirales > Lachnospiraceae > UBA3282. Next base: position 25,840 of record VSNH01000016.1, read on the forward strand.
GCCAACTTTCTTCTTCAGATCGTACTTCCATACATCCTTGGCAATCTTTACAAGATCCTCAGTGGTGTAAGTCTTGCCGGAGAACTGTACATGAACGGTCTCCTTCACTGCTGCTTTTCTGGTCGTAGTGGTCTTCTCAGCCGTCTCCTTTTTCGCTGCCGCAGGCTTTCTGCCGGGCTTTTTCTTTTCTGCCGCAGGCTTTCTGCCGGGTTTCTTTCTCTCTGTCGCGGGCTTTTTCGCCGCTCCCTTTGCTTCCTCTTTCGCCTTTTCAGCTACAGGCTCTGTCTTTGCCGCAGGTGCTGCCACAGGTGTCTCTGCCGTCGTTGTCTTTGTATCTGCCGCTTTGCTAGCTTCCGGTTTTTCAACCGGCTTCTTGATTTCTGCCATGAATAATCTCCTTCCCCACTTTTCACTACTACTTTTTCATAATTCCGATATGTTAGCTGTAACGCCATGCATCCCCGCAAAACCTGCCTGCTACATGACCCTGATAGTTGTATCTTATCTCAATCAAACGGGGCTGTCAACTAACAATCTGTAACAAATAGTTAATTTTTGTAATAAAATCTTATACGAATTGACCGAATCAGTCCCCGAAAACATCCCGTTTTATGCCCTCAAGCCAGCGCGAAGTACAAAAGCACCAATGCGCCCAGCGCAATCCTGTACCAGCCGAAAACTTTAAAATCATGCTTTTTGATGTAGCCCATCAGGAAACGGATCACCGCCACAGACACCACAAAAGCCACCGCCATCCCGACCACCAGAATGACAAGCTCCTCCCCCGTAAAAGAAAAACCGAACTTTAAGAGCTTTAACAGGCTTGCCCCCAGCATGACGGGAATCGCCAGAAAGAAAGTAAACTCCGCCGCCACGGTTCTTGACACGCCGATCAAAAGAGCCCCCACAATGGTTGCGCCGGATCGGGAGGTTCCCGGAAACACAGCCGCTATCAGCTGGAAAACACCGATCATCAATGCCGTCTGGTATGTGATATCGCCAAGTTCCGTAATCCTCGGCGTCATTTTTTTGTTTCTGTTCTCAATCAGAATAAAGGCGATACCAAACACAATGAGCGCAACCGCCACACACCACGGATTATAAAAAAGCGCGTCCAGCACATCATCGAAGGCCAATCCCACGACCGCCGCCGGAACACAGGCCACAAGTATTTTAAACCAGAGAACGAAAATATCCTTCTGCACCACCGGCTTCTCTTTAAAATGAAAGGGAAATATTTTATTCCAGAAAAGAAGCACCACCGCCAGAATCGCCCCGAGCTGGATCACGACCAAAAACATCTCCCAAAAATCCTCGCTCACATTCAAAGTGACAAACTCATTCAAAAGAATCATGTGACCGGTGCTGCTGATGGGGAGCCATTCCGTAATACCCTCCACGATACCGAAAAGCACCGCCTTTAAAATTTCTATGATATCCATATTTTTTCCTTTCTTTTTATCCGCAGTGCTCCGGCTCGAAAATCCTTCGGATTTCCACGCTCACATGCTTTGCACTCTGCATCTGCACTCTGGAAAAATCGTCAGCAAGCTGCCATGTTTCCATCTTACATCTGCGCACTGCTCATGCCTAACCCAAATACTCAAGCAATTCTAAATAGCACTCCTGCGCGTCGCGGTAGCCCTCCTCGTAGAGCGCCTTCATCTTTGCCTTATCCTTCTCGATCCTGCCGACGCCGCTTTTACATTTCGGACGGATCACAAACAGCTCGCCCTTCTCTCTCTTCTCCTCAATATATTGTACGGTCGCGTTGTAGGAAAGATGCCTCTCACGCATCAACTCGTACACCTTCGGGTATCGCAGATATCGCGCCCTTACGAACGCAAGCTCCGCTCCTGCAGGCTGTCTGACAAAGCCCTCCTCCTTGGTCATAATCACCACGTTTTTTCTGTTGCCGTCCTCTATGGATTTTCTGATCGGAATCGAATCGCTGATGCCGCCGTCCAGATAAAGCCTGCCGTCTATCTTTACATTCCGGGACACCAGTGGCAGGGAGCTTGACGCCCGCACTGCTACAATATCTTTCCTCAAATCCTTGAGCGGCAAATACGCAGGCTCTCCCGTCTCAATATCTGTCGCCACCGCGAAGGCCCTGCCCTCAAATTTCTCCGCCGCGTCAAAATCATACGGGTCGAGATAATTCGGAATCAAATTGTAATTCATATCCACGCCGAAAAGATCGCCCGTTGTAAAGAGGCTCCACTTTCCGCAATACTGTTTCATATCCAGATAGTTCACGCCGATGCGCAGCGACCGTCCTCTCTGTCCCGACATAAAATTACACAGATGGCATGCCCCCGCCGACACACCGTAATTGTCAGAAAACGCGATCTCCTTCTCCATAAAAAAATCCAGTACGCCGGCGGTATATATCCCTTTCATACCGCCGCCCTCCAGAACCAGTCCTGCCTGATACATTATAATAAAACTTCCTTTCTTCGAAACGTAATACTCCGAATAGTAATTTAGTAATTTTCTCTCATAAGTTTTCTGAATGCCTCCAGCGAACGCTCCACCTTCTCCGTATCAATACAGTAGGCGATTCTGAAATAACCCTTCACCCCAAAGCTGTCACTCGGCACGAGAATCAGATCGTACTTCTTCGCCTTCTCTGAAAAAGCAATCGCATCCGGCTCCGGCGACTTCGGGAACATATAGAAGGTGCCGCCGGGACGGACACATTCAAATCCTAAATCTGTCAATTCCTTATATAATATGTTCATGTTCGTCTCGTAAACCGAGAGATCTGCCGTCAGCTCAAGAACCTCCGCCACCGCAAGCTGAATGATGGAAGGCGGACAGTTATGCCCTGTTCCTCTGGAAATCTGACTGCACATCACGCTGATGATGTCCGCATCCGTACACTTCGGGTTCACCGCCACATAACCGATCCGCTCACCCGGCAGGGAAAGGGATTTCGAGAAGGAATAGCAGGAGAGGGAATTGTCATAAAACTTGGAAGGATAAGGCGCATCTACTCCCGCAAACACAATCTCCCTGTAGGGTTCGTCGGAAATCAGGAAAATGTCATGCCCGTACTGCTTCTGCCTCTCCTCCATAATACGAGCCAGCTTCTTCACGGTCTCCGTGGAGTAAACCATGCCCGAAGGATTGTTGGGCGTATTGATTAAAACGGCCATCACCTTCTCCGACAGCATCTCCTCAAAGGCCTCGAAATTGATCTGGAAATTTTCGGTATCCGCGGGCACCACCTTAAGGACAGCTCCCGTCAAATTGATATAAGGTGCGTACTCCGGAAAGTGGGGCGCAAAGGTGAGAACTTCATCCCCCGGCTGCGCCACGCACCGCACCGCATGGGCGATCGCGCCCGCCGCACCGGTGGTCATAAAAATATGGTTCCCCGTATAATGCATCCCGAATCTCTTGTTGAGGGAAGCCGCCACCTTATCCCTGACGGACGGAATCCCCAGACTCTGGCTGTAGCCGTGCAGCTCCATGGGATTTTTCTCCTGCAGCATCTTTATCATCACATCCGTAAACTCCTGCGGCACCGGCACCGAAGGGTTGCCCAGACTGAAATCAAATACATTCTCATACCCGATCTCCTGCCCCCTTGCCGTCGCGAACTCCGAGAGCTGCCGGATTACCGACTTCCCCTGTAACATGTCCTTATATTTTTGTACAATCATTTCTGTTTCTCCATTTCTGTGTGTATTTATGTCGCTCCGGGCGAATATCATAATCATAAGAAACACCGGTACTTAGCGAGGTCCTGTCGGACTTTGTACCGTTGCGTTTGGAACGGAGCGCAAGCGCGTCTGCGATGATTATGATACTCGCGCAGTCTTAACATTTATTTTTCCTTAAGATGCATAATCCGCGCCTTGAAATCCCCGCTGATCGGCGGCACATGGATCCCCGCATAGTGCAGCGTATCGCCCCTGTACGCGGTCTGCCGAATCTCAGGCCAGTCCGCCGCGTTCTCGATCACATAGGTTTTCTCCGGGTCAAGCCCCGGAATGCATATCCTTCTGCTGTGGACGTTGGGTCTGCCAAGCACCTGCACATAAGTGACAAGCGCCTCGCTTTGATCCTTTGCCACCACCGCGTAGCAGTCATAAAAATGATTGTCCGCATAGTGCGCAATGCGATAGTAATCACCCTGCCGCACCAGATCATTATATTTATGGTACATGGCCACCTGTTCCGGGATCCTGTTCCGATCCGCCTCGGGAATCTTCGTCACATCCAGTTCATAGCCGAAGGTGCCCGCCAGCGCCACATAGCCCCTCGTCTCAAAGGGCGTTGTCCTGCCCACCGTGTGGTTCGGGCAGTCGGACACGTGCGCGCCCATGGTGGACAGCGGATAAACGAGCGCCGTGCCCGCCTGAATGGACAGCCGCTCGATCGCGTCCGCATCATCGGAGCACCAAATCTGAGGGCTGTAATAGAGCATGCCCGGATCAAATCTCGCCCCGCCGCCGGAGCAGTTCTCCAAAAGTAGATTCGGGAAGTCCGTAATCAGCCACTCCTGCATCTCATAGAGCGCAAGCGTCTGCCTGTGCACCAGCTCGCCCTGCCTGTCCGCCGGAAGACCCAAGCTTCCGAGATCGGAAAGCTGCCGGTTCATGTCCCACTTCACATATTCAATATTCGCGCTGCGGAGCACCGCCGCAATCCTGTCGTAGACACAGTCGCGCACTTCCTTGCGGGTCAAGTCGAGCACGTACTGGTTTCTGGCAAGGCTCCCCACCCTGCCGGGAATCTGAATGGCCCAATCGGGATGCTCTCTGTACAGATCGGAATCAGGGGAAATCATTTCCGGCTCCACCCAGATACCGAACTTCATCCCCAGCTTATTGACCTCATCCACCAAATATTTCAAGCCGCCCTTGATCTTGGACTCATTCACAAACCAGTCGCCAAGACTGGAATTGTCATCGTTTCTGTGCCCGAACCACCCGTCGTCCATCACCAGCATTTCTATGCCGAGCGCGGAAGCCTGCCTGGCGATATCTAAGAGCTTATCCGTGTCAAAGTCGAAGTAGGTCGCTTCCCAGTTGTTGATCAGAATCGGCCGCTTTTTATCCTTATAAATGCCCCGAATCAAGTGATTCCTGTAAAGCTCATGGAAGTTTCTCGTCATGCCTCCCAGACCTTTTGCCGAATACACGCAGATCACCTCCGGCGCCTGGAAGCGCTCGCCCGGCTCCAGCTTCCAGCAGAAATCCTCCGGGTGAATACCCATCATGGCGCGGATGCTGCCAAACTGGCTCTCCTCAATCTGCGCGATGAAATTGCCGGAATAAACGAAATTCATGGCGTAAACATCGCCCGCCTCCTCCGTGGCCGTCCTGCTCTTCCACGCCATAAAAGGATGCTCCTGATGGCTGGACTCCCCTCGCACCGAACCGACGCTCTGCTTTCCTTTCCTAATCGGACATGTCTGGATGGCGCGCTCTCTCGCCCAGGAGCCGTGCAGGGTAATCACCTCGTAATCGGCATTGTCCATATCCATGCAGGCGGATAATACCTTCGTCAAATAAATCGCATCGCCGCCGTTATTGATCACTTTCACACTTCTTGCAATCGCATCCGTGTCCGCAAAAATGCTGTAGGATAAAACCACCTGCAATTTCAGAATTGAATCCTCACAGACGATATCCAGTGTCTTACACTCGTCATTTCCGCCAAAGGTAGCTGGAAGTCCGTCAAGTGCCTCCTTGCCGTCGTAAATGCGGTGCGACACGTAAGAGAGTGACACGCCCGTATGACCGCCCATCGTCCGCACGGAAAAAGCGCCCTCCCGATAATCCCCCAGATTATGTCCCGTATATTCCATCGGAAAGGTATCCAAAAAGGAGGTTCTGTCTCTATTGTTTTCCGAGGGCACAAAGGGCGGCTCCCCCGTGCGCATCAGATACGCCAAATCGTCCGACCCAAGGAGCCTGCCGTAATACACATGCCCCAAAAAGTTCTCCTCGTCCACCACGCCGATACAGTAGCTTGTGTTGGGCGTGTCCAGTTTAAAGATTCCATTTTTTTCGTTGTAGGTAATGTTCATATTCCGATTCCTTTCTACTGTTTGCCACAGTGCCATCCGGCTTACAGGCAATCATCCTGCTGTCGTTGCATATATCGCATTCTTTAATCACCGCTTTCCGCCCATGCCAGCGCGCATCTGACGGCCCGTTTCCATCCTTTTACAAGCTGTTCCCTTGTCTTTTCTTCCATCGCCGCGTCAAACCGCTTTCCGAGCTGCCAGTTCTCGCTGATCTCCTCTTTATCCTTCCAATATCCCACCGAGAGTCCCGCCAGATACGCCGCGCCAAGAGCCGTCGTCTCGATACAGCTCGGACGGTGCACCGCCCGTCCCGTGATGTCCGCCTGAAACTGCATCAAAAAATCGTTGGCGCTGGCGCCGCCGTCCACCTTCAGTTCACGGAACGGAATCCCTGCGTCCTTCTCCATCGCCTTCAGCACATCCATGGACTGGTAAGCAATGGACTCCAACACCGCCCGCACAAAATGCTCCTTCTGGCAGCCGCGTGTAATACCCACCACAGTGCCCCGCGCGTAAGGATTCCAGTAGGGCGTCCCCATGCCCACAAAGGCAGGAACCACATAAACCCCGTTTGTATCAGGCACACGCATGGCATATTTTTCGGAATGCTGCGCTATTTTCATCATCCGCATCTCGTCCCGCATCCACTGTACCGCCGCGCCTGCCACAAACACGCTGCCCTCCAGCGCATATGACGGCTCTAAAGTATTCCCCGCCGCCATTGTGGTGAGCAGGCCGCTCCCGGAAGCAATCGCCTCTCCGCCTGTATGCATCAGGAGAAAGCATCCCGTACCGTATGTATTTTTCACCTGGCCTGGCGCAAAGCAGCATTGACCGAAAAGCGCCGCCTGCTGGTCGCCCGCTGCCCCCGCGATGGGAACGGGCGCACCGAAAATACTCGCGTCGCTCTCACCGAACACCGTCCCCGAGGGCTTCACCTCCGGCAGCATCCGGCGGGGAATCCGCAGCATGGAAAGAAGCTCTTCGTCCCACGCAAGCGTGTGAATATTGTACAACATAGTGCGGGAAGCATTGGTGTAATCCGTGGCGTGCACCGCACCCTTCGTCATATTCCAAATCAGCCAGGAATCCACCGTGCCGAACAATAGTTCTCCGCGCTCCGCTCTCTCCCGCGCCCCTTCCACATGATCCAGAATCCAGGCAATCTTGCTTCCTGAAAAATAAGCGTCAGGCACCAGCCCGGTCTTCGCCCGTATCGTTTCCGCATAGCCCTGCGCCTTCAATCCGTCAATAAATTCCGCCGTCCTGCGGCACTGCCACACGATTGCATTGTACACCGGCTCGCCGGTTTCCCTGTCCCACACAATCGTCGTCTCACGCTGGTTCGTGATGCCGATGCCCGCAAGGCACGAGGCATCCGCGCCGATCCCCGCCATCGCTTCAATCGCCACAGCAAGCTGGGACGCCCATATCTCGCGGGGATTATGCTCCACCCAGCCTGCCTGCGGGTAAATCTGGGTAAACTCCTTCTGCGCCATGCTGCAGATATTACCCCTTTTATCAAACAAAATACAGCGGGAGCTGGTCGTTCCCTGATCCAGAGCCATGATATAACGTTGCATCCTTACCTCCTGCAAAATAACTTTATTTAGTATATAATATCCGGCGGCCGTTCGTCTATAGTTATCTTCCCGCCTTCTCATCCTTTCTCCCGGAGCATTATGCTTTTATATACCGTTTCCACCTCTTCACGCGTGGCCAGCAATTCGGAAAACGCGCTGGCGCTTCCCGCAGAAATCCCCATGCGGAATGCATGTCCATAATCTTTATTCTGCATCCATCCCGCCAGAAATCCGGCTACCATGGAGTCTCCCGCCCCCACAGCGTTGACCAGCGTCCCCCTAGGCGCAGGAAGCTCATGCACATCCCCCGCCGCATCCACCAAAACCGCGCCCTGACCGGACATGGATACGAGCACGTTCTCCGCCCCCTTTTCCTGCAGCTTTCGCGCATAGGGAATCACTTCCTGCCTTGTGCGCAGCTCCACGGCGAATATTTCTCCCAGCTCGTGATTGTTCGGTTTCACAAGAAACGGCCGATACTGCAGCACATTTAAGAGCAGCTCTTTTGTGGCATCGACCACAAACAGAATACCCCTTTCGGAAAGCCGTCCTAAAATATCGCTGTAGATGGAGTCGGAAAGGCATTGGGGAATACTGCCCGCCAAAACAAGAACATCCCCCGCCCGCAGCTGATCCAGCTTCCCATAGAGCTGTTCCACACAATTCTCCGTAATATCCGGTCCCATGCCGTTAATTTCCGTGCCATCATAGTCCTTCAGCTTGACATTAATTCTGGAAAACCCGTTATCGACACGGATAAAATCGGTGCGCAGTCCCATAGCCGCCGTTTCCCTCTCAATCTTTTCCCCCGTAAATCCGGCGATAAAACCAAGCGCCGTATTTTCTACCCCAAGATTGCGCAGCACAATAGAGACATTGATGCCCTTACCGCCAGGGAACAACTGCTCCCCGGTCGTACGGTTTGTCTTTCCCATGGCAAAGTCATGCATGGAAACAATATAGTCCAAAGACGGATTAAAAGTTACTGTATAAATCATAATTTGTCTCCATGAGCCCTGCGAACATGTCCGCATGTCCATTGAACCCTCAAATCCGGAACGAAAGATTTTCTTTCATCCTTTCTTCCATTTCAAAGCGATATACTTTTTTTATTGTAACAGTTTTCTTATCTGATTTCCATTCAGAATAAAAACGTGCTACAATGGAAACTGTCAAATTTTGAGAAAAGAGGCGCACATCAATGAGTATCGCAGTTGTATTACAGCAGATGGTTATCATCTTTATACTGATCGGCATCGGCATGATCCTTTATCGGCGGGGAATGATTTCGGAGGAAGGCTCCAAACAAATTTCCGGCCTGATTATCAACGTCACCAACCCCGCGCTCCTAATCTGCTCCGCTCTGGAGGAGGGCCCCAAGGCGTCCCTGCGGGAGCTTGGCATTGCGTTAGCCGTCTACGCCGTTATTTTTGTCATCCTGATCGCCTTCGGCTTCCTGCTCCCCCATATTCTGCGCGTGCCAAAAAACCTGCACTACGCCTATCAGATGCTGACCGTTTTCGGCAACGTCGGCTTTATCGGTATCCCCCTCGCCTCCGCGGTGCTTGGCAGCGAATCCCTGATTTTCGTATCTATCTTTAACCTGCTTTTTAATCTGCTGATCTATACATTCGGTATTTCCCTGTTACAGCGGGCCGCCGGGCAGACAGCAGACGGAGACGCTGCGCCGTCCGCAGCGCAGGCGGACAAGGGATTTGCCGTCTCGGCAAAGCAGGCAGACAGAGACTCGGCTGGCCCGGCAGGACAATCGGAATGGAACGCCGCACCTCCTGCCCCCGGCCGACTGAAAAAACTCATCAACGCGGGAACGATATCCGCCGCAGTCACCATACTGTTTTACCTGGGAAATTTCCCCGTGCCCGTGATCATTTCGTCCACCCTCGCCTACGCCGGACGCGCCACCACCCTTTTATCCATGCTGGTGCTGGGCGTCTCCGTGGCGCAGATGGCGCCGAAGGACATTTTCTCCCACCCGAAGCTCTACGCCTTTACCCTGCTCCGGCAGATTCTCGTGCCCATCGGCTGCGTTTTGCTGATGCGTGTGTTCCTCGATCACAGACTGATTTTAAACACCATGCTCCTGATGGTCGCGGTTCCCGCCGCCAACATGCCCCTCATGCTGGCCAAACAGATGGATATGGACACGGAATCCATTTCACAGGGCATCATTCTGACGACCGTGTTAAGCCTTGTGACGGTGCCGCTGGCATGTCTGTTTCTCCAATGATATGCCTCCGCCTGGCCAAATACCCTGTTCGCATTATTTTCAGTCCCGGCATCGGCAAAATGGCCTGCTCTCACCGAACGCTTTTTTTACATTCGACATAAAATAAAGTAAAACGACACAGGATATCCAATTATGTATATTCTAATCTTTGCTTTACTTCTCGCAGCCATTCTCGGCTGTATCTTCTTTCAATGCCGGCGAAAAAAAATCATCTGTAAAATCAATGCCATGGACTACTGCACCAAATGTTCCCTTCTAAACGAGCTGGTATATCCCTTTGGCTATGATTTTCACTGCGACTGCGGCTTCTTTTCCTCCACGGTGGACGCGCCTCAGCGGCAGGCCGGTTACACCCGGCTCTACGACTATATGGCGCCCCGTTTTCAAATGGTTTTCGATTCCCTCCCGGTCTATTTCGACTACCGGGGCAGAACCTGGCTGATCGAGTTCTGGAAAGGCCAGTACGGCATCAATACCGGGGCGGAAATCGGTATCTATCACGCCGACTCCATCATTCCCGAGAACGATTACAAAAACGCATGGTTTTCCTGCGCGGAAGAAAATGAAATGCTGGACTGTTCCTTCCGGCTCTGTAAATGTGAAAACGAGTGTATCTGCAACTCCGGACGCCACTGGTGGCTCACCGCCTTTCTCGTGGGGTGCTTTTCCAGACCCTCCTGCCTCGCCATGGAGTCCTGCATCTGCTTCCCCAACAGAGAAATGCTCTCCGCCTTTCTGGACGGCCTGAAACGTGCCGACTGCCCGGAAGACTGTCTTTCAGTCAGAGGCCTCAGCGTCTGCTTCGTTTTCCACAGAGATACCACAAAGTACAATCTGCTGACACGCTTTTGGAGACGCTTTTCCCAGTGGAAAAACAAACTCTTCTGCAAGCTCTATCTCTGGGTCACACGCCCGTTCCTCTGCACGGAAGACCGTGTCCTGTACCTGTACTATTATCTTCCAAGGGCCTTTCGCAAGCTCCTCAGACTACGGCGTTTTAACAAGCGCTGTCACAAACGCCGCCACAGGGAGGGCTGACTATGAGCGCTTTCTCGCGTCTTGATCACGCCTTTCAAAATGCCCCCGCCCTGCCTCTCTCAAACCGTTCCCGCTATGTCCTGATGAGCGACTGTCACAGAGGCATGGGAACCTCCTCCGACAATTTTTTGAAAAATCAGCATCTGTACTTTGCCGCGCTGGAGCATTATTACCGGCAGGACTTTACCTATATCGAGCTGGGGGATGGGGATGAGCTCTGGGAAAACAGAAGCCTGAAAAATATTATTGATGTGCACAGCAACGTCTTCTGGCTTTTCAAACAGTTCTATCAGGAGAATCGACTGTATCTTCTCTACGGCAACCACGACATTGTAAAAAGGAAAAAGAGCTACCCCGCCAAAAGCTGCGGTACTTTTTTCTGTACGCAGTCCCAGCAGAGGCAGCCCCTTTTTCCTTCCCTCACCTTTTATGAAGGAATCATTCTCACCACAGACCTGCTGCCAAACAGCAGGTCTCGCGTAACGCTCTATCTGACGCACGGGCATCAGGCAAGCCTGTTGAACTCCACGCTCTGGCCCCTTTCCCGTTTCCTCGTCCGCTATATCTGGCGGCCGCTGGAAAATCTGGGTATACTCGACCCTACCAGCGCCGCCAAAAATTATCATGTGAAAAATAAGTGTGAAATCCGCTTAGACCAGTGGGCGCAGGAAAACCACCGTATCCTGATTACCGGCCACACCCACCGTCCCATCCTGCCCACTGAACCGGCCAATTACTACAACACGGGAAGCTGCGTACATCCCCGCTGCATTACCTGCATTGAAATCGAGCGAGGCCTTATGACCTTAGTCAAGTGGAGCATGAATGCCCGCCCCGACAGCACCCTCTATGTGGCGAGGGAAGTGATTTCCGGCCCAATTGCTATACATTCTGCACCTTAATCATATTCGTGGTGCCGGAAATTCCGATGGGCACCCCGGAGGTGATAACCGTCAGGTCGCCCTTCGCCAAAAGCCCTTTCTTCTCCGCCGCCGCAATCGCCTTGTCGAACAGCACATAGGCGTCTTTCTCCTCCTTAATCAAGAGCGGCGTCACACCCCATGTCAGGGAGAGCTGTCTGCACACCTTCTCTGTGGTGGCGCAGCTTATGATATCGCTTTTGGGGCGGTAACGGGAAACCATCCTTGCGGATCTGCCCGATTTTGTAACCGTCACGATGGCCTTGGCATTCAGGTCAAGCGCCGTCGTACAGGTTGCGTGACAGATCGCGTCCGTCACATCGGGATTGGCCTCCCGCTCCAGCAGGAAAAACCGCTTGCGGTAATCCACATCCTGTTCCGTGCGCTCCGCAATCTTAACCATGGTTCTCACCGCCTCCACGGGATAGGAGCCCGCCGCCGTCTCCCCGGAGAGCATGATCGCGCTTGTGCCGTCGTAAACCGCGTTGGCAACGTCCGTGGTCTCCGCACGGGTAGGTCTCGGATTCTTAATCATGGATTCCAACATTTGCGTGGCGGTGATCACCTGCTTCCCCGCGCGATACACCTTCTTGATGATCTCCTTCTGAATCACCGGCACATCTTCATAGGGAATCTCCACGCCCATGTCCCCTCTGGCCACCATAACGCCGTCGGACACCGCCAGAATATCATCAATGTTTGCCACACCCTGGGCATTCTCGATCTTGGAGATAATTTTGATATCCTCGCCGCCGTTTTTCTCAAGGAGCTTTCGAAGCTGCAAAATATCTTCCTTTTTCTGCACAAAGGAGGCCGCGATAAAATCCACGTCCTGCTCGATGCCGAAAAGAATGTCCTCCCTGTCTTTCTCGCTGATATAAGGCATGGATAAGTCCACGTCCGGCACATTGACGCCCTTGTGGTTGGAGACCGTACCACCGTTTATCACGCGGCAGACAATATTGCTTTTGTCCACCTTTTCCACCTTCATCTCGATCAATCCGTCGTCAATGAGCACCCGCATTCCCTCTTCCAGATCCTCATAGAGCCTATTGTAAGTCACGCTCACAATATCCTTCGTGCCCTCCACCTCGTCGGCCGTCAGGGTAAAAAGCTGCCCTTCCTCCAACACAACTTTTCCATCCTTAAAATTCTTCACGCGAACTTCAGGGCCTTTGGTGTCAAGCAGGATAGCCACCGGCCTGCCCACCTCTTTGCGAAGTTTTTTCACCACGTCCATTCTTCTCTTGTGATCCTCGTGGACACCGTGGGAAAAGTTGCATCTGGCAACGTTCATACCTTCCAACATCATCTGCCGCAGCACTTCCTCGTTGTCTGTAGAAGGGCCAAGGGTGCATACAATCTTTGTTTTGCGCATTCTTACCTCCGTTCTGGGCCGCCCAAATTTTATTTCGGTTTTTCCTAAATCCTATTTTGCGCCGAATTTTCTTCTTTCATCCCATATACGCTTTACTCTAAATAAATGCAATAACAATAAATTACTCAAACTTCCCACATTAAAAATGGGATTTGCTCCTTGAAAAATCAATACTTTAGCTCACAAAATAGCGCTC
>VSNH01000160.1 GCA_009774215.1 Lachnospiraceae bacterium
ATATCATATCGTCTTTTGCCAGCTGGCTGAAAATTTCTCCTATGCGGCTTCAGTTTAAAAGCATTACCAGAAAGGCGGATTCAGATAAGCACGTCGCCATGATTCACGAAGAACTGGAAGTAGAGGAAAGTGAAGAATGCCGGCACCTTGGAGAAGGTTATATCCGTCTGATTAAGGATGTGGGAAGCAGGGAAGCGCTTACAAGGCGCTTCTTTTTAATTTTCCAGTATGAAGAAATCCGCCGTGGAGATGGAGATGATTTCTCCCAGATTTATGGCATGATGCAGACAGCGGAGCAGAATGCCCGTGCTTATTTTCTGCAGTGTGGGAATACGATTCTCCAGCCGAAAGATCCGGATGAGGCAACGGCGGAGATTTTATATATGTTTTTTAACCGTCGGTCTTGTGTGGATGAGCCGTTTTCCTCCCGCGTGAACCGTGTGGTCGTGGATACGATGGCGGCAAAGGATAAGGTCATTGGCGTGGATCCCATCCCGCCGATCCGCATGGCGCATTTTCTGTCGCCGCGCGGCATTGATCTGACCCATCATAATTATGTTGTGATGGACGGATTGTATTATTCGTTCCTGTTTATCAAAGGAAACGGTTATCCGGGTATGGTACGGGCAGGATGGATGTCGGCACTCATCAATGCCGGGGACGGGATTGACATAGATGTGCAACTGCGGCGTGAGAATCGGAGTAAGACAATTGATAAAGTAGCACAGCGCATTCGCCTCAACCGCACGAAGCTGAAAAGCATGCAGGATACCAGCACCGACTATGAGGAATTGACCAATTCCATACAGGCGGGCTACTTCATAAAGAATGGCATTGCCAACAACAATGAGGACTTGTTCTATATGTCCGTATTCGTTACGGTTTCCGCCAAAGGCTATGAGGAACTGATGTGGCGTAAACAGCAAATCGTGGATATGTTAAAGTCTATGGATATGTATGTGAGCGACTGTCGTTTCCAGCAGGAAGCGGCGCTCCGCTCTGTGATGCCGTTCTTAAAGATTGAGCCGTCACTGGAAAAGAAATCAAAACGGAATGTGCTGACCAGCGGCGCAGCCTCTGCCTATATGTTTACATCTTTTGAAATGTCGGACGATACAGGCGTGCTGCTGGGCATCAACCGGCACAATAATTCGCTGTGTATCGTGGATCTGTTCAATACAAAGAAAAACAAGAACGCCAACCTGAATCTGCTTGGCACCAGCGGCGCAGGCAAGACCTTTACCATGCAGCTTCTGGCGCTCCGTATGAGAATGAGGGGAATCCAGTGTTTTATCCTGGCACCAATCAAGGGACACGAGTTCCGCAGGGCCTGCAAGAAGATCGGCGGCGAGTTCATCAAGATTGCTCCCGGTTCCCCGCACTGCATCAACATCATGGAAATCCGGCATACCATCTCTCCGGAGATGGAGCTGATTGACGAGATTGACTACAGTGAAATGGATTCCATGCTGGCTCGTAAGATTCAGCAGCTGATGACGTTCTTCTCCCTGCTGATTCCGGATATGTCCAATGAGGAAGAGCAGATGCTGGACGAGGCTTTGATTCAGACTTATGCAAAGTTCGGAATCACACACGACAATGATTCGCTGTATGTAAGTCGCAGCGTCTCCACGCCGAAGATGAAAAAAATGCCGATTATCGGGGATCTTCATGAGGAATTGCTGAAAAATCCCATGACGAAGCGCATTGCTATTATCATCAGCCGCTTTGTAACAGGTTCCGCCCAGAGCTTCAACCAACAGACCAACGTGGACCTGTCCAATAAATATATCGTGCTTGACCTTTCGGAACTGAAAGGCAAATTACTTCCGGTCGGTATGTTCATTGCACTCGATTACGTGTGGGATACGGTTAAGGCAGATCGTACCAAAAAGAAAGCCATTATGATTGATGAAATATGGCAACTGATCGGCGCCAGCTCCAACCGGATGGCGGCAGAGTTCTGCTTAACTATCTTCAAAACCATAAGGGGCTTTGGTGGTGCCGCCGTCTCCGCAACACAAGACTTGTCCGATTTCTTCGGTTTGGAGGATGGCAAGTATGGACGTGCGATTATCAATAACAGCAAGAATAAGATTATTCTGAATCTGGAGCCGGATGAAGCCAAGTATGTGCAGGAAGTGCTGAAACTGACCAAAACAGAGATTCGTTCTGTTACCCGGTTTGAGAGGGGCGAAGCATTGGTCTGCTCTAACAATAACAAAGTTCCTGTTGTAATCAAAGCTTCCAAAGAGGAGCAGGAAATGATTACAACCGACCGGGCTGAGTTGGAGGCGCTTTTAAAGGAACGCCAGCAGGAACAAACGCATTCTGCGTAGAATACGCATTTTATGAAAAATACGCACAAAAAGGAGGTGTTGCCTATGCTGCTGCAAGATGAGCAGTATGTTGTAAAGTGGCTCTCACAATATGGAGCTTTGCCTAAAACCCAGATTACACGAATGCTGCAAAAGCCAGCCCAGACCGCAGATAAAATCCTTCGGAACCTGAAGAAGCAGATGCGGATTGCGGATGTGTCGAGCGGCTATTATATTGGGCTGGATGCGATGGATAAACCGGATCAGCGGACCATTCTTGCCGTATGGGTTCTTTTGAAATTCATTGATTATGTTGACCCAATGGCGCATTATCCGGCGGTTTATCCATCTCAGCTTTTTTTCTTAAAGGAGAATATCGGTTACGAAATCGTGGTGTTATATGAAGGCGAGCAGAATCTTTTGAAACTGCTCCAACCTCAGGAGGATTTGAAGTATATTATTGTCCTTCCCCGTATCTCTATGGCATACGGGATGCGGCTTCCTCATGCACCCTGCTTGTTTGCAACTGTGGATTTTCAGGGGGATGAGGAGCCAGGGGTTACTTTCTATTCAGAGGAGGCGGTGAGCGATGATAAAATTTCTGGACACGATGGGTAAAATCGTGAGATTGGAAAAGCGATTGCAGGAGCAGCTTGCTTCTATACAATGGTTTTGTGAAAATGGGAGCACTTATGAAGTTTATCTGCATTCACTTAATATGGAAGAAACAGCGGAGCGGCTGGTTCTTTTGACACGGACGCTTCCCGCTTACACCGGTGTGCCGAATGCAAAGCTTGAGGTAGAGCGTCGGATAAAGGATTGTATTCCCGTAGAAATCGGTTTTACGGCGGAGGGCTGGTTTTGTCTCCGCATCCCGGCTTTGCTTCCGAAAAAGTCGGGCGGGTCGGCGGATTATATCCGCTCTTTTTTATATCCTGCTATGCGGGCTTTTTTTGAAAAGCAGCCTCCTGTGCGGTATCGGGACGGTATCCTGATTTATCGTCATGTATATGACAAAGCCAGACCCGAAAGAAAAAAGCGGGATCATGACAACATTGAAATCAATATGGTTTCGGATATCGTAGCCATGTATGTGATGACGGACGATGGCCCATCGGTCTGCTCTCATTATTACTGCAGCGCAGAAGGATCGGAGGACCGGACTGAGGTTTATGTAGTGCCAAAATGGGACTTCCCCATTTGGCTGGTAAAGGAAACAGGGATACCGGATGAGGGGGTACTGCTCTATGAAAAAAGGTAAATTTAACCGAAAAAACATATGTAAAAACGATGCTTATCGGGCGGAGAAAAAATACATATCTTCTGAGAGGGCAAAAAAGCCCAGTATAGCAGCAGTTTGGGGGCGTCATTACGCCGGAAATTCCGACAAAGAGAGCAGTCATGTTGTCGGAAAATGCTTATGAGCGGAGGTGAGGGTCTATGGTTCATTTCCGCCCGGGCAGTCAGGTCTGGCAGATCATCACGCTCCTTTCATTTGTGGGGGAGTTCCCATTCAAAAGCCTCTCTCTGCTTGGGAGTGAACGGGTCTATAAGGCTCTTATTTCCAGACTGACTACGCTTCAGACGATTCGTAATTTCAATTCCGGTGACGAAATCACCTGCCGCCTCCTGACCGTATCCGGGAAAGGGGCGGGCAAGACCATACGGCTCTACAAGGGTGCGCTTCCCATACTGGAATGGCTGCATCCGGGTGTATATGGATATTATATGGATTCATTCTGGGGACACCGCTTTCCAGGAGACGTATCACACCGGGACAGGAACCACCGGGTTGCGGAAGCTGCGGCGATGTTCCTGAAAGCCGGTATGGAGGCAAGGCCATATCTTCTCCCCAGGCTTCAGAACAGGGAGATTCTGCAGGTTGTGCATGGTACGCCCTGTTTTTATCTGGCTAAGGATCTGAAGAAAGTTGGGGAAGCGGAGATGAACAAGACCATGTTCACCCGCATGGCCGGCGCATTATTTTCTTCCGGCAGATGTTATGCCGTTTATAATACGAGGGATGCTGTGATGAAGTGGAGCGGCATGGGTGAGTATAAAGCCCTCCACAGTCTGATCGAGCTGGCAAGACTGAATGCCGGTATTTTGGAGGTGGATTCAGCGATACTGTTTGGTCAGTCTGGAGAGACAGCGCTGCGAACCCTGTTAGAATCAGACAAAACCAGACGGCTGGAGTTTCGATTCGATTCCATTTACCGCCATGTCCATTTTATCCCAATGAACGGGGACGGTATCCGGCAGCTGCGTCTTCTTTCTGCACCAGATTGGAAAGCGCAGCTCCTTGAACTTTTATTTGAGCCTGAGGTCAGATCCTATGACCGAGGGCTTTTTGAATACGACGCTTGTGTGAATGGCGTAAATATCTTATCGCATCTGGATGGGGACATTGCAAGACTCATTCGCTTTCGGGATGCAATTGAAAACCAAACCGGACGGTTTGAGGTTCTATGCTTTCCCCACCAGACGCACTTCCTCCGGGAATACTTGGGCGGGCTTGCCAGCATCAAAACCATCGGAATGGACTCGGTGGAAGCGGAGCTTTGCCCAGAGAGGAGGAATTTGTTTGAAAGATAAAAAAAGGACAGTCGGCATTACCATGGCTGTCATACTGGGATGCACAGCGTTTTTCTATCTTGGCGGAATGCTTGGCCAATTGTTTTCAAATTACGCAGCC
>VSNH01000161.1 GCA_009774215.1 Lachnospiraceae bacterium
CACGGATTTGCAAAGGAATGTGCCGCTTCGCGGCGCAAATCCGGTGCGGGAAACGCTTTAATCAGCGTTTCCCTAGACGTTTGCGAAACGCATCTGAAAACTGCATTAATTATACTATTTGTGCAATTTCAACAACGAAGAATGAGTTTCGCAATTGCCTATTATTTATTCGCCTGATACGGCGGGTCGGCGGGATATCCGCCCTTCAATTTCTGCATACCGCGCTGGATGGCATCCCTTGAGTTTCTCCAGTCCGCGTCTTTGTTGCGGTAGTCGAATTTTTCCACGAGCCAGGAGACGTCCTCCGAAAGCCGCGCCATATTTGCCTCCATCAGCGGGAAAACCATATCGTAAAATTCCTTTTTCTCCTTATCGTTCAGACGGCTGTCCGCCGCCTCGCACAGATCGCCGAAGTGGTGCAGACAGAAGCCTTTGCTCTCCTTTACCTTTGCGCGAAACTCGGGGTCTTTTTTGAACATGACAAAAAACGTGTCCAGATAGCGTTCGTAGGTATCCGCATATCGTTTGCAGATATAGCAGGACGTGTCCTTTTCCGCTGCCCAGATACCGATGGCGTTGGTGCGCTCGGTCTGCTTCTTAAACTTATCCTTCAAGGAAGTTTTGCCGGGCGAGAAGGCTTTGATTTTTTCGTGGAGTTCCAGATTCATCTTCTGGTAATGCGTTTTCAGAATCCAGGCGTTGCCAAGCGTGTTGCCATAGTCAAACATTTTCTTGAAATGATTTCTGCAAAAACCCTCCTTATCGGTCTGCTCTCGCACATCGCTTTCCATATAGGAAGAGCCGGAGCCGAGGACAAAATCCAAAAGATCCTGTTCCACATTGCGTTCGATAAAGCAGAAAGGACATTCATCCTGCGCATTTATGGCGTCGTTTAAAGGGATGGTGTAGAGTTTTTCTTTCATAGGCGTGGCTCCTTTCGCGAACAACGGATTGCTGTTATTTCATTCAAGTATAGCACCTTGCGGGGGAGAAGAAAAGAGAAGACGGAGCTTTTGCCATCCGGGAGCAGGATATTCTGGACTGCAGTCTCACGCAGACAGGTATCCTGCTGACACCAATGATCCCTGCGCAGAATATGGCCGGGCTGAAAAAAATTGACGTGCGGATTGAATGCTTTGGCAAATTCAGCATTTATCGAAACGGGCGCTATCATCCGATGAGGAACAGAAAAGAGGAAGAGAGGCTTTCCTATCTTTGTTGCAACGGCAAAAAGGCGGTCAGAAAAAGAAGGCTGGAGGAGCTTATGTGGGCGGAGGCTGAACGGGGCAAAACCCGGGACAGTCTGTACAAGGTGTGCGCTTTTTTGAACGGGTGGCAGGAGAAGGAGGGGATCGAACTGCCGCTTGCCATATACAGGGAAGAAATTTATCCGGATACGGAGCTGGTAGCGTTGGATCTGCAGAAGTTTTGGCGGTTCCGGTGATTACGCTGATCGCTGCCGTGACGGCGGGTGTGATTGCGCATTTTAAGTTTTCCGAGAAAAAGCAGAATTACAGGAATCTTGCCGAGAGCATGAAGCGCGAGGTGGCGATGTATGAGTGCCGGGCGCAGGAATACGGCAGGGAGAAAACGGAAAACGAGGAGCAGGCAAAGGATATTTTCCTGCAGGCCATCGAAAAGATCATAGAGGACGGCTATCGGAAGAGCAGGGAAGTGGAGACTGCCGAGCAGAGTATTGCGGAGAGTAAAGTGTAGATGCTATACTAATGATATATAAGTATACAGAGGATACGATTATGCATACAAACATTCCTAATGTAAATGAAGACCCGGCAGGCATTCTTTCGCAGGTGAAATGCTTTGCGCTCGATATGGACGGCACGATTTATCTGGGCGAGCGGTGGATTGACGGCGCGAAAGCGTTCCTGGAGCGCATAGAGGCGTCCGGGAGAAGCTATGTCTTTTTGACCAACAATTCTTCCAAAAACGCGGCGGTATATGTGGAGAAACTGGAGCGGATGGGACTCTCCGTGGGGGAGGAAAAAATCGTCACCTCGGGACAGGCGACGATCCATTACCTGAAATGGCATTTTCCCGACAAGAAAGTTTTTCTTTTGGGCAATGCGCTCTTGCGGGAGGAGTTTTTGCAGGAGGGCATTGTTCTTGAGGAGGAAAATCCCGATGTGGTGGTGACGGCCTTTGACACGTCTCTTACCTATCAGAAAATGTGTAAGGTCTGTGATTTTGTGCGGGCGGGTCTGCCTTATCTGGCCACTCACCCGGATTACAACTGCCCCACGGAGGACGGTTTTATTCCGGATGCCGGGGCCATCCACGCCTTCATCCACGCCTCGGCTTTCCGTTATCCGGACAGGGTGATCGGCAAGCCGAACGGAGATATCATAGATTATTTGACTACTAGGGTCAATGTCGAGAGAGAACGCATTGCCATGGTGGGAGACAGGCTTTACACGGATATCGCGGCGGGCAGGAACCACGGGTTACAGAGCGTGCTTGTTTTGAGCGGCGAGGCAGCGTTGGAGGACGCATGTAATTCAGAGATAAAACCGCATCTCATTTTTTCGTCGGTGCGGGAGATGATCCCGTTTTTGTAGGAAGAGCGTTTTATTCCCTCGGGCAACGAACCAAAGTCGTGCTTGCATGACCTTGGCGACTGCCTGCGGCGGGATTTTTGACGGAACACGAAAGGCGAAAGAAGGCGGATTAAGAACCGCGGCGGGCGGTCAGACGGGAGAAAGAGGAACGATTGATGAACATACAGGCGCAGATATGCGGAATTATTTTACTTGTTATCATGTTTTTGTTTTACAAAAGGTACGAGTCGCTGCGGCTGAATACCCAGATCGGGTTTCAGGCGCTTATGCTGTGTATGCTGCTCTGTATCTTTTTGGACATGCTCTCCATCTGGGCGATCGTGCGGCTGCTTCTGGATCACAGAGGGGCGGTGCATGTCATCTGTAAGGCGTACCTGATGTCCATTGTGCTGGTAGGCTTCGCCGGGCTCTGGTACGAGTGCACGGATGTGTATGAGGATAAGAAAAAGCTTCGGCGGGTGGCAATAACCGGGGGCGTGGCATGGCTGTCGTGCTGTTGTGTAATCGTAAGTCTGCCGCTTGGCATTTACAAGATGGGCAGAGTGGTTTATACGGCGGGACCCGCCGTGATGGTGACCTATTTCTTTACAGGCATGTTTATCCTTGTGAATATCGTCTTTACGCTGGCAAAGCGGAAGGAGGCAAACCACAGGAGAAGTCAGGTGATTCTGTCATGGCTGGCGCTTTGGCTGGCGGCGGCGGTGGTGCAGTTTTTCAACAATGAGCTGCTGCTTGTGGGCTATGCCGGCGCGTTGGGTGTGCTGGTGATCTTTTTCAGACTGGAAAATCCCGAGTATCTGACCGATGCCGTGACGGGGCTGTTTAACCAGGACGGTCTGCTTCTCTACGCGAGAAAGCTCTATAATGAACAAAAGCCGTTTTCCCTCATGTCAATCTGGTGGAATCTGGGCATCAGCCGGGCCGACGAGGGAGCCAGGGAGCAGGCGGTGATGGCGGCCTTTGCCAAACGGCTTCCGAAGCTTGACCACACGAGAGTGTTCAAGATGGCAGACGACGAGGTGTGGATGATCTTTGAGGACATGGAGCATGTGGAGGACACCGTCGAGAAGGTCAGAAGCTTTGTGGAGTACGGAAGGAGAGAGCTGGGTGGCATGGCGCAGGCTGCCTTCACCTATATGCCGGATGCGGCTATGGTCGGCGACTATCAGGAGATGGTGCACCTGATGCAGTATGCGAGGTGGAAGAGCAGTGACCACAGCACGTCCAATTTTAAGCAGGTGGATATGGATTTCGTAGAGCAGATGCGAAAGGAAAAGAGCATGGAGCAGATGCTGGACGAGGCCATGAAGGAGGATCGGATTGAGGTCTTTTACCAGCCTATTTTTTCTACCAGAGCGAAAAAGTTTGTGAGCGCGGAAGCGCTTGTGCGGATGCGGGATCGGGACGGCAATCTGGTGCCGCCGGGCGCCTTTATCTCCGTGGCGGAGGCCAACGGCAAGATTCTGCAGCTCGGGGAGATTGTGTTTGAGAAAGTGTGCCGTTTTTTTACAAAGGAGCAGCTGGAGCAGTACGGGCTGCACTACATAGAAGTGAACCTGTCGGTGATCCAGTGCGGCTACCCGGGGCTGGCGGACGATTACATCGGGATCATGGAAAAATACCAGATCAATCCCAAATACATCAATCTGGAGATCACGGAGTCCGCGTCCATGGCGGCGAAAAAGACGCTTCTTGAAAATATGCGCAGATTGATGGAGTACGGCGTGTACTTTTCGCTGGATGATTTCGGCACAGGGCAGTCTAATCTGAATTATATCGTGGACATGCCGGTCAATATTGTGAAGTTTGACCGGGAGATGAGTCAGGCGTTCTTCCGGGATGAGAAGGCAAAGTACGTGATGAACGCGGCAATGCAGATGATCCACGGCATGAAGCTCAAAATAGTGTCGGAGGGAATCGAGACCAAAGAGCAGTATCTGGCAATGGAAGAGCTTTCCATCGACTATATTCAGGGTTACTATTTCTCAAAGCCGTTACCTGAGGCGGCGTTTCTGGCATTCTTACAGAGCAGGCAGTGACACGGGCTATGCGGCGGGCAGGGAAAAACTTCTCTGCCCGCCTTGCTGTGCGCGCCAGCAGACTCTGCTTATGCGCTCATGTGCAAATTGCATAAATGATCTGCATAATTTCTATGTAAAATGGCAAAGATGGAATATTGAATATTCTAACGCTTCGGAGCCACCGTTTTATCGCTTGAGAGCCACCTCGGATTTTAACACTTTAGAGCCATCA
>VSNH01000162.1 GCA_009774215.1 Lachnospiraceae bacterium
AGGAGCATAGTTTGTGCTATGCTCCTCAATCTATTTGATATATAAAATTATCCTTTGGAAAGGTAGGTCATTATTCCTTTAAAAATTTATCAATAAATACCTCACCATCCGGGAATTGAGACTGAACCAAATTAAGCAACCGAGTTATTATGTCGCCATATATTTCGGCAGAAAGATACACAGTGTTTTTAAACGTACTTGGCACAACATATACATTAGCTGGTTGTGTTCCCTTCACCAGTAATACGATGTAAGTTCCATCTGTACTACAATAAAAGCTCTTTTCTGTATTAAAACTGAAACTCACATTATCACTTAGAACAAGTGCGCCAACTCCTGAATATGTTTTGCTCCATTTCATTCCCTCGCAAAGTGTTTGACTACTGTCTAAATAATGCCATGGCAGAGTACATGATTTTGTCAATTCAAATACCTTTTCAAGAAAGTTTGCGTAACGATCATCAGCCATTTTTCATATCTCCTTTCTTGGATAGCCGGCCAGAAATTGAGGCCAAGTAGTTGCATATTAAATTATAGTCAGCCTGATTTGGCTCTTTTTTTAATTGCTTTATGAACATAGCTAAGCGTATTTTTTCACGCCAACTGAGTATTTCTGAGAATTTTGCCCTATACGCTTCCACATTCTTTAATATATCGGTTAGCAATTGTTTAGACTGTAATCCATCAACGATGATACTTTTTCGGTGTCCCTCAAATGTGTTTTGAAAACTAATACGTTCTTTATTATACTGGGATGTAATTGCATTGTGTCTAAGAATTTTGCTAATTTTAGAAGTTTTGGCTGTAACGATAATCGTTAGAACAAAACCTATGGCCCCACACAAGGACGAAAACCCTAAAAAATACTGATTTGTACCTAAAAATGATAGAAATCGTGCGACCACAAACTAATACACCTCCTACCGTTAAGGCAATTACTATTCATACCTTTGGAAGTAGCTCAGTAAGCATTGGAATAAATGGAGCAAAGATAGTCATATGATTGGCAACAGACTGGATAAATGCGTTATATTTTTCCACAAAAGACTTCTTTCCGGAACATTTTTCCATATCGCTAATTCGCTCTTTGATTTCTTCCTTGTTTTCAAGGTGCTCCGCTTTTTCACGGAGTGCATCAAATAAAATCGTAGAATCCGAAATATCACCTAATACCATTATGCCATTGGTGTTATTGAACGTATAATTATTTGTTGTCCGACTTTGTGCCTGGAGTACCCGCTCATATTCAGCTAACTGTTCGTGATAAGTCCGAGCAGAGTTCTTGATTTGGATGTAATAAGGAACATTGCTGGCCCACATAACTTTTATGTAACCCTTTTCCTCTAATTCTCCTATTACTCCACGGAGCTCGTCATCTTCACTGTTAGTACACATTTTAAAGCGGTTTTCTAACATTTCTACAGGGTTGTCAGCAACTAAAATATCATCAAGCAGCTTTTGGGAGTTGCTGGGCAGCTTCTGAAACATATCATCTTCCTCGCTTTCTAATTTTGACTGTATTATTTCAGCAAGTTCATCTTCAATGCTCTGCATAATACCATCTATATCAAAATCAAACGAAAATCTTGCCATTACTTGCCCTCCGTCAACTTTTGATACATCCTCATCAGCTCCGCCACACAACTCGTCTCGGTAGTAGTCGCATCATCGAACCCATACGTCTGCATGACAGCCCTGATGTTTTGCTGGATGATCATATCTGCCACCGATTTTTTTAGGTCTGTCATGTGTCTTGTGGCTCATTTGGCAGTTTGCTTGGTCTGTAGCTGTCTTTTGGTTCCGTGCGGAAAACATAGATTAACTGGAAATCAATAAGTAAGTCTTCATTACTCTTCAATGATGGAACTCAGCAATTCGGGCCAGCGCGTAAATACTTCTTTTCCTACGATGACTTCATCGACAAGGCCGGAGTTCAGAATATCTATGATCCTACACAAATAAGATTTACCATCAATCCACCATGTTTTATAAGCATCCAGGAAAAATACATGAGTAATAGGTTTTCCTGAGCGATACGAAACATCCCTAAATTCATAGCCGTCCAATTGTGTTTCATACACTCCATCAGCGACACGACTTCCAAACGTTGTGGCATAGTAATACTCCTTAATTTCCCATACAATCCGAGGATTAATAATATTAGGAAAGGCACCATCAAAGCGTCTGGATGAGGCACCAATAATATGTTTCTCATCGTCAAAGACGTATACCAATCCTCTGGGATCATCATTGAATCCCAAAGACCCATCATAGATTGATGAACGCCGAATGGTATCTTCCGCCAAGATATTTATTATAGCAGTAAAAAAAGCGATCTGTTTCATTGCCCCCTTCTGCTTATTCATAGGAATTTTACACTGGAAACAGTTTTCTTGATACAGAGGATATAAGTTTTGAAATGCTTCTCTTGCTGTATTAGCATCCATTAAATTGTAACAGACGAAGTCATTAAGTAAAGCGGCACGTTTATCAAAATACGATTTTGCAGCTAAGATAGTATCATAATCTACGACTATCCCGTTTTGAGAAACAAGCCGATCGATTTCATCTATGGAATAAGTACGAACTATACCTTGCCCTCTGATTGTATAACCAAGTGTTTCAGAAATGTACTTCACCATAGCCCAAAATGGTGGGGACATATGTCTAAATTCAGAAAAAGCTTGCATTAGTTACTCAACCTCCTTGAAAAATTCAGGCAATGTTTTGTTTAGAGATATAGCAATACGTTCAATATTTTCTAAAGACAGATTTCGTTTTCCCAACTCAATATCACTGATATAAGTACGGTGCAAGCCGCAACGGTCAGCTAACTCTTCTTGAGAGATTCCTCGCTCAAGGCGTATTTTCCGAACAGCTTGGCCATAGCGTGTTAAAATATCCATCTGCACACTTGACACCTCCTATCAAAATCATTATAATGGTTTTGCAGACTATCAGTCTACAGACTATAAGTTACGATGGTGGGGTAGTTAAATGGTTCCTGCACTTTTGAAATGGATAGGTAACAAGCAACGCTTTGCCAGTATAATCGTTGCGAATATGCCAACTACCTTTAACAATTATTATGAACCGTTTTTGGGCAGTGGTGCTGTGCTTGCCGAACTTCTTATGCAAGATGATACCAGTTTATACCCACATTTTAATCATGCTTATGGTAGTGATATTCTCCCTTTCCTAATTGATATCTTTAGAAGCGTCAAGGAGAATCCCAATAAAATTATCGAGTACTATAGTAAAGAAATATCTTCTTACTACGAAAATCCAGCGGAACAGTATGAATTAATAAGGAATAGATTCAATCAAGACCACAACGCTTTTGATTTCTGCTTACTATCAAGAACTTGCTATTCTGGAGTTATTCGTTTTAGAAAAGCAGATGGCTACATGAGTACACCAAAAGGCCCTCACAATCCAATCAAGCCATCAGTATTTGCAAATCGTGTTGCATTATGGTCTAATTTAATTCAAAAAGCTGACTTCTATACCGAAAGCTTCGAAAAAGCTATGGCAAAACCACAACAGGGCGATGTGATTTATTGTGATCCACCATATACGCATAGTCAAAGCATTATTTATGGGGCACAAGACTTTAACATTAACATTTTGTGGAACATGATTGCTGAATGTAAAGATCGTGGCGCTTATGTAATGCTATCTATTAATGGCAGTCGTGAATCAAAGAAAAAAGATATATCAATAGATATCCCCACAGGCTTATTTGACAGAGAGCTAACAGTTAACTGCGGAACTTCAATGATAGATCGTCTACAAAATTCAGGAAAAGATATGGTAGATGAAGTTGTACATGATAAACTTCTGTTAACTTGGTAGTAAAATCGAACGGGGTTCCATCTAAGAAATCGGGGATGGAACCTCTCGTTACAGATGAATTATGACATTTATAAAAATTTACCAATATACGATTGACAAACATCGGTTCTATATGGTAAACTATACTCCCATGTAAGTGGGCCAAC
Organism: Lachnospiraceae bacterium; assembly: GCA_009774215.1. GTDB lineage: Bacteria > Bacillota > Clostridia > Lachnospirales > Lachnospiraceae > UBA3282. Next base: position 4,002 of record VSNH01000162.1, read on the forward strand.
TGAATAACACATATAGGCAACATCTTTTTGGTACTTGTGAAACACAAGGCCGGTACATCAAACTTGCTTCAGCGGAACGAAAATTCTGCTGGGGTTGGTTTTGATGTACCGGCTTCTTTTTTGTTTTTGACAACTGAATGACCGTCTGAATGGGATACTCCGCCATGACCTCCACCGGGGAGTGAGCGAGATAACGCTGCTGAACAGGGGCAGGAACGTCATTCAGGACAATCGGCAATACAGCGTGACGGCAAAACGCCGTCACGTGAACCACCCCAAAATCACCATGGCGGCATTTTGCCGTCTACTTGTCCTAACCATAACCGTGACGGCAAAAATGACCCTATTTGCCGTCACTATTTCACTCCGCCAATAGAGGTGGCGCCAAAATTGACGTCACTTAATCGGCTTTAACCGAATCATGACGGCATTTTTGATGTCATGTGCCGTCACCTTTGCGTGGCATCACGGGTGATGCCAATTTTGTGCGGGCTATCTATGAGAATGGCATCACCCATGATGCCATAGCCCAGACATGGGGATGGGCCAAACGTAACTGCGAGAAAATGTTTTCAGCACACTTCCTTAGAAAGAAGCCGACCCCGCCCGCTTCCCATACCCAGGAGCAACAGAACTATCCCTGTCCACGGGGATAGCCAGGAGCAACGGAACTATCCCTGTCCACGGGG
>VSNH01000163.1 GCA_009774215.1 Lachnospiraceae bacterium
ATCAGGGAATCCGCCTCCCCGGCCGTGTAATTATGTAAACCGTCCGACAGTCTGGTCTCAATCTGTTCCTCCAGCCCGTATGCCGTCACATGTTCTCCGGCCGCTCCCAAAGGCCCCTCCCGCAGATCCATGGCAAGCACGCTGGGACTGATGCCCTGCTGCACCAGATAGATCGGCACAAAGCCGTGGTCGCAGCCCACATCGCAGACCCGGCTTCCTCCCGTCACCATTCCTGCCACAGTGCGCAGCCGCCCGGACAAAGTAACGGGCCGCATCAGTCCAGATAATCCTTGAGTTTCCGGCTTCTGCTGGGATGACGCAGCTTCCTGAGCGCCTTGGCCTCGATCTGCCTGATGCGCTCTCGGGTTACGTTGAACTCCTTACCAACTTCCTCAAGCGTCCTCGCCCGGCCGTCATCCAGCCCGAAACGGAGCCGCAGCACCTTCTGTTCTCTCTCCGTCAGGGTTCCAAGCACTTCCACAAGCTGCTCTTTTAAGAGCGTAAACGCCGCCGCATCCGCCGGGACAGGCACATTGTCATCCTGAATGAAATCCCCCAGATGACTGTCCTCCTCCTCACCGATGGGCGTCTCCAGAGACACCGGCTCCTGAGAAATCTTTAAGATCTCCCGCACCCGTTCCACAGGCATATTCATCTGCTCCGCGATCTCCTCCGGGGTAGGTTCCCGCCCAAGCTCCTGCAAAAGCTGTCTGCTCACCCGGATCAGCTTGTTGATGGTCTCCACCATATGCACGGGAATGCGGATGGTTCTGGCCTGATCCGCAATGGCTCTGGTGATGGCCTGCCTGATCCACCAAGTAGCATAAGTGGAAAACTTATATCCTTTGCGGTAGTCAAATTTCTCCACGGCCTTAATCAGCCCAAGATTGCCCTCCTGAATCAAATCGAGGAAAAGCATCCCGCGGCCCACATATCGTTTCGCAATGCTGACCACCAGACGTAAATTTGCCTCCGCCAGACGCTGTTTCGCCTCCAGATCACCCATCTCCATCTTTTTCGCCAGCTCGATCTCCTCCTCGGCGGAGAGAAGCGGCACCTTACCGATCTCCTTCAGGTACATTCTGACGGGATCCTCGATACTGATACCGTCAGGCACGGAAAGATCAAGATCCTCCACATCCACCTCGTCCTCTTCCGTCAGGATGATCTCCTCATCATCCACATCGTCCTCCTCGGTAATGCGCAGCACATCCACATTATTCTGCTCCAGCGTCTCTAAAATTTTGTCAAACTGCTCCTCCTCCAGCGTAAGATCAGAGAAAAAGTCATTGATCTCCTGGTACTCCAACACATTTTTCTTCTTCTTTGCAACAGCCAGGAGATCCTTTAAGCGCTCCTCAAACTTTGCCTGTACATTTTCATCCATGAATTGCTCCATCCTTCCTATGTTTCACTTCTGTCCGACTGTAAACGTGCCTTTTTTCGATTAGCTTGCCCTGATCACAGGGAAATATGCGCTTTTCGCAGTTCCTCCAACGCCTTTTTACCGGATATTACCTGATTTAAGGCCTCCATATCCGACCCCATTCTGGCTGAATAATAGTTGAAACTGTTGTCCTTCACGGCCACCACCACGTCATGCAGAGCCTTCTCCCTCTCCTGCTTCGTATTAAGCCGCTCCAGCTTGGTGTTGAAGATCGCCGCCACCTCCCGCTGCTCTTCCTCCTCCTCGAAGGCGCTGACAACGGACGCGGGTGAAAACGCTCCCTGCTCCAGTCCCGCAAACAGCTTGTCCGCCACCTGCCGGTAAAGCTCCTGCGTAAAGTCCGCCGCGGAAATATAAGCTTTGATCTTCGGATAAATCTCCGGCTCCTCCGAAAGCCAGGTCAGAAGAATCCGCTGTGACTTTTTGATGTGGTCTTCCGGGGACGGTTTTCCCGCCGTGGTGGATTTCGGTCTCTCCACCGGCTTTACAAGCCCTGTTCGCGCCGCATAGCTGCTCACCAGCTACCGCAGATTCTCGTACCCGATATGATACCGCTGTGCCGTTGACTCGATATAGTTTTCCCGCTCCACCTCTTCCTCGAAGCCGCAGAGCTTCTTCGCGATCTCCCGATGGAAGGCGGTCTTTGACTCCGGATCCTCCATATGATAATCCCGCTCCAGCACTTCCAGTTCGAAGAAAAAGCCGTTCTGCGCCTGATCGATCCGCTCCTGAAACGCCTCCGCGCCGAGATTCTTTATAAATTCATCAGGGTCTTTGTAGGGTTTCATATTGATCACCCTGCCCCGCAGCCCCGCCTCCTTCAAAATGCCGAGCGCACGGAGCGCTGCGTTTGTGCCCGCGCCGTCGCTGTCGTAGGCAAGCAGCACCTCCTCGCCAAAACGTTTTACCAGACCGGCCTGCCCCGCCGTAAAGGCCGTTCCCAGCGATGCCACAGCTTGTCCGAAGCCCGCCTGGTGTAAGGCAATCACATCCATATAGCCCTCGCACAGAATCAGATTCCCCGTCCGGGAAGTTCTGGCAAAGTTCAGCCCGTAAAGATTACGGCTCTTGTCAAAAATCGTCGTCTCCGGAGAATTCAAGTATTTTGGCTTGGCGTCCCCCATAACCCTGCCGCCGAAACCGATCACCCGGTGATTGCCGTCCTGGATCGGAAACATCACCCGGTTCCAGAATTTGTCGTGCACACCCCGTTTCTCATCAAAGCCCGTCAATCCTGCCTCCGTGATCAGTTCGTCCGCATAGCCTTTCGACCGCAGATAGGCTGTCAGGTCGGAACCCGCTCCGTCCGCGTAGCCCAGCCCGAACTTTTTCATGGTATCGTCCGTAAGCTCTCTGCCCGAAAGATACCGATACCCCGTCTGCCCTCTCGGAGAACGCAGCAAATAATAATAGTATTTCGCCGCCTGTTTATTGACCTCAAGAAGCTTTGTCCGCCTGCTCTCCTTGCGGCGCATCTCCTCGGAATACTCCACTTCCGGCAGGGCCACGCCCGCACGGTCAGCCAGCGTCTTAAGCGCCTCCTGAAACGTGGCGTTCTCATATTCCATCAGAAAAGTGATCACATTGCCACCCGCCCCGCAGCCGAAACAGTAGTACATCTGCTTGCCCGGCGAGACAGAGAAGGAGGGGGATTTTTCATTGTGGAACGGGCATAGCCCGAAATAGCTGCTCCCCTTCTTCTGCATACGCACATAGCCCGAGATCACTTCCACGATATCGTTTTTCGTTCTGATTTCCTCAATCAGTTCCTCCGGATAACGCATGTTATTTTGTGACCTCCCTCTTCCGAACCGTCACTCTTTCCTTTCTTGTCATTCTGCCCAAAATCCACGGACGAGCAGGCTCGTCCTGGAGAATGCCTGCTTTTTCGCATTTCCCACACTAACCGTGCCATGTCTTCGGTATAAACAGCCTCTCATACTGCGCGATGGCAAAACGGTCTGTCATGGAGCTGATATAATCGCACACAATCTTTTCTAACGGTTCCCCCGCATCCAGCAGCTTAAACAGGAAGTTCGGAAGTTGCTCCGTGTGCACCAGATAGTGCTCGTAGAGCGTGATAATCAGATTCTCCGCCTTCCCCTCTTCACTCTTGGCTATGGGGTTTCTGTAGACATGCCGGAACATAAATTCGCGCATCTTTGTCATGGCCTCCGCCACCTCCGGCGACATGCAGATATCGTCCCGATCGCGGCTGTTCGTCACAATATTATGGATAAAGAAGTCCAGCCGCTGCCCGCAGCTGTAACCGATCACGCTCCCGATCTCCCTGGGCACATCCGCCTCCTTCAATATCCCGGCGCGCACCGCGTCATCCATATCGTGATGAATGTAGGCAATCTTGTCCGCAAGACGCACGATCCGCCCTTCCAACGTCTGCGGCATCCCGGAAGTCTGGTGATTCAAAATGCCGTCCCGCACCTCCATGGTCAGATTGATGCCCATACCGTCCTTCTCCAGCATATCTACGGTGCGCACACTCTGTTCATTATGCTTAAAGCCGTAAGGGCACACCCGATCCAGTGCCCGCTCCCCCGCGTGGCCGAAGGGCGTATGTCCCAGATCATGCCCCAAAGCGATGGCCTCCACCAGATCCTCGTTCAGCTTCAGCGCCTTTGCGATCGTCCGCGCTGTCTGGCTTACCTCCAGCGTATGCGTGAGCCGCGTCCTGTAGTGATCTCCCTCAGGCGTCAGAAACACCTGCGTCTTATCCTTCAGGCGGCGGAAGGACTTGCTATGTATGATCCGATCCCTGTCCCTCTGAAACACGGGGCGGATGTCGCACTGTTCTTCCTCCTTAAGCCTTCCTTGGGAATCCATGCTGAGCATGGCATAGGGACTCAGATACTCCTTCTCCCACTGTTCCAAACTTTCCCGTATATTCATGGCTGTGCCTTTCCTTTTTCTAAAAAAACCAACCGCTATATTACTATTATTCGCCCCAAACCGCCGAAATCCTTTTTATATTTTTAAAAAAACTAAATTTAAAACAAAGTTAGCCCCATTAGTA
>VSNH01000164.1 GCA_009774215.1 Lachnospiraceae bacterium
TCTCCCCATACTGCCCTTGCATGATACGGATATATTTTCTCAAAAGTCCATAGAGAAATACGGTGTAGGGAATCAGCAAAAGTACGCCGAACACCCAGAACAGACTAATGACCGCAAGAATGAAATAGTTGACTAAAAACACCTTAAACAGCGGTACATTCATATTCTGTTCCAAATCCATTTGCAGAAATTCCCGCTTGATGCGCGCCCGCTTTCTTCGAATTGAAGCCCGCGCGTATCGGAAGAGTCGACAGCAAAGGCACCGCTTCCGCACATAACCCTTAAGCCCGAATACATAGACCTGCGCATACGCGGTAATCAGGGTAAACCAGAGCGTAAACGCCGCCGCCAGAAAGAGCAGATTGAGCACCCACACGATATCCGCGGCTCCCGCCGTGCTAAGTCCCGGCAGCGCGGCACGCAGAATATGGGCAAGGCTGTACTCCCAGTTGTCGGACATAGAGTACAGGACAAACGTGGCAGACAGTTCTCCCAAACTGAGGAATGCTGCAATTACAAGCACCGTCAGCACCTCTATGTGCAGCGGCAAAAGTTGGTATGCATGGAGACGGTACTTCTTCCACAAGGGCAGAAGCATAGCGGCAATCCCCAGAACAACAAGCAGCATCCGAAAAACATCCTGTATACCGCTGTGCAGATAATTTCCGGCAGAGCTCATGGCGAGAAACATCCGTGAGGACGCCTTCACATCAGCTAATTGCGTCGCCGTAAGCGCATAAGAGACGGTACAGTTTTTCGGCATATTCAGAACCTGCAGATTCATCTGCATTACCGTATTGTATTCCGACGACTGATAGTAGATGGCATCTTCCCAGTCGATGCTCCCGTAAGCGGAATAGGACAGATTCTCATAGAGACACCGTTCCAGATAACGGCTCCGCATCACGCGCTGTACACTCTCCACAAGCACATCCGCATCCTCGCCCCGCACCCAAACATGTTCCAAAAGTCCGCTCTCGTCAAAGTCCAGCTTGATATAATAAGGATAGTAGTCATCCAGATAAACGCTCTCCTCTTCCGTGCCAAGGTAATGCAGCTTACGTTCGGTATTCGAAAATGTCTGTCCGCTCTCGCGGTCTATCATCTCATAGTCGATCTGCTGCTCTAACCCGTTCTGAAAAGAAAGAGACCACTGGTAAAGCAGTTCATCCAGCTGCTCCCCGGCATAGGAGAGGGGCGTCTTGCCGCCAAAATCATAGTATTCGCCGAAGTCTTTCGCTCGCTTTATCTCCGCGCTGAGAAAATAATCCTGCGCGGACGCGTTCCCCCCGCCCTCCTGCGACATCATCGATGCCTTGTAGTCGCAGAGCTGTTTATAGAGAACGATATTGCCCTGATAAATTTCGTGCAAAAACTCGCTTCCCGCAAGGATGTTCGGCTCCTCCTCCGCCGCACGCTCCTTAAAACCCGGATACTGCGCCAGAAAGACAAGAGCTGCGGACAATATCAGCGCCGCTGCAGCAAAAGTCCCCGGCATCCTCTCCCGTTTATTCGGTTTTACTCTCTCACTGTTTTTCGATTTTGTAGCCAACGCCCCACACCACCTTTAAATATTTTGGCTCCCGGGGATTAACCTCAATCTTTTCCCGGATTTTCCTGACATGTACCATGATCGTGTCCGTGTTGATCGCCTGTTCATTCCAGACCCTCTCGTAAATCTCCTCGGCGGAATAGACCCTGCCCGGACTTTTTATGAGAAGCAGAAGAATTTTAAATTCCGTGGGCGTCAGCTTTACGGGATTGCCGTCCAGAAATACCTCCACCGTATCCTCGTGCAATTCCAGCCCGCCGATGGTATAGACTCTCTCCTCGTTTTCCGCTTTTTTGCCTTCCTTCATTTCCAGAAAGCGTCTGTAACGCCGCAGCTGGGAGTTGACTCTGGCGAGAAGCTCCATGGTGGTAAAGGGCTTCGTCACATAGTCGTCCGCCCCCATGTTAAGTCCCATGATCTTATCCACTTCCTCTGACTTTGCGGAGAGCATGATTACAGGAAACTCGTACCCCAGCTCCCGCACCCGCATCATCATATTGATCCCGTCCATCCGCGGCATCATCACATCCACGATTGCCAGATGAATGTCCTCTTTCTCAATCACGGAAAGCCCTTCCACACCGTCCGCCGCCTGAAAAACGACATAGCCCTGATTTTTCAGATAAATTTCGATGCCTTCCCTGATGTCCTTGTCGTCCTCCACGATCAAAATATGGTAGTCCATTGTCTGCCCCTCATTTCTTTGTCTTAGTCCGCAGTGCACGATCGAAAAACCTTCGGCTTTCCTCGCTCTCAGGCTTCGCCCTATCATCCGAGCATCTGACAAAATTGACTGTCAGCAGTCATTTCGTCAAATGATCGAATGGCACTGCTCTAGCATAACCGAAGAATCTAAACAGAAACCGCTGTCAGTTCTTAAGAAATTCTAAATAAATCCCTTAGAATCCCAAAACATTTAAAGTATCATACCATATCCAAAAAAGAAGAAAGGCACCCCGGCCGGATGACCGGCGCAGAATGCCTCATATTATCTCTTTTTTCTTAGTTTCCCCTCAGGACAGCACAGCAATTAACGAAGTTAATTGTTGATCAGCTTGTCCTCGCCGTTCCAGCTGTAGAGCTTTCTAATCTCCTCGCCCACAACCTCAGAAGGATGCTCGGAAGCTAACTTGCGCATCGCCTTGAAATGTACCTGAGCGCCTGCGGAAGACATGTCAAGCAGGAAGTCCTTCGCAAAAGTACCGTCCTGAATGTCGGAGAGAATCTTCTTCATTGCCTTCTTGGTGTCCTCGGTGATGATCTTCGGGCCGGTGATGTAATCGCCGTACTCAGCGGTGTTGGAGATGGAATATCTCATACCTGCAAAACCGGACTGGTAGATCAGGTCTACGATCAGTTTCATCTCGTGGATGCACTCAAAGTACGCGTTTCTCGGATCATATCCAGCCTCAACGAGCGTCTCGAAGCCTGCCTGCATCAGCGCGCATACGCCGCCGCACAGAACTGCCTGCTCACCGAAGAGGTCTGTCTCGGTCTCAGTGCGGAAGGTGGTCTCCAGAACGCCCGCTCGCGCACCGCCGATTGCCAGCGCGTAAGCCAACGCCATATCCTGTGCCTTGCCTGTCGCATCCTGATGAACGGCTACCAGACAGGGAACACCCTTGCCTGCCTGATACTCGCTTCTCACCGTGTGGCCCGGACCCTTGGGCGCAATCATGGTCACGTCCACATCCTTGGGCGGTACGATACAGCCGAAGTGAATATTGAAGCCATGTGCAAACATCAGCATATTGCCTGCCTCCAGATTCGGCTCGATGTCTTTCTTGTACATAGCAGCCTGCAGCTCATCATTGATCAGAATCATGATAATGTCCGCTTTCTTTGCCGCCTCAGCCGCCGTATATACCTCGAATCCCTGCGCCTCGGCCTTCGCCCAGGACTTGGAACCTTCGTAGAGGCCGATAATTACGTGACAGCCGGACTCCTTCGCGTTCAGCGCATGGGCATGTCCCTGACTGCCGTAGCCGATGACTGCGATCGTCTTGCCGTCCAGAAGGGATAAATTACAGTCTTCCTGATAGAAAATTTTTGCCATTTTTCTTCTCCTCCATCTAAAATTGATTTGTCGTATCACTTGATACCATATATAACTGAAAGGGAATCTCCCTTGAGCTAACTGCAATTGTATGAAATTGCGACAGCGTAAACCATTGAAGGAGAATGCGAAGCATTCCCTGAATCGAGCGCGCCGACGCTCGATTTGTCACAGATATGTCACATTCTCAATGCCGCGGCTTAACCCCGCGATACCGGTACGAGCCAGCTCCAGAATCTCGTAACCGTCCAGAACCGCGATAAAAGCGTCGATCTTTTCCTGATCGCCGATCAGTTCAATGGTAATACTGCCGGGAGATACGTCCACAGGGTCGGCACGGTAAGCGTTTGCCACCGCAAGCACATCCATACGGTCTCTGGCGGAGGTCACCCGCACCTTAATCAGCGCCAGCTCCCGATATACGCTCTCTCCGGGCTTCAACTCCTTGATATCACGCACATCCACAAGCTTCGCCACCTGTTTCTCGATCTGCTCCAGAATCTCATCATCCCCCGAGGTGACGATGGTAATCCGTGTATAACGGGGATCCGCTGTCACACCGGCGGTAATGCTGTCAATATTGTAACCGCGTCTGGAAAAAAGGCCGGCAATGCGGCTCAAAACACCCGATGTATTGTCAACCAACAACTGAAACACCTTTTTCTGCATACTAGCCCCTTCCTTCCGACTCCCGTCAGCGCAATTTTCTGCACTCCGCCGCGGAGAATGCCCGCGTTTTTGGGAATATCCAGCGGGAAACTTATTGCTTATTTAACTCCCCTCCAATGGGGGGGCGTCTTTTTAATGCTTTTTAAA
>VSNH01000165.1 GCA_009774215.1 Lachnospiraceae bacterium
GATTTTTATATGCACCGCTTATTTTTCTTTTGCAGGCTGTCGGACTCACAAACCCGCGCCTCGCGCGCTCTGTCCGATTGCATCTATATAATATAGTTCCCGCTCTTCTCCTCGTGCCATTCTACCAGATCCGCCAGCGTCACACGATCCACCACGTCACTGACCGCCTGGTTCAGCATCTGCCACAGCCGCAGGGTGACGCATCCCTCCTGCCGTTCGCAGGCATTGACCTCATCCTCCAGACAGGCCACCGGTGCGAGCGACCCTTCCGTCAGGCGCAGAATCATACCGACCGTATACTGCACCGGATCCTTCATTAAATGATATCCGCCCTGGGGACCCCTGACGCTCTTCACATAGCCCGCCTTATTCAGTATGGAAATGATCTGCTCCAGATACTTCTCCGAGATCTCCTGTCTCGCCGCAATATCCCGTATTCTGACCGGATCTCCTGTGTCATAAATCGCCAGATCCAGCATCAATCGGAGCGCATACCTGCCCTTTGTGGAAATCTTCATCCCCATTCTCCCTTCCCGTCTCCAAAAACGCTTTCGCAATATCTTCTATATTCCTATCGTGTTAATATACTTTATGTGACTGTTATACTATAAAAGAGACGCCCTGTCAAGAAAGGCTTATTTCTCGCTGAACTGTTACGTCTCCTCCTCCATGCCCGGGAGTCTGTCGAACCGGTCAATGCTGCGATTGATTTTTCCAAGGTCGATCCGCAGCCTCCCCTCATAGATCTGCACGCCGGCCTCTCCCTCCAGCGGATAAACATGGGGAATCGCATCCTCCTCCGCCAGATAGACGATCAGAATCCTCTTATCCGTGTCAATCGCCCAGTATTCCTTCACACCCACCTCCATATATTTCGCCAGCTTCAGGGTGATGTCCTTCTTTTTCGTGGACTTGGAGAGCACTTCCAGCACGAAATCCGGTGCGCCGTATATGCCAAAATGCTTCACCTTTTTCGGATCGCAGACGATAATCACATCCGGCTGTATCATCGTTTTCACATCTTGGTTAAGCTGCACGTCGATGGGCGATATGAAAGGGATGCAGTCCCCGTCATTTTCCTCGATAAATTCCGAAATCCATCTGTAAACCATACCTGCAATGTACTGATGCAGCGTTGAGGGCGCCGCCATGTCATAAAAAATGCCGTCAATCAGCTCTACCCGCCTGTCGTCAGGCATGGCATAATAATCCTGCAGCGTAAACTCCCCCTGTCTCAGCTCAATGCGCGCCGCCCCGTAACTGTGCGGCTGGTTCAGCATACCGGGCTGTGAATCCATCTGGTAAGTGTACGCCTTACCCGGATAAAGCTTTTCATCACCGAGCAGCACCTTCTCCAAGGCATCCAGCGTGGCTTTTCTGGGGTTCACGCTGTCCCCCCGCAAAAGCTTCTGCAATGTCCCGATGGGCACACCGCTGTACTCGGACAGCTTCGCCACACTGTATCCCCGCTCTTCCTTGATCCGCAGAATGTCCGCCAACATAAGGCTCATAGCATCCCCTCCCTCCAAAAATTTACCGTTTTTATTACTATATATCCCTTTTTGTTGCTTCGCAACCTTTTTGATCCTTAAAAAGCAAAAAAACGGGACTATTTTCCCATTTCCCCTATTAAGAAATTTCTGTCAGCGGGCGATATATAGAATAAGAGGTGAAGTCCGAAAACCTCCCGACGGGTAAACGGATTTACAGTGTAAACAGGTAAAGCTAAGGAGGGCAAGAACATGAACAATATGAACGGTATCGGCAGCTATAACGCCATGCAGAAGAACATTTACGGCACGGCATCACAGAGCAGAAAAGCTGCCAAGGCTGATGACAAGAAGACCGACAACGCGAAGAAGACGAACAACAATTCCGTGCAGCTGAGCGACAAGGCAAAGGCTCTTTTACAGGAATTGAAGAAAACCTACAACAACGCAGATATTTATGTCGCGGAGTACGAGACTGACGAGGAGGCAGCTGAATACCTCTCCCGCGGCTCAAAGGATTTCAGCGTACTGATTGATCCCGAAGAGCTGGAGCGGATGGCAAACGACGAAGAGGTGAAGAAAAACAACCTCAACCTTTTAGACGAGTCTCTTGGCAAGCTCAGCGAGATGAAGGAAGAGTTAAAAGAGACCGGTCGGGAAGACGAAGTCGTGACGCTCGGCGTAAACATCGGCAAGGACGGGCAGGTATCCTACTTTGCGGAGCTTGAAAAGTCCGGCGAGCGCACCAAAGAATTCGTTGACAAAATGCTCGAGGACAAGAAGGAAGCCGCTAAGGAAGCTGAGGATGAAAAAACCGGCAAGGCACAGAACAAATACAATTATGAGCACAGCAAGCGCGCTACCGTCTCCGCAAACAGCGTAGAGGATCTGCTCGAACAGATTAAAAACTTTAACTGGGACACTGTAAAGGAAGAGACATCGATTCCTATGCCCGGAAAGAATTTCGATTTCACCGTCTGACCGGATCGAACAAGTTCGATCGCAAGATCCGCTTTCGCGGACTCGAAATTGGGAGATGATTTACACAAAGAAGGACCGCTCTCTTGCGCGAACGCGGAGGGCGGTCTTTTCGTATGCGCAGGTCCGCATAAGGAAGTTTGGCGTTTCACAGCATGCGGCCCACGCGGCGAGCAGAGCGAAAAACGCCTTGCCCGATTGCATTAAAATCTCTTAATTTTCTTTGTGGTGTTCTTCTCAAATTCCGTATCGCGAAGTTTAACGCTTACCACCCGCTTATACAGAGGCGCTTTCTCATTGTAGGCATCGACAATCTTACGGATTTCGCCGTCCACATCCTTGATCTTTTTCTTGGATGCATATTCCAGATCGGGAAAAATCTCCGCCTCGATCACGCCGTCTTTCTCCCGCACCAGAACCTCCTGCACAAGACGCGCCGCGCCGATCTTATTTTCCAGTTCCTCTGGGGACACATTCTCTCCGTTTGGCGTGATGATCAGGTTCTTCTTCCTTCCCGTGAGGAAAAGGAATCCGTCCTCGTCCACATAGCCGAGATCTCCTGTGCGCAGCCACCCGTCCACGAGCGTTTCCGCCGTCTCCTCGGGCATCTTATAATACCCCTGCATGACGCTTGTGCCTTTTACCCAGAGCTCCTCATCCACCACCTTAACCTCGCAGTTTGGCATACATTTGCCGATGGAACCGTCCTTTTTATCATTCGGACAGTTGGAGCTGATGACAGGCGCACACTCCGTCATGCCGTAACCCTGCAGAATCGTAATCCCGTACTTCTCAAACCGTTTCAGATAGTCGGGATTTAAGTACGCGCCGCCGCTGCATATGGTGTGAAGCTGTTTGCCGAACACCTTGGCCTTGATAATTGGCGCGGGCAGCCAGTCGGTTTCCTCAAGCTTCTTTGCAAACGTCTCAATCATAAGCGGCACCATAAGAATGATATTCGGCTCGAAAAGCTTGATGTTCTTTAACACCCGCAGCAGGGAATCGTTGATACAGATCACCGAGCCGAGAGACGTACCCTTTAAAATATCCATGCTCAGGCAGTAGGCATGATGGATCGGCAGCACCGAAAGCAGCACCATCCCCGGCTCAAAGCCCATATCCTGCGCCGTGGCGTTCTCTGCCAGGTTCCTGTGGGTCAGCATGACGCCCTTGCTCTTGCCCGTGGTACCCGAGGTAAACATGATGGTCGCCAAATCCTCCGGCTCCGGGCTGTGGGAATAACCAGGCTCCTGCCCGCCAAGAACTTCTTCAAAGAGAAGCGTCCCTTCCGGCACATCCGCCGCGGATGCCCCCGGCTCCGTAGCAATCCAATGTTTCAACTTCGGGCATTTCTCCCGCGACATCACCGCCACCGCCTCGCGCGCTTTGTCGTAGACAAGCGCCGTCGCGTCCGACCGGTCGATCAGCTCGCACAACTCCTCCGCCGGCAGGTTGGCATCCAGCGGCACCGCCACGCTGCCGCCGTTCACCGTGCCGTAGTAAGACACGATCCACGGATAGGAGTTGTCCCCTACAATGGCTATGTGGGAGCCCTGCTCGCCAAGACTGTCAATCGCCGCCGAAAAACGCTCGCTGTCCTCCCGAACCTGTGTGTAGGTCTTTGACTCCACTACCGTCTCTTTTTTGCCGTTACCCTTGTCACGCTTCGCCTTATAGCGAACCGCATCCTGCGGTCCGTAAGCCTCGGACGCCTTGACCAGAATTTCTCTGATGGTACTGCTCAATTCATTCATATCTCATCCTCACCCTTCTACCACACCAACTGCCCTATCGAATTTGTGTGGCGCAAACCGCCATGATTCCGCTTTGCGGAATCTCACATCAATGCGGAGAATGCCGTATTTCAGGCATTCTCCTGCGTGAAACTTAGTGCTT
>VSNH01000166.1 GCA_009774215.1 Lachnospiraceae bacterium
GGAGAACGGGCGGAAGCCGCAGAGGAAAACGAGATGATTGTCACACAGCTTGCAGATATGGGAAAAGGCCGCTATACGGTATACATAGACGAACGTCCGGTTTTCGCCCTGTACAGGGGGGAACTGAACCGCCTGGGCATCAGGGAGGGGGAGGCGGTCACGGAGGAAACCCTGTGTGAGATCAGGAAGGAAATTCTGCCTTTGCGGGCTAAGAAGCGGGCTATGAATCTGCTGCAGAAAAGGGAGTACACGGCGGCTGGTCTGCGGGAGAAGCTGCGGGACGGGGACTATCCCGAGGCTTGTATCGAGGAGGCGCTGGCCTATGTGGAGTCCTACGGTTATGTGGATGATCTGCGCTATGCGAGAGACTTTATTGTCTATAATCTGGACAGGAAGAGCCGGATGCGGATCGAGCAGGATCTGATGCGCAAAGGGATTGCTAAAGACACGATCCGCAATCTCTTTGAAGAACTGGAGGGGGAGGGGACGAAGCAGGATGAGGCGGCTATGATACAGAGCCTTCTGAAAAAGAAAAAATATAATGCCACAACGGCTGACAGACAGGAAAAACAGCGGATGTACGCATTCCTCTATCGAAAAGGTTTTCATGCCGGTGCGATTAGCAAAGCTCTTTTGCTTGACATAACATAAAATTCAGTATAAAATTAATATGTTGTAGTTTTGCTAGCTATCGGGTTGTCAGTATTTGGAAAGGGATGACAGCCGTCAATAGATTTGGTAATGTACAATGAAAACTAAATAAGGAGGTGCTCCTGTAATGTGGCAAGTTGTGGTAGCAATAGTCGTCACGCTGGTGATTGCTGTCCCTGTTTCCGCGCTGGTTGCGATCAACTATCAGAAAAAGATGGTGGAAGCAAAGCTTGGCAATGCGGACGAGAAAGCCAGAGAGATTATTGACGAAGCTCTCAAAACTGCTGAGACGAAGAAGCGTGAGTCGCTGCTTGAGGTCAAGGAAGAGTCCATTCGCACGAAGAATGAGCTGGACAAGGAAATCAAGGAACGGCGTGCAGAAGCGCAGCGCTATGAGCGTCGCGTACAGCAGAAGGAAGAGAACATCGACAAGAAAGCGGACGCTATTGAGAAGAAAGAAGCAAGTTTGGCACAGAAGGAAGAAGCTCTGGCCAAGCAGCGCGAAGAAATTTCCAAACTGAGCGAACAAAGATTACAGGAACTGGAACGAATCTCTGGATTAACCTCCGAACAGGCAAAAGATTATCTGTTGAAAATTGTTGAAGATGAAGTGAAACACGAAACTGCTGTCATGGTGAAAGAGATGGAGAGCAGGGCGAAGGAGGAAGCGGACAAGAAGGCGAAGGAATACGTCGTTACAGCGATTCAGAAATGTGCGGCGGATCATGTGTCCGAAACCACGATCTCCGTGGTACAGCTTCCCAATGATGAGATGAAGGGCAGGATCATCGGAAGAGAGGGACGTAACATCAGAACTCTCGAGACGATGACCGGCGTGGACTTAATCATTGACGATACGCCCGAGGCAGTTATTCTCTCCGGCTTTGACCCGATCCGCAGGGAAGTAGCGAGGATCGCACTCGAAAAGCTGATCGTGGACGGGCGTATTCATCCGGCCAGAATTGAGGAAATGGTCGAGAAGGCGCAGAAGGAAGTCGAAGTTATGATGAAAGAGGAGGGCGAAGCGGCCACCCTCGAAGTCGGCGTACATGGCATCCATCCTGAACTGGTGAGACTGCTTGGTAAGATGAAGTTCAGAACCAGCTATGGGCAGAATGCGCTGAAGCATTCTATTGAAGTGGCGCAGCTTTCCGGCTTACTGGCAGCGGAGATGGGATTGGATGTCAGAATGGCCAAGCGTGCGGGACTGCTGCATGATATTGGCAAGGCAGTGGATCACGAGATGGAGGGATCCCATATCCAGCTTGGCGTAGAGCTTTGCAGAAAGTATAAGGAAGGGCCGGTCGTTATAAATGCGGTGGAATCCCATCACGGCGATGTAGAGGCTCAGACCTTGATTGCGTGTCTGGTGCAGGCAGCCGATACGATTTCTGCAGCGAGACCGGGCGCAAGAAGAGAGACATTAGAGACATATACGACAAGACTGAAACAATTAGAAGACATCACAAACAATTTCAAAGGTGTGGATAAATCATTTGCTATTCAGGCAGGTAGAGAGATTCGTGTAATGGTAGTTCCAGAACAGATTAGTGATTCTGATATGGTACTGCTCGCAAGAGATATTTCCAAGCAGATTGAGGCTGAGTTGGAGTATCCCGGACAGATCAAGGTAAACGTGATCAGAGAGAGTCGTGTCATAGACTATGCCAAATAGTACGAAACCCCGCAGATTTTATGCTGCGGGGTTTATTCGTGTATAAGACAGGTACCTATTTAACACTTTTACCATAAAATGGCCGTAGAAATACAGAAAATTGTCGTATATGCATACTTGTGAAATTGCCATACTTATAGTAGAATAAATACCGGTGTATGATTGTATACAATTATTCAATAGTATGATTACAAGGATGCAGGAGGGTGCTATGAAAGCGTACAATGTGATGACCCAAAAAGAACTCACGGCGGAGAGGGCAGAGCTTAACAGACAGTTTGCTGAGGCAAAGGAAAAAGGTTTGAAGCTTGATATGTCCAGAGGGAAGCCGGAACCGGCACAGCTTGATATGGGAATGGGACTTTTGGATGTTTTAAATTCCGGTTCTGATATGAAATCCATGGAGGGCGTGGATACGAGAAACTACGGTCTGCTGGACGGCATCACGGAGGCGAAGCATCTGATGGCGGATGTAATGGGCGTTCCGGCTGAGAATGTGATTGTTTTTGGTAATTCCAGCCTCTCCATTATGTATGATATGATTTCCCGTTCCGTCACCCATGGCGTTATGGGAGCTACACCTTGGTGTAAACTTGAAAAAGTAAAATTTTTGTGTCCTGTACCGGGCTATGACAGGCATTTTGCGATCACCCAGCACTTTGGTGTCGAGATGATAGCGATTCCAATGACGTCTGAGGGACCGGATATGGATTTGGTGGAAAAATATGTGACGACGGACGCGGCGGTGAAGGGAATCTGGTGTGTGCCTAAGTATTCCAATCCGCAGGGAATCACTTATTCTGATGAGACTGTGAGACGGTTTGCGGCATTGAAGCCGGCGGCGGAGGATTTCCGTATTTATTGGGATAACGCTTATGCGGTGCATCATCTTTACGAGGACAGACAGGACACGCTTCTTGAGATATTGAGCGAGTGTGAGAAGGCAGGCAATCCAGACATGGTTTACGAGTTCTGCTCTACTTCCAAGATCACCTTCTCAGGTGCGGGCATAGCGGCGATGGCTTCCTCTCCGGCCAATCTTGCAGATGTAAAGAAAACACTGACGCTGCGGACGATTGGCTATGACAAGGTGAATCAGCTCCGCCATGCCAGATACTTTAAAAACCTGGAGGGGATGCTCGCGCAGATGAGAAAACATGCGGATATTATCAGACCTAAGTTTGAGGCTGTGCTTTCGGTTCTTGAGCAGGAGCTTGGTGGCTTAGGCATTGGCGAGTGGACGAAACCGCTGGGCGGCTATTTCATTTCCTTCGAGGCGATGGAGGGCTGCGCGAAGGAGATCGTGGCAAGATGTAAGGAGCTTGGTGTAGTTCTCACAGGGGCAGGCGCAACCTTCCCTTACGGAAAGGATCCGAAAGACAGCAATATTCGTATTGCGCCCACCTACCCGACAGCGGAGGAGATGGCGCAGGCCACGGATGTGTTTGTGCTGTGTGTGAAGTTAGTCAGCGTGGAGAAGCTGCTGCAGGAGGCAGTTGCCGAGACGGCTTGAAGGGATGCGGGCGGATCGCCCGTTCAATAAAGAGCAGGAAAAGGGAAAAGATAACATGGCAGATAAAAATTATGAGCGTTTGGGAAGGGAACTGATCCACAAGGGCGCGATCATTGACTATTATCAGGATACGATCCGGGTGGCAAACGGCAATATGGTCAAGTGGGATCTGATTGCGCATAAAGGCGCGGCGGCGGTCGTGGCGGTGAGAGACGACGGGAAACTGTTGATGGTGAGACAGTACCGCAATGCGTTGGACCGTGAGACGCTGGAAATACCGGCCGGCGGATTAAATACTGCGGATGAGCCGACAAGAGAGGCGGCGGCCAGAGAGCTGGAAGAGGAGACCGGTTATGTGGCGGGGAAGCTGGAGCTTCTGCTGACGCTGCGGACGACAGTTGCTTTCTGTAACGAAAAGATAGACGTGTATCTGGCGACGAATTTAAAACCCGGAAAACAGCATCTTGATGAGGATGAGTTTTTG
>VSNH01000167.1 GCA_009774215.1 Lachnospiraceae bacterium
TCGTTGACCGAAAACAACGCAGTAGAAGGGAATGCTGGCAAGCAAAAAGGATAGTTAATTGGTAAATGGAGCACTAGTTCGATTGCGAGATTCGCTTCGCGAACTCGGATTCGTAAAAAGGGCGGAGTCGGTTATCCGGCTCCGCCTCCTTTTATGCGCAGACCCGCATATGGAAGTTTGTTGTTTCACAGCATGCGGGCCGCTCGACGAGCAGGGGAAGATAGCTCTTCCCTACTCGATTGCGTATGGAAAAGGCGCATACCGCTTTCACGGCATACGCCAGTACATTCAAATACTCAACTCTGCGCAAAAGCCATTATGCGAACGGATTCTCCGTCGGATAAGGCAGGCTCTTCGGCTGGTTATAGCCGATCTCGCTCACATCCACACCGATGTACTTGAATACTTCAAACAGCGCTTTGCCAAAATGGCCGAACGCAACCGCACCGTGATGCGGGTAATTCTTCTCAATCAGTACATGACGGTAGAATCTGCCCATCTCAGGAATGGCGAATACACCGATACCGCCGAAAGATCTGGTCGCCACGGGAAGAACCTCGCCCTCCGCCACGTATGCGCGCAGGATGTTGTCAGCCGTGCTCTGCAGGCGATAGAAGGTGATGTTGCCGGGAACGATGTCGCCCTCCAGCGTACCCTGCGTCACTTCTTCAGGCAGGGATCTTGCCATAATCATCTGATACTCCATGCTGCACTTGGACAGCTTCTTGGAGCAGGTATTGCCACAGTGGAAGCCCATGAACGTATCGGTAAACTTGTAGTCGAACTTGCCCTCGATGGACTCCTTGTACATATCCTTCGGAACAGAGTTGTTGATGTCGAGCAGGGTTACGATATCGTCGCTTACCGCCTCACCGATGAACTCGCTCAGGCAGCCGTAAATATCCACTTCGCAGGATACCGGAATGCCTCTGCCTGTCAAACGGCTGTTCACAAAACAGGGAACAAAGCCGAACTGGGTCTGGAATGCAGGCCAGCATTTTCCTGCAATCGCCACATATTCACGGTAGCCTTTGTGCTCCTCGATCCAGTCAAGCAGGGTCAGCTCATACTGTGCCAGCTTAGGCAGAATATCGGGCTTATTGTTGCCATCACCGAGCTCCGCTTCCATATCCTTCACTACATCAGGAATACGGGAATCGCCCGCATGCTTATTGAACGCCTCGAACAGATCAAGCTCTGAGTTCTCCTCAATTTCAATGCCCAGATTGTAAAGCTGCTTGATGGGCGCGTTACATGCAAGGAAGTTGAGCGGTCTGGGACCGAAAGATATAATCTTTAAGCTGGAGAGCGCCGCAACCGCACGGGCGATCGGAACAAACTCATGGATCATGTCAGCGCAGTCCTCCGCATCGCCAACAGGATACTCGGGAATATAAGCCTTTACGTTTCTGAGCTTTAAGTTGTAGCTGGCATTGAGCATACCGCAGTAAGCGTCGCCGCGGCCCTGAATCAGATCGCCCTGGGACTCCTCCGCAGCGGCAACAAACATCTTGGGCCCTTCGAAATGCTTTGCAAGCAATGTCTCGGAAATTTCCGGGCCAAAGTTGCCAAGGTATACGCAGAGCGCATTACAGCCGTTTTCCTTGATATCCTTTAACGCGTTCACCATGTCGATCTCGCTCTCGATGATGCAGACGGGGCACTCATAGATGTCCGCCGCGTCATACTTCTTTGCATAAGCCTCCACCAAGGCTTTTCTTCTGTTAATAGCCAGAGATGCCGGGAAACAGTCACGGCTTACCGCAACGATACCAATTTTCACTTTCGGTAAATTGTTCATTTTAATTTCCTCCTTTAATTTTAACCGGCGCTGCCGGTATATTATACAATTATATTGTTACACGGAGAATGCTGCTTTAGGCATTCTCCCGCGTGAGACTTAGTAACGGAGTCTTAAAGTTACTTCTCACTCTTCTCTAATGTCAAGATTTTTTCCAACCAGTCCGATATGCGCGCCCGCATCGAGTCCGCCCTCCGGATGGCCGATCAGCCACTTATTCTGTGCCGTAATCAGGGAATCTTCCCATCCTTCATGCTTCTCCTCAAGCGGATAGTTTGTCCCCGCCGGAAGCACGATGCCCACCTTGAAGCCGTCCTCATTTGCGCTGCAGGGCGCGTAGTGCAGGGTGGTCGCATAAAGTTCAACCGCCGTGCCCGCCTCTACCAGAAAGGCCTCCATCTTCGCTGTCTCATACTTGAAATCGTCGGTGATATCCTGCTGCATACCGACAATCAGTACCGCGTCCGTAGCCGCCACGTTGATCTCGGAACTCCTGTGGTATTCGATCGCGTTCAGCTTATAGTTATGACCGTTGCAGTAGCCAACCTCGATCGGCAGCTCGCCGTAGGTTCGCCTCTGCAGTGCCTTCGCCGCCGTCGTCTCCTCCAGCGCCTTGATGGAAGGCTCGTAAGCCACGCCATCCGGCAGCGGCGTTTCTCTTTTGATCGCCTCTACAAGATCCGTAAAGTCGATCCCCTGTACAACCCTGCCATACTTACGAAATGACGGGTCTGTCACTTTCTTAATCTCCATACTCTCCTGCTCCTTTCTATGTGATTTAACAAACGGAGAATGCTTAGTGGATTTTCTTAAACAGCTCCTTACAGGTCGGATAAATCTGCTTAAACTGCTGGTATCTCTTCTCGTATTTTTCAACAAGGGCAGGTTCCGGCTCTACCGTGTCCACAATCTTAACGATCTTCGCCGCCGCTTCCTCCACGTCCGCGTACTCACCGCATGCAACAGCAGCCAGCATTGCGCCGCCCATTGCCGGGCCTTCCTCGCTCTCGATCACATCCACTTTCAGGTTCATGATATTGGCGATCATCCGTTTCCACAGCGGGCTCTTCGCACCGCCGCCGCAAATCTTCGTGCGCTCGATGTGAATGCCGAGGGACTTCGCCACCTCCAGAGAATCCCTCAGCGCGAACGCCACGCCCTCAAGCACCGCCTGCGTCATGTCCGCCCTCGTGGTATCCATGGTCATGCCGATAAAGGTGCCTCTCGCGTCGGGATCGTTGTGGGGAGAACGTTCCCCCATCAGGTACGGCAGGAAATACACATGATTCTCGCCAAGTTTATCATCGGTGATCGCCTTCTGCTCGTCCGCGTATTTCTCCGTGCCGATGATATCGTCCATCCACCACTTATTGCAGGAGGCCGCACTGAGCATACAGCCCATCAGATGGTAGTGCCCGTCCGCATGGGCAAAGGCATGAAGTGCATTGAACTTATCCACCCCGAACTTGTCGGAGGAAATGAAAATTGTGCCGCTGGTGCCGAGAGAAATATTGCACATGCCGTCTCCCACGGTACCCGTGCCCACAGCCGCCGCCGCGTTGTCGCCGCCGCCGGCCGCCACTTTCACATTCTCGGGAATACCCAGTTCTTTCGCAATCTCGGGAAGTACGGTTCCGACTGTCTCATAGCTTTCGTAGATCTTCGCAAGCTGTTCCTCTTTCACGCCGCAGATCTCGCACATCTCCTTCGACCAGCAGCGATTCTTCACGTCAAACAGAAGCATACCGGAAGCGTCGGAAACATCCGTACAGTGTACTCCTGTCAGTTTGTAGGCGATATAATCTTTCGGGAGCATGATCTTTTTGATCCTTGCAAAGTTCTCCGGTTCTTTGTTCCTCACCCAGAGCACCTTCGGCGCGGTAAAACCCGTAAAAGAAATGTTCGCCGTATATTCGGACAGCTTATCCTTTCCGATCTCGTTATTTAAATAATCGCACTCCTCCGTGGTTCTGCCGTCATTCCAGAGAATCGCGGGACGAATCACCTCGTCCTTCTCATCCAGAATCACGAGCCCGTGCATCTGCCCGCCGAAACTGATGCCCGCAATCCGGCTTTTATCCACATCCGCAATCAGCTCCTTAATACCCGCGATACTCTGCGCATACCAGTCCTCCGGCTTCTGCTCAGACCACCCCGGATGCGGGAAATACAGCGGATATTCCTTCGATACGATATTGACGATCGCCCCGTCTCCCTCCATCAAAAGAAGCTTTACGGCGCTGGTACCCAAATCCACACCAATATACAGCATTTTCATCCTCCAATCCTTTTACGCCAAAATTTTCCGTGCCCGTGCACGCTCTCTCTGTTTCCATGATAAGCCGTCCCGTTCGGAAAAGCAATACCGTATCTGTTTTTCGTAATTTTATACAAATTACAGCCAAATGCATTGTCTATTTCCAC
>VSNH01000168.1 GCA_009774215.1 Lachnospiraceae bacterium
TTCCATTAACTGTTTTGCAAGCGTCGGGTCGCTCTTAATTTTTTCTTCCAGAGCAGGCGGTACAACGATTGACTTTTTCCCAAGAGTGGATACTGCCCTTGACTGTACGGATGAGTCTGTCATTTTAGGTTCCGGCCCGGTTGGCTTCCAGTCTAAAATAGATTCATCAACTTTATTACGGAAAAAATCATCATGCGGAAAATCCAGCCTTTCCCATGTACCCTGCGATATCTTATATCCATCCATTACATGATAATAGGCTCCGGGAAATCTCGTCTGCCACATATCCTTAAAACTTATTCCCGATACATCCGGCTGACCTGCAGCCTTTGCCGCCGCAAGTTCCGCAAAGTCCACGCCTCCGTTTGTGCCTGCCGCCGCGTTCTTCCGGTACTGCCCTGAAAGATAATTCTCTCCCCATTTACCTGTTATGCCTAAATCCATCTTCACTTCTCCTCCTTTTCATTCTTCATCATCACTGACAGGATGAACACTCTGCCCTTGACCTTAAAGTCCATTGCCCCCATATGACCAGTTCTTCCATACCTGCATACGTTTCTACGATATCTTCCATATCTGTGGTATGGATCTCCACCTTCTTTCCCCTGTTTTCGATATACAGGATACTGTTCCGTTTAAGCGTATATCCCTGATTCTTTGTCCTTATGAATATCTGCCGCTCCTTCTGCCCCTTCCTTTTCCCGGCTTCTTCTATTGCCCTATCAAGCACTTCCATGAATTTCTGCTCCGCGATCGGCTTTAACAGGTAATGGAATGCGGACACGTCAAAGGCTTCAAACACATGCTCCTTAATGCCTGTAATGAAGATAATAACCCTGTCAGCATTGGACTGCCGGATGGTTTTCGCCGCCTCAATGCCGCCCATACCCTCCATCTGTATATCAAGAAAGATAATGTCAAATTCAGTGCCTGCCGCAAGCAGTTCTTCTCCCGTGGCAAAATCACTTGTATTAAAATCAGGATTCCTCTTTTTTATGAAACCGTTAATCTGCTCCCTGATAACTTCTTCATCATCTACCACTGCTATATTCAAAATTCATCACCTCAGATTCTGTTTCTGCCATCGCTTAATTTATCGGCACGTTTTTTGCTATTTTGAGATGGAGGGAACGAAAGGCATACGAAATGGAACGAAAAGCATATATGCAGAGAAAAAATTTCAATAACAGGACTAAAGTTTTTTGTTTTTCATCCGATAACGCTGTTGCTTTCACCCACTATGGAGGTTGCCCCGAAAGGCGGCACATAGCCGACACGCAGAAATAGTAACTATCCGGCTTATTCATGCATCAGAAATACTATTCTTACTTATCATGACTGATTTGTTCTTCTGTTACCCTTAGTTCTCTATGAAGCTGCCATGCCATAAAAATAGTGATCACAGCCGAAAACACATCCGCAATCGGCTGCGCATAAAGTATTCCATTGATACCACAGATTTTTGGAAGCAATATAATGACAGGCACAAAGCAGATCCCCTGCCGACAGGCTCCAAGTACAAAGCCTTTTGTCCCTTTTCCAAGCGCAAGGAACAGCGAGGAATATACCGTGTAAAATCCAAACAGGAAGAAGGAAAGCCCATTTGCCAAAAGGGACTTCCGACCTGCAGCAATCATTCCGCTATTTCCATTTGCAAACTGCGATATGATCTGCGTGGAAAGCAGAGCCATCAAAAGTCCGACGATGATACAAAAAACGGATGACCACAAAATGGAGGTTTTGACTGCTTCCCGCAGACGGTCAAATTTCTTCGCTCCATAGCTGAATCCCGCAATTGGCTGGAACCCCTTCAAAAAACCAAATACAACTAAAGTACCCATAGAAGTGATTCTTGTAACCGCTCCCATCCCGGCAATCACCGCATCACCATATCCGCTTGCCGCCCGGTTGACCAGCGCAATGGAAAGGCTGGTGAGAAGCTGAAAAGACAAAGTCGGAATACCAATCTTCAAGATTTCTGTATAGATCTGCCTGGTTAGTTTAAATTCCTGTAAACGGAAAGTAAATGCGCTTTTCTTTCGCAGTACATAAATGAGATAAACAAGCGTAGAGACTGCTTGGGAAATAGCGGTAGCAATTGCCGCACCCGCAACGCCCATACCCAATACATAGATAAACACCGGGTCTAAACCAATGTTCAATACTGCCCCCAAAAGCAGGGCTGTCATAGTTGTCTTAGCCGCACCTTCACTTGCCACGATATTATTCATTGTTACATTGCACACATTAAAAATACAGGAAATCACATAAATCCTGCCATAAATGAGGGCATATGGCATAATGGTATCTGTGGCTCCGAGCAACGCTAAGACCGGTCTGAGAAAGACTGCGGCAAAGGCAATCAAAATACCACCGATCAACACACTGCTATACAATGCTGTACTCGCCACCCTGTTTGCAGTATCCCTGTCGCCCTGCCCTAATAATCTTGAAAGATAAGATGCCGCACCGTTGCCAAACATCAGACCTAACCCCACGACTACCTGTCCTAACGGGAACACGATGGAAATCGCCCCCATAGGGCTATCGCCCAGACCTCCCACAAAATAGGCATCCACCAGATTATAAAGGGCATTGATCAGCATACCAATCATAATCGGAATACCCAAAGCCATGAGTGCCTGGGGGATTGGCGCACTCCCTAATAATTCCATTTTACTATTCTTTTCGTTCATTTTCGTTACTCCTCTCTCGAAACATAATTTATACTACTATATTTTATAGTATTTAACTGCAAATGAAATCCTACTATAAATTATAGTGGTTGTCAAGAGATTTTTCCTCCTTCTTGACAAAAGCTATAAATTAAAATAGTATAAATTACAGCATAAGAGTTATTTTCCGTTTCCCATCTATAAAAGAAAGGCAGGATGCTATGGCTGCGATTGATTTGATTGTATTAGGAATGTTAAAAAAAGAATCTATGGGTGCCTACGATATTCAAAAATTGGTAGAATACCGCAATATCTCCAAATGGGTAAAGATCAGCACCCCCTCCATCTACAAAAAAGCGATACAGTTAGAGGAAAGGAACCTTATCAAAGGCAGCACCGTTAAGGAAGGAAAAATGCCCGAAAAAGTCATTTATTCTCTTACAGATGCGGGTGAGAAAGAATTTGAAAGGCTTATGTTAGAGATTGCATCCAATCCCATCCATATCTTTTTGGACTTTAATGCCGTGATCGTAAATTTAGACAGCCTGCCTTTTGAAACACGAAAAGAATGTGTGGCAGACATTGAAAAGAATGTAATAAAATTGAAGACTTATTTGGAAGAAAATCTCCATGAAAAAGAAAATAACCCGGATATTCCCGAAACGGGGATGGCTGTCTTACGCCAGCAGTTTGTTTTGGTGGAAGCGATTGAAAAATGGATTGCAGATTTGAAAAATAGCTTTGAAATAGATTAATGTATATGTCTGCAAAAAAATACTGGAAAAGAGCCATTGAACAGCCCTTTTGTCGCATTGTCATTTATCTACCGTTTTGCTCATATACAAACACGGAAACACCTTGTACTATCACGAAAACTCCGAGCAGTTTCCGTGTTTGTATAAGGGTTTTGCCTACGAGTATCGACTTTTGCGTGATAGTATAGAGTTTTGCCTGCGAATATCCGAGTTTCCGTGATAATAAGTGACTTTTGCCTACGAGTATATACTCGCAGGCAAAACAACCACAGAACAAAAGTTCGCACCCTCTCTAATGTAAAAATGCCCTTAAAAGCACACGGAAATAATGTAACTTAGAAACCTATGTAGTGCCGAAAGTGCCGTGTTTACGGGCTTTGTCGGCTTTCCGTGTTTGTATCTGCCGGAAACTAAGACACCCTGACAGGATTCGATAATATTCTCCATATTTCAACAGCATTTTTCTACAAACAGGCGAAACTCCAAACAAACACGAAAACCCTTATACTATCACGCAAAACTCGGATACTATGTAAGCGCCAAATATTAATGCGGTCAGATACAAAATTACCCCAGCCCTTTGTGAGTTGGAGTAATTCACTATAATT
>VSNH01000169.1 GCA_009774215.1 Lachnospiraceae bacterium
TCTACTCACTGCATATCGTCGGAAGCTTCTGATGTGTATAAGAGCCAGACATACAGCAGCAGGTTTGCATTATATGGCAGGGAAAAAACGGCGCTGCCAAAAAGAGCGTACAGCATACCGGAAGCGGCGGCAAGAATCAGCAGCGCATAACAGAGCGTATCCGCCGCAAGCTGCAGCCGGTTCTTCTTTTCCCTGTTCCTGCATCGCAGGGCGGCCGCTATAAAACCCGGCACGATAAATAAAATAACACACGATACGAATTGCCGCATATCACACCTTTATTTCAGATACATTTCTTCATAATACTTCTGGTAATCGCCGCTGGTCACATTTTTCATCCAGTCCTCATGGGCGAAATACCACTCGATCGTGCGGCGGATGCCATCCTTAAACATGGTCTCCGGCTTCCATCCGATCTCCTCACGGATCTTGTCCGGCGCGATTGCATAACGCCTGTCATGTCCCTTGCGGTCCTCCACATAGGTAATCAGCTCCTCCGTCAAATGGGCTCTTCTCGCATCCGTCTCGGGAAGCATGTCCCGAAGCGTCTCTATGATAATCTTCACAATTTCAATGTTCTGTTTCTCGTTGTGTCCGCCCACGTTGTAAGTTTCGAACAGCCGTCCCTTCTCCTGCACCATGTCGATGGCCTTGGCGTGATCCTCCACATAGAGCCAGTCGCGCACATTTTTGCCGTCCCCGTAGACAGGCAGCTTCTTCCCTTGCAGCGCATTGTTGATAATCAGGGGAATCAGCTTCTCCGGAAACTGGTAAGGCCCGTAATTGTTGGAGCAGTTGGTGATGTTGGCAGGGAAATGGTAGGTGTCCATATACGCCTTCACCAGCATATCCGATCCCGCCTTGCTGGCAGAATAGGGGCTGTGCGGCGCGTACGGCGTGGTTTCATAGAAATAGCCGCCGTCATCGTCGAGAGACCCGTACACCTCGTCGGTGGACACATGCAAAAAGCGCTTGTCCTCCTTAAAGCTGCCGTCGGGAAGCTCCCAGGCCGCCTTCGCGCAGTTTAACATCACCGCTGTGCCGTACACGTTGGTCTGCACGAACACCTCAGGATTCTTGATGCTTCTGTCCACATGACTTTCCGCCGCAAAATGAACGACCCTGTCGATGTCGTTTTCAGCGAAAATTTTCTCGATCGCCGCCTTGTCGCAGATATCCGCCTTGATGAAGGTGTAGTTGTCTTTTGTTTCCACCTCTTTCAGATTTTCCGGGTTGCCCGCATAAGTCAGCGCGTCCACATTGATGATACGGATCGCGTCGCCGTACTTTTTAAACATATAATGAATGTAGTTGGAGCCGATAAAGCCCGCACCGCCTGTTACCAGATATGTTTTCATGATTTGCCCTCTGCCTCCTTGTAAAATCCTTTTCTTCCTGTTATATTACCCACAAAACGGCCTGAAATGCAAGCGCCCTTTTGCCTTAATAATTTACATAGCTTATATTCATATCCACATGGGTGCTGATGCCGCTGACCTTTCCCTTTGAGGAATACTGCCACAGGTCGTAGCGTGTCGCCGTGTACGTCGGCGCACTCGCGTACTGCGCCAGCCACAGCTTATAGCTTGTCAGACTCCCCGTATTGATCTTCTCGGTAAACCATGTCTTGTTCGCGTATACGCCCGCCGAAATGCCGGAGTTCTGCACCGTCTGGCAGAAGGTTTTACAAACCGCGGTTCTGGTTTCGCGGCTGATACCGTCGGCTCTGCCGCCGCTGGCCTCCACGTCGAGGAAAAGCGGGTAGTTCAAACCGTAGCCCTTCACCAGATCAATCGCCATGGAAGCCTCCTCCACGGCCTCCACCTCATTGACCGCCTGACTGAAGAAATATGCCCCCACTTTCAGCCCCGCCGCTTTCGCGCCCTTAATATTGCTTCTGAATTTCGGGTCTTCCACCAACACGCCCGTGGAATAGCCGCGGTAGCCGCAGCGGATGATCACGTAGGAAACGCCGGAGTTTTTCACCGCGTTCCAGTCGATGTTGCCGTTGTGCTTGGACACATCAATACCCATGGCTCCCGAGCTCTTCGCCAGTTTTCCGTCGCTGCCGAAGCTGTACTTTGCGCCCTGGATAACCTGTTCGCCCGTCACATAGTTTCCGTTTTTATCATAAAAATAAACATGTCCGTCGATGGTCTGCCAGCCGGTGTACCTGTAGGCCGATGACCCTTTCACTTTTTTGTAAAAGGCATCCCTCTTCCCGTACTCCTTGTAGGTTGCTTCCTCATAATCCCCGTCTGCATTTTTAAAGTAAAGCTGATTGCCGTCCTTATCCTTCAGCTTTGTATTCTCATCCATGACGGCCGCCGCCTTCACCACCTTTATCTTGAAGGATTCCTCAAGATCGTCACTGTCTTCCGGATTCTCACATTTGACGCGAATCTTCACCTCGCCCTCGGCAACGCCCGTCACCTCGCCCTTCTCATTGACCTCTGCGATCTCCTCATCATCGCTGCTCCAGGTCACCTTGCCGCCCTTGGGCTTCGTCTCCGCAGTCAGGGTCACCTGCTTACCGACCGCCACTTCCTTTTCGCCGCTTATGGAGAGCTTGGTGTAGACCGTTTCTTCCTTATCCTTATCTTTGTCCTTATCCTTGTCTTTATCTTTGTCTTTGTCCTTATCCTTGTCTTTATCGGGCTCTTTGTTTTCGTCCTCTTTGTCCTTATCGTCGCCCCCCGCTTCATTCACCGTCACAGAGCAGTTAAATTCCTGAATCATACTGCCCACAGCTACCCGCGCAGTAACCGTTGTGCTGCCCGCCGCAACCGCCGTCACAGTACCGCCGTCCACCGCCGCGACCGCTGAATCCGCAACGCTCCATTCCACCGAGTACTCCACCTCTCCGCTGACGGATATTTTCAGGGAATCGCTCTTCCCCTTATCGAGCGTCATACTTTCTTTATTGATGGACACTTTCACGTCATCATAGGGATCGTCCTCCCCGTCCTCAACCATCTTTCTGAACGCGCCGGCAGTCTTCCACGGATCCGTAATTTTGTCCATGGGCACCTTCTCATACTCCGTCTTCTCATCTCCGATCGGAGTCTTCGTGGACTCCACCCACTCCACGGTATCCTGCAGAGCAGATTCCACTACGGTATTCTGCTGGGTGGCTTCCTCCTTGGCCACATTGATCTCCGCCTCGGTCTTCACCTCGTCCGCCACATCCACCTTCTGGTAGGCGATCTTGTCGGTCACCTTGACGCTGCTGCTCTTCGAGGGAAGCGTATACTTTTCCGCCGCCCCGCCCGACAGCGGCAATATCTTAACCTCATACGAACCGGCCGCAATATCCTTCTGATAAATCACGCCGTCCTTGTCATCGTCTTTCCACTGAAAGCTCTTTGCCCCGGAAACCTCCACTTCGAAGGGCACGCCGCCAATCAGCTTACCCGTCTCTTTATTGACAAATTTAATCTTCATATCCGAGAGGATGGAGGTCAGATGGAGCTCGACCTCCACCTCTCCCTTCGCGTCCTTCTCACCCGTCTGCTCTGTCTCTTCCTGCTCCTCCCCGGCTTCTTCCTCCACATCAATCATACCGCCCAGCTTTGCGGACTCCGACGCCGCTAACAGCCCGCTCTCTCCGATCACGGAGACACCCTCTATCTCCTCGCCCATATCGGCAAAAGCAGCCACCTGCTTTTCCACGGATTTTGCGTGAGCATAAACGCCGCCCGTGACAATCGCTCCCGCAAGCACCAGAACGCCCAGAAGGGCCACCGCCACATCAAGCGCGCTCATCTCTTCAATAAAGTACATCAGACGGGCGATAAAGCCATCCTCGTCATCATACTCATACTCATCATCGTCGTCTTCATAGTCCTCTTCCTCGTAGTCTTCGTCCTCGTAATCCTCGTCTTCGTAGTCCTCTTCCTCGTAATCCTCGTCCTCGTAGTCCTCTTCTTCGTAGTCCTCTTAGTAGTAGAACTCTTAAGCGTCTGTCTCATATGGCCATCTGACGCTGACGACGAATAGAATTGT
>VSNH01000017.1 GCA_009774215.1 Lachnospiraceae bacterium
ATTATAGTGAATTACTCCAACTCACAAAGGGCTGGGGTAATTTTGTATCTGACCGCATTAATATTTGGCGCTTACGATCTACTGATACTGAGAAGTATATGTTTTATGGATGTAGTAAGGTTCAATCTATAAAATTCAGCAGAGACATTGATATAAGTAACGTGACGAGTATGAAAAATATGTTTAATGGTTGTCAAGGTCTAACAAGTCTGGATCTAGGCAGCTTCGATACGAGTAATGTAACGGATATGAAATATATGTTTCGTGATTGCAAAGCATTAACCAGTCTTGATTTGAGTAACTTTGATACGAGTAAAGTTACAAATATGAATGGTATGTTTAATGGCTGTCAAGGTTTAACCAGTCTTGATGTAAGCAACTTTGATACAAGTAATGTAACGGATATGGGCGGTATGTTTCAGCATTGCTATGCTTTACAAGGTCTTGACGTAAGCAACTTTGACACAAGTAATGTTACAAATATGATAGGAATGTTTGAGGCTTGCTACGCGCTGACCAGTCTTGACGTAAGTAGCTTTGACACAAGTAATGTTACAAATATGTGGGGTATGTTTTCTGGTTGCAGAGCGTTAACCAGTCTCGATGTAAGTAACTTTGATACGAGTAAAGTGACGGATATGAGAACTATGTTTTCTTTTTGCCAATTCTTAACCAGTCTTGATTTAAGCAGTTTTGATACAAGCAATGTGACATATAGGAATGAGATGTTTCGTTATTGCGGTAATTTAAAAACAATTTATGTATCACGAGCTAAATGGTCAACACCACCAAAGGCACAAGAATCTAGTATGTTTGAGTATTGTGGCACATCATCCGTAACATATAAATAAGCATAACAATGCAAAAAAGAACTTAGAACTTTCATTCTAGGTTCTTTTTTTCTTCTTCAGTGAAATTTCTTTTTCCCGCTGTTCGGTGAAGGCTTTTTCCTCGTCTGTTATCTGGAAGGACAGAATATCCTGCGGTTCACAGTGCAGGATCAGGCACAGCTCGTTGATTGTGGACGTGGTAATGGACTCTCCGTGGGACATACGACGGAGAGTATTGCTGCTGATTCCATAGTGGTAGATCAGGGAATATTTTGTGACGCCTCTTTTTTTCATTGTCTCCCAAAAGCTATCGTAGCTGATCATATGGATACCTCCGATAACTCTATTTTATGTTATATGTAAAATATTAAACATAAGTAAATGATTACTGGTAGTAAAGTATTGCATATATTTTCCTTGAAACAGAGGGGATTTCATGGTAATATAAGCAATATATTGCACCTGTTTAATAGAGGCTTTAAACGATAAAAGTAATGGCAAAATACGGAGTGAGGAGGAACTTATGAGCTTTTCATATGGTTTATTGGGCATCGGGAATACGATTGCAGAGAACAGGAAGGAAAAACAACGGAAAGCAACCCTGCCAGATATGAAAAAGGTTTTGGACAGGGAGATGGAGGAATTCTGTGATAAAAAGGCGGCAGAATATGGGATCACCCGTGGGGTCAATCTGGTAGAGCTGCAGATGTCTATCGCAAATGCGGATTACTATTATGAAGAAATGTTGATGAAAAACGAAGATGCGGTTGTTTTTCTGGAAGGTGAAAGGGAACAGATTATTTCCCGCAGAAATGCCATGTTTGACAGGATACGGCAGCTTCCGATTGAGGGGCAGTATGCTCCTGATAAGAGTGGTATGAGGATCGGAAGGCAGAGCGGCGTTATGAGGGAGGGCGGCCCTAACAGCCTGTTGAAGCAGGCGGAAAAGTATATTGAAAATAATGGAATGGATTTTCCAACAGAAGAATATTTACAGGGAATCCATTATCAGTATACAAAGGTACTTGATGAAATAGAAAAGGAGATAGCGATCCTGAGAAAAGGAATCGCGGGGGAGGAATATGTCAATGAACAGTTAAGGCTTTATGAAGGGAAATACAGGGTTTTAAAGAACATTGTCTTGGAATCCGTTGATTCACAAGGGAACACATCAGAGGTTGACGCTTATATCATTACTGATAAGGGACTTGTTGTAGCAGAAATAAAGAATTATGGGAATGAGAATCAGAGACTGCATATTACCAATGACGGAAGATGGGTGATTGAGGATATCCATAACGGGAATATCCTGAAACGGATCGATAAATCGCCAGTGGAACAGAATACAAGGCACTGTCTTGCGATAGAGAGGCTGTTAGTACAGGAATTTGGAGAAGACTGTAATATTCCTGTGATACCAGTGATATTTATTGCGAATAATAAAGTCAGCATCAGCAATCAGAGTAAGAGCGATGTCATCCGTGTTTCAGAATTTTATACATTTATTAATTCTATACAAAATTCAGCAACGGTATCCAAAGAAATGCAGGAGAAGATTGAAAGCCTGTTAAATGCGCGTAATATAGGTTCGCAGCCTTTTAGGGTAAACAGCAGGTGGAGGATCATGGACTGCATAGAGGAGATGGAGCGGGTTTTTACAAACTATGTCCTGTATAATAATGAAATTGCAGAGGAATATCAGAGGGCAGTTATAAGAAATAAACCTGTAAAAGAGAAAAAGAAAAGGGTATCAAAACGACCAAGCATTAGAACAATTTTACTTTGTCTGTTGCCGTATCTTCCTATTCTGTTTTTCGGATGGACGCCGCAATTCAGGTTAATATTATTAATCAGTTATACAATCATGTTGTGTAATATACCACTTGGTCTGGTGGCGATGGTTGTCCTGTATATGATAGTCATTGGATATAACACCATAAGATTTTTATCATTTTATGAACATAATATCTTGCGGTATCCTGCAATGCACTTTATAATATATTTTATCAGATCTGCCTAAATCATTTCTATAAAAAGGAGGCCGTCAATGAAAAGTTATATCAAAACAAGAACCGTGCAGTCTATCGTAAGGGATATCAAAAAGGGCAAGATAGTTCTGGAAACAGGTATTCAGAGAAAGCAGGATCAGTGGGACAGGAAGAAAAAATCTTTGTTGATCCTGTCTGCCATACAGGAGATCATCATTCCTGGCATATTTGCGAAAGAAACAGTAAACGAGAAAGGCGAGACTGTTTGGGAGATACTGGATGGCAAGCAGAGGCTAACAGTGCTGAATTCCTTTTTGAATGATGGATTTAGGCTGGATAAATCTTATGAGGATGACTATGCAGGGAAGAAATTCTCAGAGCTGAATGAGGATGTCCAGAATACGATCAAAAACGCGGAGATCACGATCAACGTATATCAGGAGATCAGTGAGCAGGAGACAGAGGATATTTTCTGCAGGCTGAACAATGGACAGCAGTTATCCAACGACAATCTGTACAGGGCGCATATGGGGGCAGACTTAAGAAAATTCGTGGATGAAGCGGTAAGCAAGCCTTTTATGGAGAAGGTGAATTTTACAAAGGGACAGCTTCGCAAGTCAGAGGATCAGGGCGTCATATTGGCGGCACTTGCATTGATATCCGATGAAAGCGTAGCTGATCTCAGTAAAAAGTCAATCATACAGTTTATTGACGATTTTAAGCAGCGGTATGATCAGGAGCTGTGCGATATCATACTGGCATCCCTTGATGCGCTGGATGAAGCGATTCCTGAGAAACATAAGAACTTGAAAAAAGTGAGTGTTCCCATGATAATAGCGAATGAAGCACTCTGTCTGAAAGACAGCAAAAAGCAGAAAACCTATGCAGACAATCTTAATGCATTTCTGGATGACTATGAAAACAGGGAAGATTATCTGGAATTATGCAAGACCAGCACGGCAAGCAGCCAGAATGTAGGAAAGAGAAACAGTTATTTCTATGCAATGACAGAGTAGCGAAGTGAGTCTGACAATTTAATGAGACGTAAACGAAAGGACCTTGGAGAAATCTGAGGTCTTTTTTGATGTTATGCATACAAATATTTATATTTTTGACAACTTTGTATATAACGTAAAAACAGGAAATACCTGAAATAAGAAGAAGGGAGAAAAGAAAAAATTATGAATATAAAAAAGTATAGTTTAAAGACAATGTGTGCAGCCTTGGCATGTACAACAGTTTTAAGCAGTATGCTGGCTGCCTATGCAACAGATGTCATTATCAATGAAACGCCAATGGATGACTCGGCGGAAATTAATGTAATTAACACTCTGGCGGATGACTCAGCGGGGACAGATACAGGTGATTCTGGCTGGACTACAGAAGAAAACAGTTATGAAGATATAAAAGTGACTTACCAGCAGTCATCGAGTTATGCAGTGACGATTCCAAAGACAATCGCTCTGGATTCCAAGAAACAGGCAGCATATTCTGTAAAAGTAACAGGGGATATTGATGCAAACCAACGGGTTTATGTAGCGCCTGTGGATGGAATTGCTGACAGTGAAAATTTAGATTTTTATATGAAAGACTTAAGTGGCAGGAAAGCAGATGTAGCAGCAACGGTAACACATAGTAAAACCTATTGGAGTTCTGAGAATGTAGCAAATGCATATGAAGAAACCCAAAACTGCGTCAGTGCGCCAGATCTGACTGCGGGTACATGGGAAGGAACCTTCCAAGTAGAGATAAGGCTGGAGACTAATGTGGTGCAGGATGAGGAAGAAACAGCTCCTGCGGAGGCATATAATGATTGGAATTATACACTGGATGAAGAAAATAATATTATTACGTTGAACTATTATATAGGTTTGGACTATGCAAATCCTAAAAAAGATGTAATTGTATATGCTAACTATGTGATTGATGGAAAAACATATAAAACACAGATCAAGAGCAATGATGTAAATGCAACCGTTAACACGGCTTATATGTTTAATAACAATTTTAACTATGCCCAATACATTGAAACCATTCAATTTAGTGGTGGTATTGATATGAGCAATGTAACAAATATGAGCTACATGTTTAACAGTTGTACTAAGTTAACAAGCGTTGATTTTGGAACTGATTTTAATACGAAGAATGTGACAAATATGGCACAAATGTTTAATAATTGTACCTCTTTAACCAGCTTGGATGTAAGTGATTTTGATACAAGCAATGTGACGAATATGAGTGGCATGTTTAGTAGTTGTCGGGCACTAACAGATTTGGATTTAAGTAATTTTGATACAAGTAAGGTGACAGATATGCAATCCATGTTTTCTAAATGTGTACTCTTAACCAGCTTAGATTTGGGCAACTTTAATACGGGCAATGTAATGAACATGAACTATATGTTCTGGGATAGTTCTAAACTTAAAACAATCTATGTGACAGAAGGTAATTGGTCAAGTTCACAAGCAACTACGACATGGATGTTTCAAAATTGTGGGACATCCGAAGTGACATATAAATAGTGACTACACTTTTAGATCCTGTTTGGGAATTCTCATACAGGATTTTTCTTTTCCCCAATATAAAAATTTACTCGTTCCGTTTTTCGCTTGTATTTATTCTCAACTGGTATATAATAAAGAAACTCAACTAAAAAGTATATATTTTAACAACAAAAAAGCAGGTAATGACATACCTGCTCTGACCAAAAATTATAATGAAATGAAGTTACGTATTGAGTAGTACATTGTTCATTTCTGATTTCCTTATTATTATAACGTATTATCTTTCAAATATTACCAGAAGTTGAATGAGTAAAAAGTTATATAGATAATATTGCAAATTGAGAAGCCTTCATTTCATGGAAGTTTTGGCATGACCATTCTGTGAAAGGAGGCTTATTTTTATGAATGGAACAATAGATGATCTGATTCCTGACTGGAGGGAAAAGATAAATGAGTCATGTATTGGCTCGATAAAGTCCAATATGGCGGAAATGCTGCCCATACTGAAGCAGCTAGTGAAAGACAGAAATATAGAGGGGATACAGGAATTTTATCAGAAAGTATGTACAGATACAGTTGATATGAATGATGACAGGGACCCTTTCTTTTATAAATTTCTCATGCAGTTCTGCAACGCAGCATCCTGCGATGGAGTAATGGAAGAGAGACCAGAGCCAAACACAAAACACCATTATCTGTGCTTTAAATGTGTATATCACAGGGGCGAAGAAGATGAATTCTCTGTCATCACGTTCTTTAAAAAGTGGGATGAAATTTTCCCTGAATATAAATATCTGTGCTTTCTGATGTACAACAATCTTGTCGGGATGGAGACGTATTTACATGCCTATGAATTCAAAGAACCTGTATTTGATGAAAAAAATATGGTCCAGTGCAATAATCTGGTCCTGTCTTTCAAGCTGGAAGGGACAGAGCAGGAAAACTTGCTGTACCTTGCAATCCATTACAATGAAGATTGGATTCGCTTTATTTATGATAAGCTGGAAGAAATGGGGCTATATGCAAGAAATGTCCTGATCAATGGGGAAGATTTAACGGTTGTTATTGACCTTTGGAGAAGTATCACGTTAAAAAGCAATTCCCTAAAGTACATCCTTGAAAAAGTGGAAGAACAGTTACTGCTTCGCTT
Source organism: Lachnospiraceae bacterium (assembly GCA_009774215.1). Taxonomy (GTDB): domain Bacteria; phylum Bacillota; class Clostridia; order Lachnospirales; family Lachnospiraceae; genus UBA3282. The sequence goes on from VSNH01000017.1 coordinate 6,473, forward strand.
ACGGGATTACCATGTTTATGATAATGAACACTTTTTCATGGTTCCTGGGAGTATCAATGCAAGGAAGCAAATTTCTATCAATAGAAAAACGAAATTGATGTTCTCTAACAAGAGTATAGAAGGTGATGCCTTTATTAAAAGGGAAGATGGCTATTACAGATGCTATTATGTGGGAATGGACGTTTATCCGTTTCCTGCTGTCAGTTTGTCCAAACTTGCTGAGACGGTGGGCTTTCCGAAGAAAGAAAAGCAGGAAGATACAGATAAGTGTAAAAGGGCGGAGAACAAAAAGCGTTTTACCCGTGTTGGCAGGGAGAGGCTGGAAGATCTGGATAAGCTGGTTGAAATGCGGCAGGATGAAATCAGGGAGCGATTCCATTTCTTTCGGATCATGGGGAATATCTTATTCTATTTGGGAAAAGAACCTGCGGAAGTGCTGCAATATATGAATGACAGAAATAAGAGGCTGTATGTACCAATCAGTGAAAGATGTCTGTTAAGGATTTTTACATTCTGCAAAGAGGATTATGAGAAGTATTTAAGTGATACTCAACTTGGGATAAAATATACGAATCAAAGGATCGTAGAACTGTTGCAGATCAGAAAGTATGAGCAGGAAGAAATGAAACAGCTTATTGGGGAGACTGAAGCATGGGAGAGAAATAAGGTTTCCCATATCATTTCTACGAGAAAGGCATATGCGCCAATCAAGCATGACAAACGATATGCACGGGAGATGAAAGAGGAAGCTGACAAAGAAGAATTCTTGCAGATGCGGCAGCTTGGTATGAGCAATAATCAGATTGCCAAGAAGAAACATGTTGATACAAGAAAAGTAGACAGGCTGATAGGCAAAAATACAGAAAGAGAAGCGGAAAGAGAAACGTTGGAACAGAGAGTAGTAGAAATGACAGAAAACGGTGAATTTGCTTCTAAGATCAGCAAAGAACTAGGTGTTTCAGTAAGTACAGTACGAAGAATCAGGGCAAAAGCACAGCAATAGGGAGCAGGTTCTCCCTATTTTTGTTGTCCAAATTTGCGAAGGCCAGTTAAGATAAGAAGGTTTTTGCAGGGTGAGTTGCCTGCTGATTGGAAAACAGTCTGTTCGTCAAAGAAGTGCATCCCATCCATCATGGGACACAGCTTCTATTTCTTTTCTTTCAGAGTTTCCTACAGAATATATAGTATTCTTATCTAAATACACAGTAAATACTTTGGTGGTAAGAAAGTTTGACGATCCGTGACACCCCTTATTATTAAAAGTATAATAAGTAGTCTGGAAGTAATATGATGCAGGGTAATTTTACATGATAGGCTGAATTAGCCTTAAGCCTGTAGGAGATGATTTTAGGCAGTTTTTGTTCGCGGCTTATAAATCTGCACCTAGACACATAAAGCTCCAATTTGGGCATCTCAGAGCCTTTTAGAGGGGCATTTAAAGTACTAGAAGGATAAAAAGAAAAATTTCCTCTATTTCAGCTCTCAAAATATGCGAAGGGCAGTTAAGATAAGAAGGCTGTTGCAGAATGAGTTGCCTGCTGATCTGAAAGCGGCTTGCTCTTCAAAGCAGTGCATCTCTTTCCATCATGGAACGCAGCTTCTATTTCTTTTCTTTCAGAGTTTACTACAGAATATATAGTATTCTTATCTAAATACACAGTAAATACTTTGGTGGTAAGAAAGTTTGACGATCTGTGACACCCCTTATTATCGAAAGTATAATAAGTGCTTTTTTCATAAAAGAAGGCCCAAAAGCAAAACAAGTTGCTAATGAGCCTTTGAACAGTACCATCTGTTCAGGGGACAGTCCATTGCTTCCCCATAATCTTCTGATTGAAGAACCTTTCTATTGTTTACATCTCTTATTTCACGTTTTGGAACAACGTATCCTGATTAAAGGTATTGAATCATACAAAAGTTTTCTGGTGGGGAGAGAATTACCTCATCCCCACCAAAAGAAACTATGCGAGAGCATAATACTCAAGGAAATGCCTTGAAGTATGCTCCCAACATATGCCCCATGTATCTGCAAGTTTTAATGCTGTTTCCAGCGATAACTTACAGATAAGCTGGTTATCGTTTGTCCCTTTGGGGCAAGCGTATAAACCAACCACACCTAAGCAGCACAAACTTAAATAGTTTGTGGGCTGCAGGTTTCGGATATCAATGTTCTCATGAACATCAGCATCATCTGCTGAGTCCTGAAAAACATCGGAGATGAGTTTTGCCTCATCCTCCGAATATCCGTCATTAACATAGTACGTAAAGTACTTGTCAAAAATGGCCTTGTCCTTAGGAGTTACCTGAAAGGCAAGAACAGGGGATGCGTTTCTTTTTGCCGTAAGGCAGTTAAAAATAGTATTCAGCATAGCGAATACCTCCTTATGTATGAGTCATCTTAACAGATGCTAATAGATTATATATGGAATTGTTTTTTTTAATAACAATTGAGATAAATTTTGCGAATACTAAAGAATTGAGCTTTTTCGTTTTTCGTAGAAACTATTGGATAGATAAACTTCCGTTTGGCATTCATCTGTTTGAAAAAGGTATGAAAAACCGTCTTTTTGTGCAATACATTGACGGAAACTGATATATACGCTATAATTTACTAAGGGCAAAATATTACATACATAATAAATTACATATATTGAAGGCTTTAATTATGTTTTTTAGACCACTGTATATAATAAAACGACTTGCCTATAAAAAGGGTAGAAATTTTAAAATCGAAAGGAGAAATGTATTATGAGAAAGAAAATTTTAGGTATTATTGCAGTAACATTGACAGCTTCTGTGCTGGCTGCAACCTTAACAGGATGTGGCACTGGGGCAAAAGCAACAGATCAGGAAGTGGTTATGGAGGAAGAGCCTATCATCGTTACAGATGAAGGGGGTTCAGAGGAAGTAACCATTGAGACAGAGGATGAGATCACAGAGACAGAGGAAGTGATTGCTGATGATGGGGAAGCTGATACAGAGATGGATGGAGATATTCTTTTCTACAATGAGATAGGAAAATATCCTGATTATCTGTTAAGCGATGTATCATATGAAGCTATGGAAGAGAAGGCAGTAACAGCTGTTGATGATATCCCTGTTTATTCTGAAGAAGGCTTCAAGGTTGGGCATGTTAAAAGTGGTGCAGCGGTCGTCTTGACAGAACACGGCATTAATACGAGATGGTATCGTTTTGAAAATCCTGTAAGTGGTACGGATTATGATTATTTATGTATGCTTGATGATGACCTTCCAAAAGAGGAAATTCCAATGCTCTCTGCAGAAGAAGTTAAAGCGGAAATTATTGCTGCAATGCTGAATCGTACAGATGAACTTCCAACAATTTTGGATGAGCCAACTTCTGATATGGAAGTATATGAGTGCAGAATACTTAGAGAAGATGATCCTGGTAATTTTACTGTCCGAAGAATGAAAGCTATTGAAAATGAGGATACATTCGAGATTGGTGATTATATGACCTACTATGTTGAATGTGAAGAGGATGGAGAGTTCGCAATCTGTAGGATTTACTATAAGGATTCCAGATTCTAAAATTTGATAAATAATGGAACAGCCTGCTTTTGGGTTGTTCTATTATTCTTTTCATATTTAATGATGGATTATCTATAATATAGAAACCTAAATATAGGCTATTTTGTGTAAATAAAGATTTGAGAAAGGAGAATCATTATGAAGAAAAATTTATTGGCTGTTATGATTATTATGGCTTTGGTATTGGCTGGATGTGGTAAAGATACTTCCCCAGCGATGAGCAATACAGAACCATCTGTGAAAGCGGAGGCTACTATTTCTGAAAGTCTTGAAAGTACAGAAAAAGAGGAGGCTAACAAGGACGAGGAGATATCTGATGGAGAGATTGCTGATAACAAAGATGTTTTGAACTTAAAAGAGTATGAATATGTCTTTGAGGACAGAGATATTGATAAAGACGGTGGAATCGCAATCCATTATGAAAGTTTTAGTCCATCGGATATCGTTTCTTATTATCTTAAAGAAAGCGTGGATTTATATATTGATAATGGGAAATGTATTGGTTATACAAAACCAGATGTTGAAATCAGTGTCATTAGTGAAAATGAAGATTGGTATCTCATTAATGTTGATGGCAATGACAGATATGCAAAGATTGATGATGTGAAAGCAGTTGGTTTTCCAGGCTCAAGGAAAGAGTATTTAGACAGTCAGCAGGAAACCGCTAAAGAAACGGAATCTGCGGATATAGTTACTCAGACTAATGAGACATCCCAATCTGTTGCAAGTGATACTGAATCACCTGTATCTGAAACATCGAAGCAGGATGCTGTTGCAGAAGTGCCTGCTCCTACACAAAGTAATAAGTACACTCCCGAAGAGGCTATAGCTGTTTACCGCTCTGCTATGGAAGGGGGAGGAATTGCTTGGAATCCTAATTTAAAGGGTGTAACAAGTTGGGGTACAGGTTGGATTTATCTTGAAAAAGGTCAGCCTGAATGGTGTGCTTCTACTGATTTGGAATCTTTTGCAATGGGGGATAGTGGAGGTAATCCTTGGACTGAATATTATCTGGAAGTAACAAGTTCAGATGAAAGTGCAGTTTATATTACAGCATGGCATAACTAAGATGGAAATAAAGAGACCTTGGAGAAATCTGAGGTCTTTTTGTTTTATGCTTTTTTATTCCTAAATTCATAATAACAAGTACTCCATTTATCTATAATAAAAAAGAAAACTTTAAAAACGATGAAAGGAGGAGACGAGAAGAAAACTATATATGATGTAGTTTTTTATGAAAATTATGAAAGATGAAATGCTTAAAAGAAAATTTATATACATAAAAATACTCTTGCTTGTGCTTGCGACATTATTCTTTGTAAATAAGCCAATGACAGCGAAGGCAGAAAGTATATCTCTTGGTGTTATTGGATTTGATGACCATAGGGGAATGATGGCATATATCAATGGTAAGCCTGTGTATTGTATCCAACGAGGATATCCATTTAGAAGTTCTGTTTCTGAATTACAGATGGTATATATTGAAGGCAGTGCTTCACGTGGAGATTATGCAGGAACTATTGCAGGCTGTATGCGTTATCTATTATACAACGTAGAAAGTGGTACTGAAGTGCAGCTATTTCGCGGCTGGGGTGGCTGGACCCTAAATGGAGACCATACGGATGCGGCTCAGACGAGCACAGCAGGAGCACCTACATCAAATGCTTGGCAAGAAGCCTTTGATGAGGATAAAGACGATGATGAGGATACGCCTTATGCTAATAGATACAGTGGAGGCAACGTTAGAAAGTTTTATTTGGAAGTTGTTTTAGCAAACTTACTGACAGGGCACGAGGGATGTGTTGACGTGTTCCCAACAACTATGAAGCAGATAAGCTATGCCGAGGCAGGATTTAGTTTGCCACAAGTCTATGCCCAGGCAATTACCAACTACTATTGCTGGGAAGATCCTGATGCCGCAGGTTATAGTGAAGAAGCAAAGTATCAGGCAAAACAGGCTTTTGATTGGGGAATTGAATTTGGATTTATTACAACAGCAGGTGGATTAGGTTATTCATTGAGATTAATTTATCAAGATTCCACAGGAGTATATGGAATTAGCGGCTCTAACAGTTATTCGGGAAGCTGTGATGGATATATAAAAACAACTATTGGCGGTCAATATGAAGCAATGAAACTGTATCGTCAGGTGGTATGGAAGACAACTAATATGAGACAGATTCCAAGTTTCGCTAAAAAGAAGCCAGAAGAATGTGAACCTATCAAACTTTATTGGGATGCAGAACAGCGTCTTTATACGGCAACTGTTTCTGATCATAATGGAGTATTAGATTATTTTGAGTTTAGTATACCTAGCTGTACAGTAGCAAACAATGGAGACGGAACACTGACAATCAGTACATCAGGAGCGGTTAACGCGGCAAGTGCACCATCTCAAAGTGGGTTGGAACCTGAGGATGGGGTGTTTAAACTGCCAGATTTTTATAGATGGGACTTAGAAGGTGAAGAGGTAACATTCACATATACTTATCTTACACCAGATTATAAAAGTCCTAATCCTGCGGATTATTACGAAGAAGAAGGCAGTGGAAGAAAAAAGACTAGTGGATCAATATATAATCATAGTCATGATTATTCACCAGCTTGTAACTGGTTTTGTGAAACTGATGCGAAAAAGATTACACATTGCACACATGCATATAACAGTTGTGATAACAAACCAAATGCAGGAGAGGAAAAAGATTATGATGAAGCAGGGAATGAAACGGGATCACATTACACCAGACATGAGCATACGGCAGCATGTCATACGCACACGATTGAATGTACACATGAATATGATTGCCCGTATTGGATTAAGTCAAGGGGTATGGGATATGCTGAAACCTATGTAAATAATAGACCATTATCGACCTGCAATATTAAATGGTGCTGCGGAAAATGGCACTATAATACAGGCACACAGGATATTACGGGAAAATATATTGACTGGCAGGATGTATCTGGTGTTTATGCAAGAGGGCAGAAATTGATTGATCCTGAAATCTGCTATATCAAAGTGGAAACAGTTCCTCACGAATTCCCCGCAGAAACAGATACAGAGATCCTGTTAATTGCCGACCATGATGAATGGAATAACTTGACTTATACTGCTCCTAATGGAAAGGTGATCAAACATGCAGACCATTTGAGGGTTGGTGAGAAGTACCATTTGAAGTATATCTATTCTTACAAGGGGGCATCCAAGGGATTCAGGATTGAATTCTCTTTACAGAATAAACCTTATTATCAGTATAATTATCTGGCAAGGATGCAGGCACCTCACAACAATATGCCTATCTACGAACTTAGAACAGGGCTTGCAGGAGACAGGTTTTCTAAGAGCTCCATCAATGTGCCACATGCGAAGCTGGTACAGGATTTAACTGACATTACGATCAGAGGAATGTATGCTACACCTGAGACAGCTTACACGTTGAATGGTGCCTATACATGGGACAGTGAAGATTCATGGAATGACCAAGTGTATCTCGATGCTTTGGTAACAGATCAGTTTGACGACAATTACGATAATAAAGATGCGGGAAGTATCACATCAAACAATGGGTCTCCGTTAAAGACTGACTTTACGGTATCCAAGCCCTCCCATAATGATATGCTTGTCGTATGGGAGTTTGATACGCAGCCAGAGGTATTCACTTCCGCATTGGTTTATGGAACAGCTTATATCAATGTAGGTGAAAACGACAATTTCACAAAGAATTATTTCGATGAAGCCTATAATTACGCCAAAGATAAAATGACTGCAACAGCTTATACGAATTGGTTCTATAGTTTTGAAGAACATAATAATGTTGGAGGCGTTGGGTATTTCAGTTCAGAATATACGGGACCTGGCGGACCACAATCCAATAACCCTATTCCAGCGCATACTGTTTATACGCAGAATAACGAGTATAGGACGTTTGCAGTAAAGAATAAGGTATGGCAGTCAGATGTAGATATTAAAGTCTCTAATTTCGTACAAAATACAGGAGCAGGTATCACGGAGCATATCTATCAAAATAGGGACAGGGATAACCATGATCTGAACTACAACCTGTATTATACGGTAGATGTGGTAAACCCGAAAGCGACTATTTATGAGAACAAGCAGAGATCACATGATGGACAGACAGAGAATGATGAGAATACAACTCCATATGACACCACTTCCGATGTCAATGAGTTTGATGTGAATACCATGATCTCATGGGGCTCCACGGGAGCATCGCAGACAGGTGCCTCTTATGGAAATACAGTGGTTGTTGATCATATCAAGACAGGAAGGACTTATATCCAGAGGGAGATCCCCACTGTGCTTGCTACGATGACGGCGCTGCCTAAGGAAACAATGGCAATGAAGATATACCCTAACCATGACAGGCTGATCTATGAGGATCATTATACAGGAGCAGCGGTATCTGGTTCTGATATAGGTAGGACAGTCAGTGTTTCAGCAAAAGATGGATATTATCCGCCTAATGAACAGTCCTATGTTTCCGACATCTATCCTGCTATGAATCCTAATGTGGAAGAGATGAGGCCACAGAACATCAGTAATTCCAATAATGTGCCTGACCAATATAATCAGGACGACAATGTGCTGCACCATATGAGTCCTACGACTTCGTTTACAACTAAACTGAGTAACGGCGAAACAAAGACAATTGTGGACAGCCACACAAAGACCTATACACAGTATGACTTTGAATACAATCCTAGCAACAGGAACAACAAAGTAACATTCCCTAGCAGGAGAAGAAGCATTATGTTCTTCAAGTATTCAAAGACAAATTACAGCTATAATGGAAAATCTGTACAGTCTGCGGTAGGTCAGTTTAAGAATGCAGGCAAAACGCAGACAGAAAGCTATTACATCAGTCAGGTACTCTTCAAGAGCAATTATACTTCCAAGTATAAGAAGGAACTGGAAGCGCAAGGAGCTGATTACATTGAAGATACAGATGTATACGGCAATCTGACAGATGCTTGGATCGATATGGTGAACCAGAATAAGTTTGCCATCGTATCTGCAGGACAGGGCTTTGAACTTCGTGTAACATTGAAGTATGAAAACAGCTTCCTGACTCAGTATCTTGCGAGATATTTTGGAACAGACGATGCTCAGAATGATATTATTGGTACTTCAAATAGGGTTCAAAAGAGATATAATGATGTTCCTGCAAATAGCAGGCAGTATGCAAATATCAGTGCTTTAACTGGTAAAGATGGAAGAACAGCTCCGTTCTATACAAGTTCTGCTAGAGCATATATCAGTAGTTATAGTATCCTTGATAGATTAGCAGTAAACCTTGTAACGGGTTCAAATGTATTCAATGACCTGTATGTATTTATGAGTGACAACCCTGATACTGTTTACAGTTATTCTGGAATCTATAATACCCCTGTTGTATTTGAGAGGGATATTGAATATAATGCTGATTATTCTGTAATAACAGTCACTTATACGATGTGTGTAAGTCATGAAAATGGTATTTCCAGCAACCTGCAGAAGATGAAGTTCTATACGAACCAACTGGCTCCTGATAAGAGGACACCTGGCATTGTGGAAGGAACTTACGACGTTGCATCACAGGGAGAGCACAGCATTACGATCTGGACGCCGATTGTGGCAGCGACACCGTTTGATTACCCTGATATGATACAGGATAGATATATTGGCGATGCGATAGAACTTGGTTATACGATCAAGACAACAGGCGCGGATGACAGTATTGTACATATTGTGCAGTAAAATAAAAATTGAATCTCCTTCAACATAGAGGGAGATTCTTTTAGAAATTTAAACTATTAGTGAAAATGTTAATTTATTCTCTATTGATAAGGATAAAAGTATGAAACAAATAATGATATAGAGTATAAAGCCAACAGCCAATAAATAGGGGTATATTTTTCTGATGAAAAAATCCTGCCTAATTGCATCCATATATTTTGGCTCTTGAGCAAATTCATTTAAGTGGTGTATGTAATAGTAATCATTTTTGGGAAAGAGGCAGGTACAGTTTTGATAATATTCAAAAAGTATTACATATAGAAACGACAACAATAGGAAGAAATTGCATGTAATAAGAGCGAAAAAAATACATATACCACAAAAAGCAATTTTGCTGAAAGAACCAGCTTTAAGGATATCCATCTGTTCAGCTTCTTTAAATATGAACCAGTCAGAGCAGGATGTATAATTCCATTTTAAGCAGAAATTCACATCATAGTTTTGGGAAGATGCAATTTTTACGGCTTTATGGTAGTGGCCCAATTCATGAAATGGTTCCAGTAATATGTAGCACATGAGAGTAATGAACATAATGCTTAATAATTGAGAACGGGAGAAAGGAGTGATATTCATGTTTGGATTTATGAAAAAGTATAGATGTGAAAAAAAGGTTAAAAGCCATAATATACCCGAAGAAAGAAGAAACCATTTTTTGATAGTATTTTTGACTTTCATTATGAGCGTAATTCCTCCATTGATAGTTGCAATAATTTCACATTTTACCATAGTGTATAAACCTTTTGATAATATGGTTTATTTTTGGCTTTCGATATTGTTTTGGCTAACAGCGGTATTATCATATCCCAATAATGAAGTATTTTACTTTTTAGTATTTGGTTTAATGTGTATGATGTATGGCCATATAATAGCATTGCTTTAAAGGTTTGGAGTAAAAATATTATAGCATATTTTCACGGCTTTTTGAAGGCTAAGTTGGATGCAATAGAATTTGGCTATACGATTAAGATGACAGTATTGTTCATATCGTGCAGTAAAAGACAGAAAGGGACTCTTTCCAGATGGAAGGGGTTCTTTTTCCTTTAATATGTACAAAAAAATCGTGACAAAGACGGACGAAACAAAATCCATATTTATTGAATTGAAAAAATTTATCATGTATCATGAAAAATAGATAGTGTAATTCTGTCTAACGGCAAAACAACAACTGCTGGTTATACAGAACCAGTGGTTGACATAACAAACTCAAATTACAACGGAGGAAGTCTCTATTTTCTGTATTAGAGCAAATTTTCTGACAGGAGGATTTGCAGATATGATTGTAGGAAAAGACATTCCTTTGCCTTGGTGGGAGAAATATACACTTACGATAGAAGAGGCATCCCTGTATTTTGGTATCGGGGAAAAGACCCTCAGGCGGTTCGTAAAGGAGCATCCGAATGAGGAGTTCATTATTTATAACGGGACAAAGGTTCAGATCAAAAGAAAGGTGTTTGAAAAGTTTATTGATGAAAAAGTAACTGTTATGTAAGTTCGGTCTGAGGTTTGCAGACGGACTTAGACCTAGATTATGAGTCCCGTTCATGGTATATTATAGATATATCATATCGGGGCTCTTTTCAATTTAAGAAAGGAGTGACATTATGAGTACAAAAAGACGGGATAGCAAAAACCGTATTTTGCAGAATGGAGAGAGCCAGAGAAAAGATGGAAGGTATATGTACAAGTATATTGACTGTGCGGGAAATACCAAATATTTATACAGTTGGAGATTGGTAAGGACTGATCCGATTCCAAAGGGGTGTAAAGATACTGTCCCGCTCAGGGAAAAGATTAAAATAGTCCAGAGGGATAAAGAAGATGGAATTATATCTTCTGGCTATGAAATAACGGTGCTTGAACTTGTGGAAAAGTATACCGCACAAAAGGTGGGGGTAAAACAGAACACAAAGAGGGCATATAATTTTGTCCTCAGTATTTTAAGAAAAGACTCCTTTGGGGGTAGAAGGATTGAAAGGGTAAAATATTCTGATGCAAGAGAATGGCTAATAAAGCTCCAGCAAGATGGGCGAGGATATTCAACTATTAGTATGGTGAAGAATGTTATAAAACCTGCATTTGAGATGGCTGTGGCAGATGATTTGCTTCGTAAAAATCCCTTTTCATTTCCGCTAACGTCGGTTATAGTGAATGATAGTATTCCAAGAGAGGCGATTAGTGAAAAACAGGAGGAACAGTTTCTGGCTTTTTTAAGAGCGGACAGTTATTATAACCAGTATTATGATGCTGTTTATATTTTGTTCCATACAGGTTTAAGGATATCTGAGTTCGCTGGGCTGACAATATTTGATCTGGATATGAATGCGGGTGCTATCAAGGTAGATCATCAATTACAGAAGAACCGTGGCGGGGAATATGTTGTTATGGATACAAAGACCGACTGTGGGACAAGAATTATTCCGATGACGGATGAAGTGAAGGAATGCTTTCGTAGGATATTGGAAAAACGTCCGAAACCTAAATCAGAACCAGTGATAGATAATAAAACAGGGTTCTTGATTCTGGATCAAGATGAGATGCCAGTAGTATCAGCACAGTGGAACAGGCGCTTTCATAAGATGTGTGCAAAATACAATAAATTATATGAAGGGCAGATGCCAGTGATCACTCCTCATATATGCCGACATACTTTTTGCTCTAATATGGCAAAAGCAGGTATGAACCCGAAAACGCTGCAGAAGATTATGGGGCATAGCAATATAGGTGTTACATTGAATGTGTATACTCATATCGGTTTTGAAGATGCGAAAAAGGAAATGCTGTCGGTGTGTGGAGGTCGGTAATGGACGGCAATAAAGTTGTAGGATACGATTCCTGTACAACTTTTTTACAACTTTTGAAGCACAAGATGTGCGATTTTATGCTAAGATATACCAAGTGTTTGTAAGATGGAAGAGTCGTAAAAGCCCGTATAATCAAGAAATTGGTGCTTTGTGAAAAAGTACAGCATCATGTATTTCTTATCTTTTGCTTGGTATTATTGTTGCCTGTTTTTTTCTCCTTATGCATACTTTGTAAAAAAAATTTGCTTTTCCGTCTTAAGGAAATATAAATTTACTTTTTCAGCAAAATGGTATATACTTAGCTGGTAAATGCGAAAGACGCATAAACGGGCGGCGGCTGTTATAGGCAGTAACGACTGCTCAGATTACAGAATAAAGGTGGTACGGTACGATGGCATTATTACAGCAGTGGCACGAAATGGCGTATTCGGAGACGGCGAACAAGGGAGATTTACAGAGACTCTGGTCCGACTATTTCCAGAAAGAAAAAGAAATCTATGCACAGCTTTTGAAGACGCCGGACAAGGCCGTAAAGGGCACGGTCAAAGAGCTTGCGGACAAATACGAAGTGGATCTGATGACCATGACAGGTTTTCTGGACGGCATCAACGACAGCTTGAAGAAGCCCAACCCCATCGACGAGATGGAGGAGGATACAAAGGTAAGTCTCGGTTTCGACAAGGAGCTGCTCTACAAGAACATGGTGGGGGCCGGCGCAGACTGGCTCTACAATCTGGAAGAGTGGAACGAGATCTTTGACGAGGACAAGAGAAAGGCGCTTTACAGGGAGCAGAAGGAGTCCACTACCGTTCATAAGGAGAAGAAAATTTATCCCAACGATCCCTGTCCCTGCGGCAGCGGCAAGAAGTATAAGAAGTGCTGCGGGAAGAACGCGTAGGCTGTGAGTGATAGAAGTTATGTAAACTATGCGTCGGACATTTGCCGATAAAAGATGGCAGAAAGAAAAAATTAGCACTTTACTTTTAGAATGGTCTGGCATAGAATAGGTATAAGTTTTTGGAAACAGGATAGCGTAGAACACGTTGACGAGAAGAGTAGGATGCGAAACGCAGCAGAGAGAAGCGCCCTGTGGTGAAAGCGCTTTTGCGGGAAACATTTGAAGACCGGCTCCGAGTGGCCCCAATACGGCCCGCTGACTTACGTTACAGTCGAATGAGAGGTTCCGTTGCCGCGAATGGCGCACGGAGCAAGCGAGGTGGAACCGCGTAAACATACGTCCTCTGCACAGTCTGACTGACAGTGCAGGGGATTTTTTGCGCGTATAAGCAGAGTCAGAAAGCGGCAGAGCCAGGATACATGCTTGCATGTAAGACTGGCAATGACGATTTATGACGAGCAACGCGAACGAGAGATGCGAAGCATCTCGAGTCTGCTTATACATGGCAGAGTCAGAAAGCGGCAGAGCCAGGATACATGCTTGCATGTAAGACTGGCGATGACGATTTATGACGAGCAACGCGAACGAGAGATGCGAAGCATCTCGAGTCTGCTTATACGTGGCAGAGTCAGAAAATGGATGAAGGAGGGAATGCAATGACAGTGACACAATGGAGAGAGACGGCAGCGGAGGTGAAGGACAGAGCGATTGATACGGTGAAGGGTGATCTGACCCTTACAAAACTGGATTTCTGCCTGATCGGAGCGATTTGCTTTCTGGCGGGAATCTGTATCGGGCTTTTGACAGCGCCGCTTACGCATGGTGTCGGAATCGAAATAGGCAGCAATAACGGCAGTCATAATACGGGAAACGGCTGTCATAACGGCAGTGAGAACGGAAATAATGAAAGTCATAATTGTTGAGTGTTTTTTTAAGAAATCAGGGCAAAGGCGACAAACAAAAATGAGAGGATGAAACAGGAAAAATGGGAGAAATTCCTGCTTCGGAAAAGGAGAAAAGACATGAAAATTACTTTAAAAGACGGTTCGTTTAAAGAGTATGCGCAGGCGATGAGCATCTACGACATTGCGCTGGATATTTCCGAGGGGCTTGCCCGCGCGGCCTGCGCCGGGGAAGTGGACGGCAAGGTGGAGGATCTGCGTACGGTCATTGACCGGGACTGCAGCCTGAGCATTCTCACGGCCAACGATCCGGAAGGGCTTAAGGTGGTCAGACATACGGCTTCCCATGTGCTGGCGGAGGCGGTGAAGCGGCTGTTCCCGGAGGCGAAGGTGACCATCGGTCCCGCCATCGAGGAAGGCTTCTACTATGATTTTGATGCCGCGCCCTTCTCCAGAGAAGATCTGGATAAGCTGGAAGCGGAGATGAAGAAGATCATCAAGGAGGGGCACAAGCTGGAGCGGTTTACCCTGCCGAGAGCGGAAGCACTCAAGTTTATGGAGGAGCGGAACGAGCCTTACAAGGTGGAGCTGATTCAGGATCTGCCGGAGGATGCGGAGATTTCCTTCTACGATCAGGGCGGATTTGTGGATCTGTGTGCGGGGCCTCACCTGATGAGCACGAAAAACATCAAGGCTTACAAGCTGATTTCCTCTTCTATGGCATATTGGCGGGGCGACTCCGACAGGGCGCAGTTACAGCGTATCTACGGCACCGCTTTTGCGAAGAAAGAGGAGCTGGAGGCTTACCTTGAACATTTGGAGGATATCAAACGCCGCGACCACAACAAGCTTGGGCGGGAGATGGAGCTGTTTACCACGGTGGATGTAATCGGGCAGGGGCTGCCATTACTTCTGCCGAAGGGCACAAAAATGGTGATGAAGCTGCAGCGCTGGATTGAGGATCTGGAGGACAAGGAGTGGGGCTATGTGCGGACGAAGACCCCGCTTATGGCAAAGAGCGACCTGTATAAAATGTCCGGCCATTGGGATCATTACAAGGAAGGCATGTTTGTGCTGGGAGACGAGGAGAAGGATAAAGAAGTGTTTGCGCTCCGCCCAATGACCTGTCCTTTCCAATATTACTGCTATAAGAATACCCAGCATTCCTACAGGGATCTGCCGATTCGATACGGCGAGACGTCCACCCTTTTCAGAAACGAGGACTCCGGCGAAATGCACGGACTGACCCGTGTGCGCCAGTTCACAATCTCTGAGGGGCACCTGATCATGAGACCTGACCAGATGGTGGAGGAGTTTAAGAACTGTATCGCACTGGCAAAATATATTATGTCAACCTTGGGGCTGCTGGATGATATTACCTGGCACTTGTCCAAGTGGGATCCGGAGAACCCGGAGAAATATATCGGCGAGCCGGAGGTATGGAACGAGACGGAGGCACATATCCGTGATATCCTGATCGAGCTGGAAATTCCTTTTACGGAAGATGTGGGCGAGGCGGCTTTCTACGGGCCGAAGGTGGATATCAATGCACGCAATGTGTATGGCAAAGAGGACACCATGATTACCGTTCAGTGGGATGCTCTTCTGGCGGAGCAGTTCGACATGTATTATATCGACCAGAACGGCGACAAAGTACGGCCGGGCATTATCCACAGAACGTCCCTTGGCTGTTACGAGCGGACGCTGGCCTGGCTGATCGAGAAGTATGCGGGCAAGTTTCCGACGTGGCTCTGTCCTGAGCAGGTCAGAGTGCTCACGATCTCTGAAAAGTACGACGAGTACGCGGAGGAGATCAGAAAAGAGCTTGCGCGAAACGATATCGACGTAACGGTTGATAACCGCTCCGAGAAGATCGGTTTCAAGATCCGCGAGGCGAGACTTTCCAAGGTGCCTTACATGCTTGTGGTGGGCGCGCAGGAGGCGGAGGATAAGACCGTGTCCGTCAGAAGCCGCTATGCGGGCGACGAGGGCGTGAAGCCGCTGCAGGAGTTTATCGACCAGATCTGTAAGGAGATCCGCACGAAGGAGATCCGCGTGGAGGAAGAGCAGAAACAGTAAATCAGAACGCTGCATTGTGCGCGAAGTTCGTGAGAATGAGTAGTGGTTGAAAAGCATTAAGCCATCGCGAAGCGGTTAACATGGCTTGATGCACCTTCAGTGCGGTTGAACTGAACTGCAGGTGCAGGAGGAGAAGAAGTAAATTCGCATGTTTGTTAGAAGAGAGAGCGGAGCGGTGTAAGTGTTTGTAATGGCAAGCGGGCGGCAATAGTAAAGGAAAGTGTATGAAGAAAAAATGCAAATGCCCGGGCAGGGATCTCGTGGGATTTGGCCTGCTTGGACTGAGCCTCATCATGCTCGGCAGGAGCGTGGCGCTGTGTTTCAGCAATGACATATGGTACGACGAGCTGTTCACCGTGGGAATGGTCGAACATTCCTACGGCGAACTGGTACGCTTTACAGCGGCAGACGTGCATCCGCCGCTGTATTATTGTATGGTCAAGCTTTTTGCAGATTTATGTAAACTATTGGCGCCGGGGGTGGGAACGGTTATTCCGGCGAAGCTCGTGTCTACACTGCCGTATTTTATTCTGCTGCTCTATGCGGTTACTTTTATGCGGAAGCGGTTCGGTATGTTTGCGGGCGGTATGTTTTTGTTCTGCGTGACGGCCATGCCCCAGCTTTCCGCCTACACGGTGGAGGTGAGGATGTACGGCTGGGCCATGTTTTTCGTGACGGCAGCGTTTTTGCACGCCTATGTATTGGCTGAAAATTATGTAAACTCAAAAAACAGCCCGGAGAAGAATGTCATAGGCGCAGCGGGCGGGACAGAAACAGTGGTGACGGAGAAGGCTGTCGCGGATGTGGTGTATGGAGGTAGAGGAGAGGAGGCGCCGCAAGCCGGATGGCGGACGTGGAGCTGTCGGCTTCACGGTGTGGCCCTAGTCGCATACGGTCTGGCGGCTGCATACACCCAGTATTTTGCCTGCGTGGCGGTGGTCATGGTTTATGTGTTTCTGCTGCTGGCATTTTGGTTTCGGGACAGGCGGCGGATCAGGGATTGGTTTCTCTATGTGGCGGTATCCGTGATCTGTTATGTGCCCTGGCTCTTTGCGTTGGCCGGGCAGCTCGGTGCGGTCAGTGAGAATTACTGGATTCTGCCGCTGACCTGGCGGTCTCTGGGCGGGTGTGTGAAATTTTTGATGAAGCCGGCTTTCACCGACGATCGGATCAATACGGTTCTGGCAGTGGTTCTATTTGCCGCGTACCTCGGTCTGTGGCTCTGGTGGGTGTCAAAACTCTTTTATAAGGGGAGAGAAAGCGAAAGAAGTCGGGTGAATGCCGGAAAGGAAGAAAGCCGCGAGAGCCTTATAGGCAGAGAGAGAAGAGAAAGCCCGGCGGGGTTTCGGAGCGGGGACGAGAATGAAGGAGTCGCGAGATTCCGGTGTGCCACGGCGGGCGTCGGTGTGCTGACGGGGCTGGTGGCGGTTGGATTTGCGGCATCGTTTTTGATTCGCCCGATTTTTGTGTATCGGTATATGATCCCTGCGGCCGGATGTTTCTGGCTTGGGTTTGCACTCTGTCTGGATAAAATATTATGTAAATCAAAAGCCCCGAACTCTCAGCCATCCGACGGGAAGCGAGGTAATATAGGGAAAAACACAATCCCGCGGATGGTCGGAATCGTCATCACGATTCTGGCAGTTATAGTCGGCCTGCGCGACTACCGCGCTTTTATGGGCGAGGAGGAATATAAAATACGCCTGATGGCGGAGACGGAGGCGGCGCTCTCCCTGATCGGCCCGCGGGACTGCGTTCTTTATAATTTCGACCAGGTGCAGGCTGTGACAGGCTATTATCTGCCGGAGACGGTAGAACGTTATCTCTGGCGCGGGGAGGGGGAAAAGCTGATTCAGGAAATCACTTCGCCCTGCGGCACGGTGGAGGATGCGGAAGAGATTCGAAAGATGCTCGCAAAGACCCGGACGGAAGGCACGGAGAACAGCGTCTGGTTTATCGGCAGTTTTAACAGCAGGGAGGACATCACGGCCGAGTGGCGCGCGGCCGGACTTGAGGTGGAAGAGCTGGGGAGTTTTTTGCTGGAACGGTACTGGTTTAATTTGTATAAAATTTCATAACAACGGAAATAATACTCCATGATAGAAATATAGAATGTGACAAATTGCGTCAGGGCGCACAGGATGCGGTTTGTCTGATGCACTGGAAAAAGTGCGCAGAAAGGTGGAGTATTATGGCGGAATTGAAATGTGGCGTGGAGAATTGTAGTTACAATCAGGAGAATTATTGCTGTAAGGGCGATATCATGGTGGGAGGCAGTCATGCCTGCGACTGTGACGGCACCTGCTGCGAGAGCTTTTCCCAGAGACGTGATGATTCTTACGTAAGTTCGCTGGAGCATCCCTGCCGCACGATCAGCATCGACTGCGAGGCGGAAAAGTGTGTGTACAATTCTAACTACAAATGCCATGCGGAGCATGTGGATATCAGAGGCTGCGGCGCGTGTGACTGCAGACAGACCCAGTGCGCGACCTTCAAGGAGGCGTAAGTGGAAATACATTCAGCGCACGCGTGTTTCGGCAGAACGCATAATATGGCGTTGCCAGTTTTGTGTTTTTATATTACAATGAATGTGTTGGACGCAGGCCGTTTGGCTTGCGTCCTCTGACGAAAAGGGAAAGGCAAGTAGGGATATGCGCGGAATAAAAGTGAAATGTCTTCTGATGGCATTATGCGCGGCCGCCTTTGTGGGCTGCGGGGACGGGGAGGCAGTACATACCAACGCGGAAGTTTCCGAAACGGAGGCTGCGCAGTCTGAGGATGCCGGGGCTGCGGACGAAGAAGCGGAAATTTCGCAAACAGGAGAATCGGACGAGGCGGAAGCCAGGGAACCGCAGGAGGACGAGGCTTCTGATATGGAGGAAGGCGCGGAGCCGGTCACAGACGGAAGCTTTATGGCTCCGGTGGAGATGGATGAAACCCTGAAAAATCAGTTGGCGGAGGAGCTGCTGCAGGAAAATGAGATGGACACTTCCGTGGTGGAGAGTGCGCCTGTCACCAAAGGCTGCAGCTTTACTCTGCCGGAAGCTTTTTCGGAGTCGGAGGATATCGAAGGCATGTATGTGACCAGACGTTACCCCATCGACGCTTCCACCATATATTATGTGGAGCTTGGCAGGGATGTTGCGCTGCAGCTTATGACGGAAGAAACTTTTAAGGCGCAGGCAGAGGAAAATTTTCGCAAGGAGTACGGGGAAGATATTGAGGTGACCATCGACAGCTTTGAGAGCATTCGGATAGACGGATGTCCGGCCTTCCGCATTCTGTGCCATTGTCAGGTGGGAGATACGCAGATAACCCAGCTGGAATACGCGATCAATGCGGATAAGAGCTATGTAATCACCTACTCCCAGACCTCCGACTATGACCGGATGGAGGAGTACGAGGCAAGTGCGGAGACGATCCATCTGGTATTTTGATGCCATATTTTGGAAGTTTCGATAAAGTCTAATGACAGCGGTGAAGGTAAAATTTACAATCTTTTATAGGGTCATAAAAAATTTTGCCCTGCATACTTTATTACTATCAGCACTTCTGTGTTGATATTCACGCTTGAAAATGAAGGAGGATTAAGGAAATGAAAAAAATTTTAGCAATAAGTTTTGCGCTGGCGCTCACGTTCTCTACTACCGTATGCGCGGCCGAGACTGTAGTACCGGAAAAGGACTTCAGCAGACTTGACACGCTGGCTGACTGCGCGAATAAGTCTCTCCCTGAGTACACTTCCAACGCAGTTTCCGAGATGGACGGCGTTCGTGACCAGGCGAAGATTGCTTCCGGCAGCGACATGGTAACAGAGGGCGGAGAGAGCAACGCTACCTGTGTCGTAGACAAGGTAGACGTGAACGCGGTCAGATATGCACAGCACAAGGCAGCCGAGACAGGCAGCACTATGCTGACAGTTGTAGAACTCTCCGCTCCCGGCGTGCATCTTGAGAACGCGCAGGTTGCGCTCAGAGTTGAAGGCGTAAAGGCCGGTGATGTTGTTACCGCTTACAGATGCGTTAAAGGCGAGTGGGCAGCAGTCAATGTTGCGGCGGTAGCTGACGACAGCGTTACGATTGATTTCCCCGGAAAAGGCATCTACACATTTATCAAATAATCGACATCGCGCATAATATAAGATAAGTGCGCAAGATTGGGCCGGTCTGTAAAGAACGGCCCACTTTTTTGAATTATTTTTATAAAAAAATGCTATTGACAACGGGAATGGTAAAATTTACAATCTTACATAAGGTCGTAAGAGATTCGACCTTACATAATTTATGAATATCGACACGTTTGTGTTGATATACACCACACTTGAAAATGAAGGAGGATTTAAAGAAATGAAGAAATTTTTAGCATTAAGCTTTGCGCTGGCGCTTACTTTCTCTACTACTGTATGTGCAGCCGAGACTGTAGTACCGGAGAAGGAGTACAGCAGATTTGACACACTGTCCAATGGTGCAGAGAAGTCTCTTCCTGAGTATACTTCCAACGCAGTTTCCGAGATGGACGGCGTTCGTGATCTCCCTGCTATCGCTTCTGCAAGCAATCTGGTAACAGAGGGCACAGAGACCAACGCTACCTGCATTGTAGATAAGGTAGACGTAACAGCAATCAGATATGCACAGCATAAGGCTGCTGAGGTTGGCGGCACCATGCTGGCAGTTTCCCAGCTTTCCGCACCCGGCGTTAACCTTGTTGACGCTCAGGTTGCACTGACCATCGAAGGTGTTGCTGCAGGCGACGCTGTTTCCGTGTTCAAGTGCGTAAAGGGCGAGTGGGTAGCAGTTGACGTTGTAGCAGTAGCGGAGAACACCGTTACCATCAAGTTTGATTCTCAGGGTCTCTATACGGTGATCAAGTAATCAGACGGCAGAAATAATGTCTCGCGGCCGTGGGACAAAGAATTGCTCATAATATTATAATATTGATGACAAGTGTGGACATGCGGGCCGGCCTTTCGAGACCGGCTCACTTTATGCGCGTATAAGCAGAGACGGAAAGCGGCAGAGGCAGGCTGCATGCTTGCATCATCAAATACAAAAAAGATGTTGACATATACCTGTATCGTGTGCTATAGTTTCAAATGTGCGAGAGCACAGACAACCAAGCAGAGCATCCGCTCTCACCTTGCAACGTTTTCAGTTCGCAAGCGTTCATAGCCTGTTCTGCGTCGTCAGGCGCAGGTTTGATTGGGCATTTGTGAGCGGGTGGATAGCGAGGCTGTCCGCTTTTTATTTATTTTATATTTGTTTTCTTATGGGAGGGTAAAACGATTAGCGACTTATTTATCAATGAGCAGATCAGAGACAGAGAAGTACGAGTGATTGGCGCAGATGGGGAACAGCTCGGCGTTATGCCAACAAAGGACGCGATGAGACTTGCGGAAGAAGCGGGAGTGGATCTGGTGAAGATTGCGCCTACGGCGAAGCCTCCTGTCTGCAAGATTGTGGATTACGGCAAGTTTAAGTATGAACAGGCCAGAAAAGACAAGGAAGCAAAGAAAAAGCAGAAGATCGTTGAGATCAAGGAGATACGGCTTTCTCCCAATATTGACACCAACGATTTGAACACGAAAGTGAACGCTGCCAGAAAGTTTATCAGTAAGGGTGACAGGGTGAAGGTTACCCTGCGTTTCCGCGGTCGTGAGATGGCGCACATGAATACGAGCAAGCATATTTTGGACGACTTTGCGGAGGCTCTTTCCGATATTGCGGTGATGGATAAGGCACCGAAGGTGGAAGGCAGAAGCATGACCATGTTTTTAGCTGAGAAGCGCTGAGCGCTCGGTTAAAATAAATGATATCCCGGGTTGATATCTCGTAACAGGAATAAAAATACAGGAGGAACAGTAAAATGCCGAAAATGAAAACCAGCAGGGCTGCTGCAAAACGTTTCAAGGTAACCGGAACGGGTAAGTTAAAGAGAAATAAAGCGTATAAGCGCCATATCTTGACCAAGAAGACGACGAAGAACAAGAGAAATCTCAGAAAGCCGGCGATGACCGATAAGACGAATGTAAAGAATATGAAGAAGATTCTGCCTTATCTGTAAGACAGGCATGGACGAGGGAGTTTGAATTTTAGGAGGGAAAAGACATGGCAAGAATAAAGGGCGGTATGAACGCCAAAAAGAAACATAACAGAGTGTTAAAGCTTGCGAAGGGTTACAGAGGCGCGAGATCCAAACAGTACAGAGTGGCAAAGCAGTCCGTGATGAGGGCGCTGGCTTCATCCTATGCCGGCAGAAAAGAGAGAAAGCGCCAATTCAGACAGCTCTGGATCGCGCGTATCAACGCGGCGGCAAGAATGAACGGTCTGTCCTACAGCAGATTTATGTACGGCCTGAAGAATGCGGGTGTTGATATGAACAGAAAGATGCTTGCGGAGATGGCAGTCAATGACGCGGCAGGTTTTACCACGTTAGCGGAGCTTGCGAAGGCAAATTTGAAATAAGCGTAGAAATGAAGGACATGGTGCAGAACCGTGTCCTTTCTTTGCTTTATGCACACGCCTGCACAGGGAATATTGTTGCTGACGCACCGTGCGGCGACGCGGCGAGTAGGAAACCTTACTCGACTGAAAATGGCGGCAGCGTATATGCGGTAATAGAAGGAGGAGTGAACATGAATGTTTTGGCAGGGATAGAGCCGGAACGCGTCTTTTATTTTTTTGAGGAGATCAGCCGTATTCCCCACGGCTCCGGAAATACCCGGGCGATTAGCGATTATTTGAAAGGGTTTGCGGAGGAGAGAGGGCTTTTTTGCAGACAGGACGCCCTTGGAAACATCATTATTATAAAGGAAGCCGCTCCGGACAGAGCCGGGGAGGAGCCCTATATTCTGCAGGCGCATATGGACATGGTGGCTGTGAGCGCGCCGGGGGTGCAGATCGATATGAAAAAGGAGCCTCTAAGACTGCAGGTGGAGGACGGCAGAATCTTTGCAGAGGGGACAAGCCTCGGCGGGGATGACGGGATCGGTGTGGCGTATTGTCTGGCTGTTTTGGATGAGAAGAAGGTTTCCCTGCCCCGGCTGGAAGTCATTTTGACGGTGGATGAGGAGACGGGCATGGAGGGAGCCACGGGCATCGATCTTTCCATGCTGCAAGGCAGACGCTTGATCAATCTGGATCAGGAGGAGGAGGGCATCTTTATCACAAGCTGCGCCGGCGGCGCTAGGGTGGATGTGGAGATACCCTTGAAGCGTGAGGAGGCGCCGGGAAAGGCATACCGGTTTGTGGAGTTTCGGATCACGGGGCTTGCGGGGGGCCACTCTGGCATGGAGATCGGAAAAGGGCTCGGTAATGCCAACTGGCTTATGGGGGCGCTGCTTGGCGGGCTTTCCCTTCGCTACGATATCCGTCTGATTCGAATGAAAGGCGGGCTTGCGGATAACGCCATTCCCCGGGAGGCGGAGGCGGCGGTTTATGTGAGAGAAACGGATCTGCCGGATATTCTATCCTATGCGGAGACGGAGGAACAGAAGGTGCGGGATACGTTAGGAGAAAACGATCCCGGATACAGGTTGGAAAAACTCTGCCATAATGACATAGTTTCTGCTCCGGCATATACGAGAAAGACGACGGCGGAAGCGTTTGCCTGCATCTGTAAGCTGCCAAACGGCGTGATCGACATGAGTGACGATGTGGAGGGACTGGTAGAGACATCTTTAAATCTGGGCGTAATGTCTTTGCAGGAAGACGGCCTGCGCCTGTCCTACGCGGTCAGGAGCAGCGTGGATCAGTCAAGGGAACATCTGTGCAGGCATATGCTGGAGATTGCGGAGCGGGCGGGTGCAAAGGCGTCTGTCAGAAATGCCTATCCCGGGTGGGCTTACCGAAAGGATTCGCCTCTGCGGGAACAGATGGTGCGGATTTATGAAAAAATGTACGGGAAAAAGCCGGTTCTGGAGGCGATTCACGCAGGGCTTGAGTGCGGCATACTGTCCGGTAAGATTTCGGGTCTGGACTGCGTCAGTATCGGGCCGGATCTACAGAATGTGCACACGGCGGAAGAAAGCATGGATATCAAATCCGTGGGACGTGTCTGGAATTTTCTTCTGGAAGTCTTATCATGTTAACTTCCATGATTCCGCTTTGCGGAATCTAAAATCTGTGCGGAGAATGCCGTATTTCAGGCATTCTCCTGTGTGAGATTTAGTACTTCTACGCGAAACAGCCTCTGCTGTGAGCGTCTGGAAGTACTTCTCACACTATGAATTGTTGACAGATATTGACAGAAACAGGATAACATCGTAGAGTATAGATATATAAAGTTTATTATGCGGCAAATATGTACGATTAGGGTGAAATGGGAATGAAAGATATATTGACGGGGCTGGATCAGTATGAAGTTTTTCTGGAAAAGCTGCAAAAAGAAATAGATCAAATCGGTGACGACCGGATTATCATCGTGTATACGGATATAAAGCATTTTAAATATATCAATGATACTTACGGTTATAAGGTGGGCGATGCGCTCCTGCAGGATTTCGTTGAAGAGTTTATGGGTAAAGCGGATATCATTATCTGCGCGGCCAGAGTCTATTCCGATAATTTCGTTGTGGCAAACAGAGTCCCGCCGGATTATTGCAGCAATGAGGAATTTCGCGATCTGATCTTTAAGCTGAATCAGGAGCGCGAGGCAAAATTTCGTGAGAAATATCTGAACAGCAGACTGCAGTTTTGTACGGGAATCAGCGTAATTGACATTAACAGCCGCAGCCTGGATGCGGAGACTGCTGTCTCCAATGCCAATCTGGCGCGAAAAGTCGCAAAGGAGATGGAGAGCGACAGCTGCGTGCTCTTTGATCAGAGCATGATGGAGGGAATCAAGCGGGAAGTGGAGATCACGTCCTCGATACCCAGGGCGCTTGCGCAGAAGGAGTTTCAAGTGTATTTCCAGCCGAAGATCGATACGGATACGTTGGAGCTGATCGGGGCGGAGGCGCTGGTACGCTGGCAGAAGCAGGACGGCAGCTTTGTCTATCCCGACGAGTTCATTCCCTTGATCGAGCGCAGCGGGCAGGTTGTGGATGTGGATTACTATGTGTACAGGGAAGTTTTTGCTTTCCTTGCCAAGCGTCTGGAAGAAGGGAAAAAGGTGGTGCCGATTTCTCTGAATGTGTCCAGAGTGCATCTGCAGAAAATGCATATTCTGACGTATGTGAAAGAGCTGCTTGAGGAGTTCCCAATTCCCTGCTCGCTGGTGGAGTTCGAACTGACGGAGAGCATTTATCTGGATAATACGGAACGGGCGTTGGAATTGATTAGAGGTTTACATAAAATTGGAATTAAGGTGTCCATGGACGATTTCGGTTCCGGGTACTCTTCCTTAAATCTACTTAGTAAGCTGCCCATCGACATTATCAAGCTGGATAAGGTGTTTCTGAAAGAAGGCGAAATGCAGGAAAGCGATAGGATCATTATTTCCTGCGTAGTGGATATGGCTAAGAAGCTGAAAATCACGTCCCTGTGCGAAGGCGTGGAGACACAGGAGCAGAGCGATTACTTGAAGGAAGTCGGCTGCCAGATGCAGCAGGGATTTTATTTTTCCAGGCCGATTCCGCAGGCGGTTTTTGAGAATTTGATCGAAAAATAACAGCGAAAAAAGAATTCGTGGAAAACTTTGAAAAAACTTCAAGAATAAGGCTTGCATTTCTGCTTGTAATTCGATATAATAGTAAAGGTTTTTCGGGGTGTGGCTCAGGTGGTAGAGCGCTACTTTAGGGAAGTAGAGGCCGCAAGTTCAAGTCTTGTCACTCCGATAATGAGAAACCTTGAAAGTATGGGGCTTTCAAGGTTTTTCTATGTCCAAAGATAGAATAAAAGTGAGCGAAATTTAGTAAAAAACGAGTGCGTTCCAACAAAATTCCAACAAAATTTAAGGATATGAGTAGCCGGGGAAGGGTTTGGTGACCTTTTACCCGGTTCATTTTTTATTTGATTTAAGCAAAACAAGCCCTGTTTCGTGCAGCATTATGAATTTTTCCATGCAGTCTGTAAAAATAACATGGAATGGAATTGATGTTATAAAAATTTGGTGTTGTAGGAGGTTTTTATAACATGGACAGGGACGCGATAAAGGCGGTAGGATACGTCAGAGTATCGACTGACAGCCAAGTCAGGCATGGGTATTCATTAGACGAGCAGAGGGAGGAGATAGTAAGATACTGTAACAATCAGCAATACGCCCTGTTGGAGATATTTTCGGACGAGGGGGTCAGTGGGGCGAAGGCGGACGAGGACGAAATGACGGTTGCGCGTGACGGGCTGTTGGATATGTTGGTTTATGTGAAAGAAAGAGGAGTACGTTATATTGTGGTACTCAGTACAAGCCGATTATGGCGTAGTGACATGGTGCGGGTGCTGATCCACAGGGAACTCAAAAAATGTAACGTGGATGTTAAGGCGATTGACCGTCCCCAGTATTCGATTTACACACAGAATCCAAATGAAGTGCTTGTAAACGGGATGCTTGAGCTTTTGGATGTTTATGAGCGGTTGGAGATTGCATTGAAGTTAAAGCGCGGACGATTACAGAAGGCGAAGGAAGGGGGATATGCCGGTGGGGGCATACCGTTCGGTTACTATTGTCCCCATGGTGGGAAAAAACTGTTCATACAACAGGAAGAAGCCGAGGCGGTACAACGGGTTTTTCAATTAAAAGAGTTAATGCCAACGCTTACCTTGCAAAAGATTTCAGACTTTATGAATCTTTTGGGCTACACAGGGAGAAACGGGAAGGACTTCAATCCGATGCTAGTTAAGCGGATTCTTGACAGGGAGGACTTTTACCGGGGAGAATACCGTTACGGTGACATCAAAAGCGCGGGGGACTACGAACCGATTTTGTGCGGCATGGTTTTGCGTTGATAACGTGAGTGACGTTACAACACAATACAGAAATTTCCGAACAGTGAATGTGACACACACAACATGCAGGATTTACTGATAACATTGACACACAAGACCAGACGGTTACGGCGACATGAAGATATACATTGAATATATATTTACTTGTACAATTCCCCTAAATATGGGAAAAAATTGACTAAAATAACTGTATGAGAACAAGGATGACAAAAAAATACTTTATAAAACCTTATGCTACAATCGATCAAATATCCCTAACTTTTAACACTTTGTGGGTTTACAGTGCATTTGCCACCTAAATAGTTTCGCTGAACATGAGGGGATTTTATTGTAGCAACAGCATTTTACAGTATACAGTATAGAACCAGAACACAGCACAGGCAGTTTAATATAGAACGAGTAACCAAAATAGTGAGCAGTTTTTGGTTACTGCAATGTTTAGTATATGACAAGTGTATATCACAAAAACATGGGCAGTTTCTTTAGATACATGAGAAAAATTCTTGTATAGCAACAACATTTTGCAGTATACAGTAGAGAATCAGAACATAAGCACGGGCAGTTTCTTTTAGATACATGAGAAAAATTATTATATAGCAACAAGAATTTGCAGTATACAATGCGGACACAAGGCATGAACGGGGACGGTTTAATGAAAAGCATAAAAGAAATTTTATGTAGCAATAGCAATTTGCGATATACAGAACAGAACCAGAACACAAGCACGGGCAGTTTAATGTGGAGCAGTAACCAAAATAATGAGCAGTTTTTGGTTACTGGAACATGAGAGAAATTCCTGTATAGCAACGGCATTTTGCAGTATACAATGCGGACATAAGGTATGAACGTGGTTAGTTTATTAAAAAGCATAAGAGAAACCTTATATAGCAACAGCATTTTGCAGTATACAGAATAGAACCAGAGCATGAACGTGGACGTTTTAATGAAAAGCATCAAAGAAATCTTATGTAGCAACAAGAATTTGCAGTATACAATACAGAACCAGAACACAAGCACGGGCAGTTTAATGTAAAGCATAAAAGAAGTTTACAGTATACAATAAGGATGCAGAGCATCAGCGCGGACAGTTTATAGAAAACATGACGGAAATTCTTATATAACAATAGGATTTTGCGATATACAATACGGACACAAAATATAAGCGTGGACAGTCTATTGAAAGCATCAAAGAAATCCTTATATAGCAACAAGAATTTGCGATATACAATACGGACACAGGGCATGAGCATGGGTAGTTTAATATATAACGTGTAACCAAAATAACGAGTAGTTTTTGGTTACTGGAACATGAAAGAAAAACTTATATAGCAACAAGAATTTGCAGTATACAGTAGAGAATCAGAACATAAGCACGGGCAGTTTCTTTTAGATACATGAGAAAAATTATTATATAGCAACAAGAATTTGCGATATACAATAAGGATGCAGAGCATCAGCACAGGCAGTTTAATATAGAGCGAGTAACCAAAATAATGAGCAGTTTTTGGTTACTGGTTATTGGCAAGGTATACGGTGTGGCAGAAGTAGGTGCTTGGATGATCGAGAGGATATAATTGCAAAATAGGGCTATACATTTTTTACAGCATGGTTTTGTGTATGTGGTGACATTTCAAAATTTAGTGGAATACTTGATATCGTAGCATGGTGGAAATTTGTGTATACATTTCCGATACATGGAGATGTTGCCGACATTATTGAGAATTATTGTTTATTGATGGTAAATTGAAGGAAGGGTAAATTTTTTGAGAAATACATCTGAATGATTGTACGCTACATTGTCAAAAAATAATCAATACATGAGCCCAAAAATTGGGTATACATTAAGGGTGAAATTTTTGGGTGAATTTTTTGGGGTTTATATGACGTATTTTCAGTGTAGAAGGATATAATTTCGATACATTATTGCCCGGATAAGCATTGTATAAATTGATTGGCATTATTATGACAATGTTTGATTCTGATAATACAATGGGATGTACAGATGTACACATAATGCGATTTAATAGGTACAAGGCAGAAAGAAAGTGTAGCATTTCTGTCAAACTTATAATGACTTGTTTAATTCAGATATTTCATTAAGATGTACAGATGTACACATAATGCAATTTAATATGTAACATAGCGAAAGGAAGTGAAACATTTGCAAAATAGATGGTTTGCATGGAGTAAGAAGCCTGACCAAGATAAAAGAATGGAATTACAGAGGGTGAGTATTGGTTCTAAATATATAAAGTATGATGACATTGAAGATCAAGTGGATATGGCAGAGTATTTTATTGACCAACTTTCAAAACATCAGGAGGTGAATAAAGAAGACATCATTGAGGGGCTTTGTAGAAGGTGGGGGCGTATAGAAATGGAAAAGAAAGCATGTTTGTCACAGGAACAGACAGTACAAAATGAGGAGTTTGCGTCAGAAATGATGGAAACCCCTCAGGTGAATGGAATAAGTGCGGCGGGTAAATATAAAAAGAAAGATGACAACACGGTTAATGAGGTTTGCAGGCTTTTGTTTCACGGCAATAACTACAGTGAGATTGCGCGGAAACTGCATATTGATAGGCGGACAGTAAAAAAGATAGCAGTTAAGCATGGGTTTACAAAAGAATGACGTTGAAAATATTGGAATTTCCTTGACTTCCCATAGTCCAAGCGTTACCCTCTTACTCCCAAGTGGAGAAAGGAGGCGGGCATATGAGCCAATCAGAAAACAGTAATATCAATTTAGAAAACGTGGTGGACAACTTGCAGGACGCGCTAAGTCTGTTGATTATCCTCGAAAATGATTTATCGACACAGCAGGCAGACGAAATTTACTTGCGGGTGGTCAGAATGATACATGTGATTCTGAGAAAAGTACTGGATGGTTTGAAAATGTGAGCAATGGATTATTTGTTTATACTGGAAAGAAAATATTGCAAGCGTGACAGTTGTTCATCATCGAGCATCGAAACATCAATACTTGCACGGGATGTTTTTTCAATACCGAGGAGATAGTCAACGGAACAATGGAAGAGGCTTGCGAGAGCCATAAGGATTTCCACGCTTGGAGTCCTTTCACCGTTTTCATAATTGGATATAACACTGGGATTAACGCCGACAGCATTCGCCACTTCCTTTTGAGATAGTTTAATACTGGAACGTTTTTGCTGTAGGCGTTCGCCAAAACCTTGTACCATAATAATCCTCCATACGTTAAAAGTGTAGAATATTTTATATTCCTTTGGGACATCAAAACTATGCTAAAAGCATTGTAAAATTTGCTTAAAGGCGATATAATAAAATAAAAACATAAGAGGAGGGGCTGTGACTACGGATTTTAGTGAGAAAGAGCAAGAGGTGTTAGTGTTAGAGATTGTTGACGCTTGCATACAATATTCTAAAGAGCATGGTGAAACCTTTCAGCAAGTCCTTGAAGCAATCAATGCAATATAGTTTCAGTATAAGCATATGATATTAAGAATTTAATACAGTTTATGGTGGGGGTGTCAATAGATACCCTCATTCATTATCAAAAAAGACATAAAGTATGGAGGAAAAACAGCATGGATAAAAAAGGCATAACTTATATGAAAATCATCATTCCAGTAATGGCGGCAATAGTAATAATAGGAGGAGCAATAGTTTATTCTACGAAACAGCCAAAAGCGCAGGAAGTCATGGCTCCAATCGAGACAGAGCAAAGTGTAGTAACCGAGTCCGAAGTGTCAGAACC
>VSNH01000170.1 GCA_009774215.1 Lachnospiraceae bacterium
GTTAAATGCCACAAGATATTTTCGTGTCGGTGACCGGGTAGGAGCGGTCAGCTATCTGCAGGTGTTCGCCTCTGATATGGAAGACCGCATCATAGCGGATATGCTGAATCTGGGAAGCAATCTGTGGATCTCCATTCACTCCCGGGCAATGTCCCGTAAGGAAGCGCTAGATTATGCCAAAGGAAATGTGACGGATATTCAGGCAATGATCATTACGAACCAGAAGCAGGCTGTCCGAAACGGATATGACATGGATATGCTGCCGCCGGAGCTGGAGACGTACCGTGACGCCGGAGACAAGTTATACCGCGATATTCAGCGAAAGAATGAGCAGATGTACCATACCACAATCACTGTGGTGCAGACAGCAGCAAGCAGAAAAGAATTGGAGGAGAATATCTTTGAACTAAACGGTATTTTGTCAGCGTATCAGTGCCGCCTGGAGCGGCTTGACAACAGACAGGAGCAGGGGTATATGTCAGCGCTTCCGCTGGGAAATAACACGGTGGAGGTCAAACGTACTTTTACGACGACGGATATGGCCATTTTTATTCCGTTTACGACGAAGGAGCTTTATACAAACAAGGGGCAGTATTACGGCATGAACAGTCTGTCGAACAACGTGATTGTGGAGAACCGCAAAAATCTGGTCAATCCAAACGGCCTAATCTTCGGGATGCCGGGATTCGGCAAGACCTTTTTTGTGAAGCGTGAGATATTGGATATGTTTCTCCGCACGAAAGACGACAGGCTGACCATCGACCCGGAAGGAGAGTATGGGATGCTGTATAAGCTGCTTGGCGGGCAGGTGATTAAGATTGCGCTTAACTCACGGGTACATATCAATCCGCTGGAAATTTATCTGTCAGCAAAAAATGAAATGGATAAGGATTACGACCCGATAGCCGCAAAGTGTAATTTTGTGGTTTCCATGTGCGAACTGATTCTTGGGAATAACGCTGCTTTATCGAAAAGAGAAACGGCGGTCATAGATACCGCCTGCAAAAAAATATATCATCGGTTCGCAGAAGATCCCGTGCCGGAGAAAATGCCGGTCATGGAGGATCTTTATAACGAGCTGCGTGCCATGCAGGGAGAGATGAAGCAGATCGGACTGGATCTTTCGATTGCGCTATCCCGCTATGTGTCGGGTTCCCTGTCGTATTTTAACCACAGATCGAATGTGGATATCAATGCCAGACTGGTGTGTTTTGATTTAAAGGATATGGACGCAAACCAGAGGGATCTTACCATGCTGATTATTCAGGATGCGATCTGGAACCGTGTCACACAGAACCGGGCGAGGGGAAGATGGACATGGGTGGATATCGACGAGTTTCATCTGCTTTTGCGCAGTCCGATTACGGCGGCCTACAGCGTAGAGATCTGGAAAAGATTTCGTAAATGGGGCGGAATCCCCAGCGGCATCACACAGAATATCAAGGACTTGTTCCGTTCGCCTGAAATCCAGAACATCCTTGACACGACAAACTTTATCGCCATGCTGAATCAGGCGGGGGATGATGCCAGACTTCTGGCGGAACATCTGGATTTGTCAGAGGAGGAAGAAAATTATATTAAGTCAGGGGAACCGGGGAAAGGACTTTTGTGGATCGAGCAGGCGAAAGTGCCATTTGAGGATGAGTTCCCGCAGAATACGGTCTGCTACAAAGTTATGACCACGAAGCCGGGAGAGGCGCTGCGTGCCGGAAAGAAGAAGGAAAAGTCGAAGCAGGCAGTCTAAAGGCAGGATGATGGAGAGGTGGTGGATTATGAGCCAGTCACAGGAATTTATCAGCCGGAAGAACAGCTTAAAAAAAACAGAACAGGTAAACCGGCCGGACGAAAACCTTGAATTGTCTGCTAACAATAATAACAGCCGGATGCGGCGGGAGCTGATGGAGGAGGCAGCATACACAGCGTATGATTCAGTAGAGCATCACAAAACCTTCCAAAAACAGCAGAAAGCCTACAATGAGGTGCGGGAACAGTACGAGGAACAGGCATATTCCTCTGAAGACCGGTACGCGCAGCAGCACGTCACACAACCGGGTTTTCCGGAACAGGAAAAGTCTCCGCCGGAGAACGGGCAGCCAGCCGGGCCGGGTGAAAACCCGGCCGGAAGCAGATCGGCGGAAGGCGGAGCAGATGATTATGGCCGTGAAGCGGGGAATAGCGCTGAATTTATACAGGGCGGCGCGGAGAGTCCGGCGTGGAAATCCCCGACCATACAGGAAGTAGAATCCAGAGAGTCAGGCGGTATTACGTTCGGGACTGCAGAGACACCCAAGCTTGCGAAAAACAGCCGGGCGCTTTCGGAGAATGAAAAGCTGCAGCAGAGATTAGAGAGCAGGCGTAAGGATATACAGAAAGGATATACCCGTTTTTCAGCAGGGGAGCATTCCACAAACGAGAAGGTACGGCTCAGATATTATGGGCGGCTTGATCTGACAGGGGAAGCGGAGCTTGCCCACTTGGGACGCCTGAAATATACGGGCCGTATTACCCGCGAAAAAATGACCAGGGACGAATACGAAAAGCTGCTTAACAGACGCGGCAGGAAAAGTTTTAAACGTCGGACAAAAGGGCGGCTTTTGTTTCATGGCATCAAGACGATAACGGATGAGGAAACGCTGTCAGAGGATGAACTGACCGCATCCATGAAGCGCAATATTCGGCGGACGGGTCGTGTGGCTATGGCGGGAACGCGGAGAAATATCCGTACTATCAAAAGCCAGAATAACATATATGCCCGGCTGGATCAGACAAGACAGCGGGAACAGGTTTTGCGGGATAAACGGGAGCGGCTCTTGTCAGATGCCAAGAAAAAGGAGCGGAAGAAACAACTTCGGGATGAGAAATCAAGAGAACAGAAAAAGAAACTGAAAAAGCAGATGGTACAACTGCAGGTACAGGAGGAAGGCAACTTCTTCCGACGGACGAAGCAAGGTATTCTGATTAAGCGCCGGGCCAAAAAAGTGCGAAAGCAGGCGGTAAAGAGAACCATGTCGACGATATTTGCCCTGGCCGGAATAGGCGTCTTCTTTTTCATTATTTGTATCATTCTGTTTCTTGTTCTGATTGCGGTATTTGTAGGCAGCTCTGAGTACTATGCATCCGCTGTTACGCAAAATGATTACGGCACCATTACGGATGCCACAGAATATTTTCGTAAGCTGGAGACAGATCTGGATGAGTACCTGAATGCGGATCGGGAAGCTTTGGAGGAAGAACTGGAGGCGGAGCATGGGCCGGATATATATGAATATGTCTACCAACTGGCCGATTTCGGATTTTCCGCAAATACGCTGATCGCTTATCTTTCAGCGGTATACGGCAGTTTTACGCTGGAGGATGTAAAGGAGGAGCTGCAGTCGGTTTTTGAAGAGATGTATACCCTGACCATTGAGGTGAAAGAGGAAGACCGGGAAGTGAGCAGCTATAATCCGGACACGGGAGATTATGAAAATGTGACGGAGCCGAAGAAGATATGCTACATAATTTTGGAGAAAAAGGAGCTGGAGGAGGTAGTGGAGCCGAGAATGACGCCGGAGCAGATGGAATTATACAAGAATTACCGATTGTCAACAGGCGGCCAGCAGGTATACGGTCCCGTGATGAGGGAGGACTGGACAAATCTGATTTCATCTAATTTCGGGGTACGAATCCATCCGATCACAAAGGAACGGAAAGAACATAACGGAGTAGATATAGCTGTTCCGATCGGAACACATCTTTATTCCGCGGTGGATGGAACGGTTATTCTGGCAGCATATTCAGAATCCGCGGGAAATTGGGTGAAGGTACGGACGGATACAGGATGGACGGTCATATTTATGCATATGGACAGCCTAACGGTTTCAACGGGCCAACAGGTCAGAAAGGGTGATCATGAATATTCTAACGCTTCGGAGCCACCGTTTTATCGCTTGAGAGCCATTTGATTTTGGTATTCTAATGCTTGAGAGC
>VSNH01000171.1 GCA_009774215.1 Lachnospiraceae bacterium
CCTGGAGAAAGATATCATGGGGCTTTATGAAGATAATAAGCTGATTAAGGCGTCCATGGAAAAAAATCGGAAGGATATTGAAAACCTTTACAGAAAATTAGAGGGTGCGTTCCAGAAAATCGGCATTGTAAAATACGATGCCTTTAACCAGATGGGCGGACAGCTCAGTTTTTCTCTTGCACTGCTTGATGAAAATGACAATGGATTTATCATTAATTCCGTTCACAGTGCGGAAGGCTGTTATTCCTATACAAAAGAAATTAAAAACGGATTATGCGATATTTCACTGGGAGACGAGGAGAAAAAGGCTCTTGACATGGCTATGGATTTGTAGTCTGGTATGACCAAAGCGGGAGGCTAAAATGAGACTATGTAAAGTAGAGGATTTGATTGGAACAGAAATTCTGGCCAAAGATGCTATGACATTGGAATATAAAATTTTGCTTTCTGCAGGCACGCATCTTAAACCGGAATATATTGAGAAACTCAAAGAGTTAAACGTCCGTGAGGTATATGTAAAAGAGAAAGAACCGGACACAAAGGAAGTGGTTATTCTCAAGGAAGAGATAGAGGAAGGTTTTAAATCGAAAGTAAGGAATATTCTGGAAAAGCATACTTACAGTCATAATGAAAATCTCATGGAGCTGTGCCAGACGGCGGATACGATTATTACAAATATTTTGGAAGAAGAAGAGGTTATAGAAAAAATTTATGATATTAAGGAGAGAAGCTCCGATATTTATGATCATTCAATCAATTTGTGCAGCCTCGCCACCATCGTTGCGCTTAAGATGGAACTGCCGCAGGAAACGGTACATGATATAGGTGTCAGTTGTTTATTGCACGATCTGGGACTGCGGTATCTGCAAGTTCCCTATGAAAACCAGAATTTGGACGAATTGGCTGAATTTGAGTATGTGGAATATAAGAAACATCCGGTTTATGGGTATTCGGCACTTCGTGACGAAAATTGGATATCCGAAGACTGCAAAAATATGATATTATATCACCATGAGCGTTTGGATGGTTCCGGCTATCCCCTAAAAACGACGGACATTTCCAAAGAATGCCGCATCATTCAGATTTGTGATGCTTTTGATGAGATGATCTGCGGGATCGGGTGCCGGAGGACAAAAGTCTATGAAGCCGTAAGGTATTTAAGAAATAATAAAGATATAAAATTTGACGGGAAAATTGTCGATATCTTTTTAGAGTTTACCGCTGTGTATCCTGCCGGTACTGTTATTAAGACAAGTGAAGGGGAGACAGGAATTGTTCTTTATCAGAACAAACAGTATCCTGATCGCCCGGTTATCCGAATCACAAAGGACAGGAATGGAATGGCTGTGGATGTGGTGAAGGATCTGGCCGAGTACAGTGATTTATACATTGAAGATGTGATTGTTTAAAGAATATATATATATTTATATAGGAGAAGGGGACATATCATGATTGACATTAAATTTTTGAGAGAGAATCCTGAGGTTGTAAAAGAGAATATCAGAAAGAAATTTCAGGAGCAGAAGCTTCCTTTAGTGGATGAAGTGATTGCGCTGGATGCCGAAGTCAGGGCTGCACAGCAGGAGGCCGACGATATCCGCGCTAAGAGAAATAAAATATCCAAAGAAATCGGCGCGTTGATGGCGCAGGGCAAGAAAGAGGAGGCCGAGGCGAAAAAAGCTGAGGTGACGGCAGGCGCGGCCAGACTTTCCGAGCTGGAGGCAAAAGAAACAGATCTGCGTGAACAGATCAAAAAAGATATGATGATCATTCCGAATATCATTGATCCTTCCGTTCCCATCGGCAAGGATGATACGGAAAATGTGGAAATACAGAAGTACGGTGACCCGGTGGTGCCGGATTTTGAGATTCCTTATCATACGGAAATTATGGAGCGTTTCCATGGGATTGACATGGATGCTGCGGGGCGTGTGGCCGGAAACGGATTTTATTATCTGATGGGTGATATCGCCAGACTTCATTCCGCGGTAATTGCCTATGCGAGAGATTTCATGATTAACAGAGGCTTTACCTACTGTGTGCCGCCTTTTATGATCAGAAGCGCGGTGGTGGACGGCGTTATGAGCTTTGCGGAAATGGACGCCATGATGTACAAGATTGAGGGCGAGGATTTATACCTGATCGGTACGTCGGAACACTCCATGATTGGTAAGTTTATTGATACCATTATTCCCGAGGAGGAGCTTCCAAACACGCTTACCAGTTATTCTCCCTGCTTCCGAAAGGAGAAGGGAGCGCACGGCATTGAGGAGAGAGGCGTTTATCGGATTCATCAGTTTGAAAAGCAGGAGATGATCGTGGTATGCAAGCCTGAGGAGTCTCCGATGTGGTTTGATAAATTATGGCAGAATACCGTGGACTTGTTCCGATCCATGGATATTCCGGTAAGGACAATTGAGTGCTGCTCCGGCGATCTGGCTGATCTGAAGGTTAAGTCTTATGATGTGGAAGCATGGTCGCCCAGACAGAAAAAATACTTTGAGGTGGGAAGCTGTTCCAATCTGGGAGACGCGCAGGCAAGAAGACTGCGGATTCGTGTGAACGGTGCAGATGGGAAGTATTTTGCACATACGCTGAATAATACGGTGGTAGCGCCGCCCAGAATGTTGATTGCTTTTCTGGAAAATAATTTGCAGGCGGACGGCTCCGTCCGTATTCCTGAAGTGCTTCGGCCTTATATGGGCGGCATGACGGAGATTCGATAAACGAAAGATGTTGCATGGAATGATGGAATTTTAGCGGATTCCGGTTAGTATATTTGATTGAAAGATGAATCATGATAAGGGGAGGTGAAATCTTTGCATAAATTTATGCGGGCAATCGGCTTTAGCAAGCTGACAGACAGACGGGAAGAGCAGCGTCTGATTACAGATATCATTATGAATGCGACGCATCGTTCCTATACTTCCAACGGTGAAGATACCATACTCGCGGAATTTTGCGAGGATTTTGCACAGGATATCGGAATTGCCGTCTGCGGCGAGTTTGATGCCGATGAAAAGTTTACTTACGATTATTTTTATCCTTACCTTCGCGGTACAGGTATCAGTTCCTGTGAAGATGTGTCTGTGGAACGTCATGCGGACAGGGAGTCTTATGCGGGAGTGTGCGATGATATTAAAGTGGGTGTGAGCCTGATCTTTTATCTGCAAAATATTGTTCCTTATGTGAAGGCGCAGACTACGGATATGCTGCCGGTGACAGGCACAACTTTGACATTGTCAGGACTGTCAATTAGTGGTAAAATATTATTACCGATTGGAAAAGATGAGAGCGATAAACAGAGAATACAGAGGGAATCCATGAGCCGAAATCAGTTGATTGCGGCGGCTCGCAGAGGGGATGAGGACGCGATCGAAAGTCTCACACTGGAAGACATGGATATCTATTCCACAATTTCTAAGAAAATTCTTACGGAAGATGTATTCAGTCTGGTAGACACCTATTTTATGCCTTATGGCGTGGAGTGTGACCAATATTCGGTGATGGGAGAGATCACGGATATTTCCCTGCGGGTGAACAGAATTACCCGCGAAGAGATTTATGTGCTGCGTCTTTGCTGTAACGATCTGGAGTTTGACGTTTGTATCAATAAAGAAGATTTATATGGAGAACCGCAGATTGGCCGCCGGTTTAAGGGAGTCATCTGGATGCAGGGATATATCAATTATCCGATGTAGGTTTTTCTTTATAAATATATAGCAGCTGTTCCCTTAGTTAAATGGATATAACAGGAGCCTCCTAAGCCCCAGTTGTGGGTTCGATTCCCGCAGGGAACGTTAAAACAGGTTGTAAATTCAAGGATTCTTGAGTTTACAACCTGTTTCTTTTATAATTTTTTCTCTTTATCCGTTACTTTTCTATTTAGTGTCTGCTGATTAAGCGAATATCTGCATACTCCAACGTTTGTATCCATTCCCATATTGGAACAAATATAAAAG
>VSNH01000172.1 GCA_009774215.1 Lachnospiraceae bacterium
TGTTTTTAAACATAATGTTTTTAAACATAATGTTATGATTCATAATGTTTACAAACATAGAAATTGTGATATACTCTTTATAAGGGATGGGCAGGGGCGCAGACAGTCTGGAGGGTATATGGAACAATTTGTAGACCGCGAACTGGAAATCAGGACGTTGGGTAAGGAATATGCGAAAAAGGAAGCTTCGCTGGTGGTTGTGTACGGCCGCAGGCGGGTGGGAAAAACGACGCTTCTCTCGGAGTTTATGAAGGGAAAAAGCGCACTGTATTTTCTGGCCACGCAGGAGGCAGAGACGATTAATCGCGCGGCTTTTCAGGAAAAGGCGGCGGATTTTACTGGAAATGATTTTTTGGCGGAAGTCTCTGTGGACAAGTGGGACACGATTTTTAAGGCGATTGTCTCCGCCAAGTGGGAGACGAAGCCGGTTTTGATTATAGATGAGTTTCAGTATCTGGGGAAGGCGAACCCGGCGTTTCCCTCTGTCTTTCAGAGGATATGGGATGAAATCCTGATGAAAAGCTCTGTCATGGTGATTCTGTGCGGTTCGCTGATTTCCATGATGGTGTCCCAGACACTTTCCTACGGCAGTCCTTTGTATGGCAGGCGGACGGCGCAGATCCGCCTCAAACAGATACCCTTCCGATACTATCGGGAGTTTTGCCCGGCCTTGTCCAGAAAAGGGCAGATCGAGCGGTATGCGGTGACCGGGGGCGTTCCCAAATATATTGAGTCCTTCTCGGACTGTACGGATATCTTTGCGGGGATTGAGGAAAATATTCTGAACCGAACGGGCTATCTCTATGAGGAGCCGCATTTTCTCTTACAGCAGGAAGTGTCGGAAGTAGGCGGCTATTTTTCCGTTCTACGCGCGATTGCGTTCGGGCGGACGAAGCTGTCGGAAATCGCATCCTTTATGGAGGCGAAGGCCACCGACCTGACCAGGACGCTGAAAACGCTGATAGAGCTTGATCTGGTGCATCGCGAGGTGCCGATTACGGAGGAGAATCCGGAGAAGAGCAAAAAGGGGCTTTACCGTATTACGGATTATTATATTCGCTTCTGGTTCACCATGATCTATCCCAATCAGGGGGACATTGAGCAAGGAAACATAACGTATGTTATGGAAAAGATAAAGAAAAGCTTTGTGCGCAGCCACGCGGCCTTTGTCTATGAGGACGTCTGTCGGGAAGAGCTGTCGGCAAGGCAGGATCTCCCCTGTCATTTCTCGAAGATCGGGCGGTATTGGGATAAAAATACGGAGATTGACATTGTGGCGTTAAATGAGGAAGAAGGCATCATTCTGTTCGGGGAATGCAAATATTGGAGCGGACAGGTGGATGTGGACGTTTTCTATCAGTTACAGGAAAAGGCCGGACGTGTGCCATGGCATAAGGGCAGCAGGAGGGAGTTGTACTGCATCTTTTCCATGAGCGGATTCAGCGCCCGCCTGCGGGAGCTTGCGGAGAGCAGGGACGATCTGATTTTGTCGGAGTAGGAATTTGCCCGGGGTTATGATATACTATATGCGTGATGGCAATGTGCGCGATGGCAATGAGCAGTGCGCAGACAGCGGAATCAATGGGGCGGGGAGCGGGCTCACCGACACAATGATTTCGGTGGATGGATAGGGCGAAGCCCGCGAGCGAGGAAAACCGTAGGTTTTTCGAGCAAGCACTGCGGCAGTGCGCAGACAGCGGATTGCGCATGCAAAGGAGAAAGAGAGGAAATTATGATTAATTTTAACGTCCCCCCCTTTACAGGGAAAGAATTTGAATACATGAAAGAGGCTGTGGAAAATGAGAAAATCTGCGGCGACGGCCCTTTTACAAAAAAATGCAGTGAGTGGATCGAGGCGCAGACAGGCACAGCCAGGTGTCTGCTGACTCCTTCCTGTACTCACGCCACGGAGCTGGCGGCGCTTTTGGCGAAGATCAAGCCGGGGGATGAGGTAATTTTGCCCTCCTATACTTTTGTCTCCACAGCGGATGCCTTTGTTCTGCGGGGGGCAACGGCGGTATTTGTGGATATCCGGCCGGACACCATGAATATTGACGAGAAGCTGATTGAAGATGCCATCACGGAGCGCACGAAAGCGATTGCGCCTGTGCATTACGCAGGTGTGGGTTGTGAGATGGATACGATTATGGATATCGCGAAGAGGCATCACCTGATGGTGGTGGAGGACGCGGCCCAGTGCATTATGGCGTCTTACAAAGGAAAGGCGCTGGGAACCTTTGGTGAGTTCGGGTGTTTCAGCTTCCATGAGACGAAAAACTTAAGCATGGGCGAGGGTGGCGCGCTGCTGATCCGGGATGAAAAATACATCGAGGATGCAGAGATTTACAGGGAAAAAGGCACGGATCGCAGCAAATACTATAGAGGACAGGTGGATAAGTACCGCTGGCAGGAGTACGGTTCATCCTATCTGCCCAGCGATATGAACGCGGCTTATCTGTATGCGCAGCTAGAAATGGCGGAACAGATTACGCGTGTCAGAATGGATCGGTGGAATCAGTATCTGGAGCTCCTTACGCCGCTGGCTGAGGCCGGAAGGATTGCGCTTCCCTATATTCCGGAGTATTGCGCGCACAATGCTCATATGTTTTACATTAAGACTAAGGATATGGAGGAGAGAAGCCGCCTGATTGCCTATTTAAAGGAAAAAGATATTCTGTCAGTGTTTCACTATGTTCCGCTGCACTCCGCGCCGGCAGGGAAAAAGTACGGTCGATTCCACGGGGAGGACAGATATACGACAAAGGAGAGCGAGCGGCTGCTTCGTCTGCCGCTGTTCTATAAGCTGACGGCGGACGAGACGGAATATATTGCGGAGCAGGTGAAAGCATTCTATGCGTCAAACTGATTCGGGTCATAAACGGAGATATGAAAACTGCATACTGACACTTGCCGTCATAGGGGCGAGTGCGTTGCTGATGGTTTTTTTATTTGACTTTTACTTCGACATGAACGACGACATCATGATGCGGGATATCATGTCGGGGGTCTACAGCGGTACGCCTGACGGGCATAATATGCAGACACTCTATCCGCTGGGAGCGCTGATTGCGCTGTGTTATCGTATGTACGGTTCCTTTCCGTGGTATGGGGCGTTCCTGTTTTTGTGCCAGTTCGGCTGTTTTTTTCTGGTGGGCGTCAGGCTGTGTACGCTGGCGGATGTTTTTCGAGGGCATGGACGGGTGCAGAAGGGTGAGCGCAGCTTGGGAGATGACGGAGGCGGTGGCTCTTGGGGCGGAATGGGGCAGCGTCTTGCGGCGAAGATATGCTGCCTTCTGTTGCTGGCGCTTTTCCAGTGGGGCATATGGCTGACCCATACGGTCAACGTGCAGTATACAATAACATGCGGTATGCTTGTAGGTGCGGCCGTTTTTCTTTTTTTGACGATTCCGGAGAAGGGGTTTTTCATAAGCGTCTGCATGGAACTTTCCGTGAAGGCATTTCTGGCGGGAAGTCTGCCGGCGCTGCTTCTCTTTCTGCTGGCGTATCAGCTCCGGTCGGAGATGGCGCTTCTCACCCTGCCTTTTCTCGGGCTGGCAGGGCTTTTTTGCTGGTGGGAGAACAGACCGTTTTTTAGCAAAGATAATTGGTGTAAATACGGTGGCCTGCTCCTGCTTCTCATTGCAGGCATGGGTCTTTCCATAGGGGCGGACAGCTCGGATTATGGAGGAGAGTGGAGAGAGTTTCGACGGTTCTTTAACGACAGGACGACGATCTAATATTTTTATCCCGAAACTCTGCCGGAGGAATCGGAACTTTCCGATGGGGAGCTGGAAAAGCTGGGTGTCTCTGTCGGTTCGCAGATTC
>VSNH01000173.1 GCA_009774215.1 Lachnospiraceae bacterium
AAACTCTCCGGGATTCCTCGCATGGGCAAACGGGCGAAACTTCCCTTCCACCAAAATCATACTTCCCATGGCCGGGTTTTCCTCCGCGCCGAGATAGCATAAAATCCCCTTGATCTCTTCTGTGTCCGCAAGGCGGAGACTCCCCCTGTTTTCTTCTAAAAATTTTTCTGTTTTCTTTACGGAATCTGCAGCTTTCGAATGTAAATCATCTGTGTCAGAATCTGCTAAGATTTGTTTCAGAACGGATATTTGATCCGATTTCAAAATGATGACTTGCTCCAAAGTGACCACAAGAACTTCGTCCGAACCGGAAATTCTGTGCTCCTTCCACTCCACACGTCCCACGGCGGCCAGCGTTTCCCCGGCAAGGCCCCCATAATCCGGAGAATCGTGCGGAATCAGATGGATCCCAAGAAGCAGAACCATCACAAATGCCAGCCCGAGCAGGCATAGTGGTCTGCGCATATTTGTCCTCCCTGTATTATTTGTATTTTAAACCAGTGCGGAGAATGTCTGTTTTGGGCATTCTCCCGAGTGAAAAGAACTTCCAAGTCATCTATGCTGAGCTTTAGAAGCTCTTTTCACTCTAATATATCCAAGTTTCTCTCAAACACATTGTTCAGGCTCATATTCTCCCGGTATGAAATATTTGTCTCGCCGTTTATGGATATCTGCACCCGATTCACATTGGAAAGCTCCGCCAGCGAATTGGTGATGGAATAGATCGTTACATCGGAAGCTACATTGTAGGGCTGGTTGAGGAAATCGTTATTTAAGTTTACATAACACGTCCCATCCTTCACGGTGACACTCACAATCTTTGTCGTCGGATTGATCGTCGGGTACGCGCCCTCCGCCATCGGACCCTCCACAAGCTTCTCCACCACAAGCTTTTCCAGCGAAATATTGCTGTTGTACACTACATTGCGGCGGATTTCCTCCACCAGACTGTCCCCCGCCTCATTGGCGAAATAGAGCCGCAGATCCACCTTTTCATAGGCGTTGATCTCATTGCCCGCATTCTCAATAAAGGTGTCCGCCGCCATCACTCCCACAGCCGCTCCCGCCGCGTCCATAAGCTGCTCCCCATTCACCGTAAAGGTGATCCGCTCCACACCCGGAATCTGCGTCAGCGTCCTCACAATAGATGCCCGCGCAAGAATTTCCCGCGTTCCCCGCAGATTGTGATAACTCTCGTCAAAATCCAGCGTCAGCAGGCCGTTGTCGAGCGTGTGGCCCACCACCGAAATTTCTTTCTCAAGCAGCGTCTCGTACTCCATCTTCTCCGATATGTGGGCAAGCTGCTCCAAAAACTCCGCGAGCAGAAGCGCCCCGTCCGATGTTTCACTCATATACTCCCGGTCGACGATCTTCGTCTCATCATTGTTTACATAATATATCTTGTACGAAGTGACCTCCTGCGCTTCCCTCCTGTCCCCGCAGGCCGTACACAGGAGCAGTCCCATAACCAGTGCGATGCGCAAAAGCAGGTGTCCCGCCTTTTTCATACTTACCTCCCGCTAAACAGCAATGTACTTCAAAGGAATTTTCACCGTAAAGTCGGTGCCCTCCCCCTCAATGCTCGCCACCTTGATCGAACCTCTGTGCATGACAACCGCACTTTTGGTGATGGCAAGTCCCAGCCCCGTGCCCCCGATCTCCCTGGAACGCGACTTATCCACACGGTAAAAACGCTCATAGATATGTTCCAGCGCATCCTCCGGGATGCCCACGCCGGAATCCTCCACCTTCACCGTGAAGAACTGGTGGTCTGCGTCCAGCGTCACTTTCACAAAGCCGTGTTCCTTATTGTACTTGATCGCGTTCTCCACGAGATTGGAGAGCGCAAGCGTGAGTTTTACCTCGTCCACCGACGCCTTCACAGGCCGCAGGCTCTCATACACAAGCTGCACATCTCGGCGCTGTGCGATGGGACGCAGCCGTCTCATAATCAGCTCCACAAGGGCGTTGATATCCACCTCTGAAATATTCAGATCCGCCGATGTCCTGT
The DNA here is from genome assembly GCA_009774215.1 of Lachnospiraceae bacterium. GTDB lineage: Bacteria > Bacillota > Clostridia > Lachnospirales > Lachnospiraceae > UBA3282. The sequence continues at coordinate 2,012 of VSNH01000173.1, forward strand.
CCATTTTTACGAGTGAGAGCAGGTCGTTGATGATCTTATCCTCCCTCTCAATCTCGGCAGCGATATCTGTCATAAACTCCTGATAGACTTCTAACGGCACATCCTTCTGGGTAATCAGGGAATCCGCCAGTACCTTCATGGAGGTGATCGGCGTGCGCAGCTCGTGGGACACGTTCGACACAAACTCCTGTCTCGAATCATCCAACATCTTCATGCGCCCGAGCACCCGGTTAAAAGCATCCCCGATATGCTCTGTCTCCAGACAGTCCGTCACGGAAATCGGATCGCTGGTATAGCCCTCCTGCACCTGGTCTAACGCCGCTATCATCTTTTTAAAGGGCGCAAACAAAAATTTGGAGACCAAAAGCGTCACCACAAAAATCAGTATGCCGACAATAGACATGATGATTACCGCCTGCCGGTTCAGGATATCCATAGTAGCGATAATGCTGTCGTTGGATGCGCTCACAAGCATCACGCCCCGCACCAGCTCAATGCGTTCCCCGGCCCCTACCGGAAGATCCGCCTCCAGTATCTCCGTGATCGGTATGGTCATCTCAATATAGCCGTTTTCCCTGTCGTACCTATTTGCGCTCTCGCCGCGCAGACAGCGGATGACCTCCTCCGAGATAATGGTTTTTCCCTCGCTGATACCGTAGGTGTCTTTCACAATCCGAAGATCCGCGTTGATGACAAGCACACGGCCGTCATACAGATTCGAAAGCTGCTCCAGCTCCGCATTGATGACCTCGGAAGAAGTGTCCTGCAGATAATGGTAGGTAATCAGATGATTTGCCAGAATCCTGACTTGGGTGGAAATGTCAGAAGTTCTGACATTTACCGCCCGCTGCTCATAATTCTGCAGGATCGCATAACGCATGATAAAGCACGGAATCAGCCCGACAATGAGCAGAATCAGAAAAATACGCCCCTTCAGGCTCCTCAAGAATGTAATTTGATGTAAATGTGATTTAAGCAAAGTAATATCCAACGCCCCACTTTGTCCGCACATACACAGGCTCACCGGGCACTTCCTCTATTTTTTCGCGCAGTCTTCTGATATGTACGTCCACAGTCCGCACATCACCGGGATAATCGCTGCCCCACACCAGCTTAAGAAGCTCCTCCCTGCCGTAAACTTTTCCGGCATTCCGCATCAAAAGCTCCAGCACCTCAAATTCCTTGGCAGTCAGGTTGATCTCCCGATCCTTGATATACACTCTCCGGCCCTCGCAGTCAAGGCGCATATCACCCCGCTCCACCAACCGGGGCTCCTCCTTTTTCTCCGGCGCCTGACGGTTCGTCCTGCGCATAATGGCCTTAATTCTGGCCTTTACCTCCAAAATATTAAAGGGCTTCGTAATATAATCGTCAGCACCGTTGTCAAGCCCCAGAATCTTATCCATATCATCGCCCTTGGCCGTCAGCATGACGATCGGCACATTGGAAAACCCGCGAATCTGCTGGCACACCTCAAAACCTGTCATTTTCGGCAGCATCACATCCAAAAGGATCATGTCGTACGCATTTTCCTCCGCCAGCCTCAAGGCCTCCTCCCCGTCGTAGGCGCAGTCGACTTCCATGCCGTCCTGCTCCAGACTGAAACGAATGCCCTTCACGATCAATTTCTCATCATCCACTACCAAAACTCTCTGTGCCATACTTCACGCCCTGCCTGTCTTTCTAGTGCTCCATTTACCAATTAACTATCCTTTTTTGCTTGCCAGCATTCCCTTCTACTGCGTTGTTTTC
>VSNH01000174.1 GCA_009774215.1 Lachnospiraceae bacterium
TTCACGTTTTCCAGCCCTTCAATCACCTTCCCAAACGCCGCATAAGCGCCGTCCAAGTGGGGGCTTGTCTTGTGCATAATGAAAAAGTATGGAAGCTGGAAAGCCCATAATTACGGTATATTTTAGCACTTATAAGGTCTGTTGACAACAATTTTTGTTTTGAGTAGTACCGGATAATACAGAATGGTACTTTTATAGAATAGCATATGAGTTTGCAGAGAAAGGCATCCCCAATAGGTGGATGCTTTTCTGTTTGGGGAAGATGAACAAAAAATTTATATTATGGAGGAAAGATTATGACGAACACAGCGTTAAGAGCAGAGGCGCGGAGCGCCGACAACACACACATGGTTTTTGCAAACGAGGAACATGAGAAATTTTATTATGAGAAGCTGGAACGGGCGAGGTATCAGGCTCCGTTATCCGGAATACTGTAGGAAGCAGAAGTCCGTCGAGGAAATTCTTGCGGAAATGGAGAGAAAGCGTGCTGAAAATTCGACTGATGGGAACAAAGAATGATATTAAGTGGTTCGAGAAGATTCTGCGCCGACAGCCCAAAGTGGCTGTGACGGAAGTTTCAGAAATGTATCGGAACAAGGGTACAAACAGATTTTACCGGGCTTATGTGGAAGTACAGAAGCCAACATTAAAGAAAAAAATAACTAAACGGAGGAATAAAACCATGTGTAAAGTTATAGCAATCGCAAACCAAAAGGGTGGGGTAGGTAAGACCACCACCACAAGCAACCTAGGTATAGGACTGGCGAAGCAGGGAAAAAGGGTGCTGCTGATCGACGCCGATGCGCAGGGCAGCCTCACGGCAAGTCTGGGTTTTACGGAGCCGGACAAGCTGGAAGAAACGCTTGCGACGGTCATGACGAACATTATCAACGATGAAGAAATAGAGCCGGATTACGGTATCTTAAAGCATGACGAGGGCATTTCGCTTATGCCGGGGAACATTGAATTGTCCGGTCTGGAAGTATCGTTTGTGAATGTCATGAGCAGGGAGCTTGTACTGCGCTCCTACATAGAGAGGGTACGGGCAGAATACGATTATATCTTAATCGACTGTATGCCCTCACTCGGTATGATTACTATAAATGTGTTTGCCTGTGCCGACAGTATCCTGATACCCGTACAAGCCGCATATCTGCCCGTAAAGGGGCTGGAGCAGCTTATCAAAACCATAGGCAAGGTAAAGTGGCAGATCAATCCCAAACTGGCGATTGAGGGCATTTTATTGACAATGGTAGACAGCCGTACCAATCATGCCAGGGATATTTCGGCGCTGCTTATCGAAGCATACGGAAGCAGGGTGCGGATATTTGAGAACAGCATACCGATGTCAGTCAGGGCGGCGGAGATATCCGCAGAGGGCGTTAGCATCTACAGGCATGATCCGAAGGGCAAGGTTGCGGGAGCATACCAATCCTTGACAAAGGAGGTGCTTGATAATGGGCAGTAAGGCGGGGAGCGCAGCCAAAGTCAAAATTAACAGTTTTGAGGACTTTTTCGGCGGCGCAGATAACACATCAGGGGAGCAGCTTATCCATGCGAAATTGGAAGACCTGTATACATTCAAAGGGCACCCGTTTCGTGTCCTTGACGATGAAAAAATGGAAGAAACCACGGAGAGTATCGGGAAATATGGTGTGCTTGTCCCCGGAATTGTCAGACCGAGGGCGGAGGGCGGCTATGAAATCATAGCCGGACACCGCAGGAAACGGGGTTCTGAAAAGGCGGGGTTAGACACAATACCCGGATGATCTCCTTGAATATATCAGCAGCAGCCGGACGGCTGGCAGTGATGCGGCTTTATCCTAAGCATGATAAAAGCATATAGGAACTATGGGGCATACGGAACAATCTGTATGCCCTTAAATTTTTAAGAAAATGGAGGATATGACAATGAGTGAAATGATGGAAAATGCAGTAAACACGGAAAAATCAGAAGAAACCAAGGCGGAGAAGTTTGTACGGATCGGGGAGTACCGCATGAATAAGGCGATAGACGCAATCGGGCGTCTGGAGAACCTTGCCAACAAGTCAGCCTATGAATACACGCAGGAACAGGCAGAAGCCATGTTCTCGGTGCTGGAGCAGCGTGTGGCGCAGGTCAAGGAGAAGTTTGCGGCGGAAAAACCCAATGAGGGCGGTTTCCTTTTCTTTCGGGACAAAAGCAGGACAGGAGGGCGTGTGATGGGTACAGTCGTTTTAAGCACGGGAGATAAGATATTAAACCTTATGAAAGAAATGGATATGGGTATTCAGGGGCTGTCGGCGCTGTCAGGCATACGGGAGAATACCCTCCTGAACGTGATAGCGGGTATTAGTGAGCCGAATATCACGACAGCGTGCAAGATTGCGGGAGACTATTACGGGGAACTTATGCAGGATATGTCCTATGCAAAGGAGGGCAGTTTTTTAGAGGAACTTGATGAGCTGAATGTGGGGTTGCGCCTGCGGGAGACGCTTGCCGCAAGCATTGCCTATACTCTGCTGTTCCGGTGTGGCGCTGACATGGATGTGTGGAGGGACGAGCTGAATTTTGATTATATCAGTGAGTTTAATACAACGATGGCATTGTCTGTTATTGGCGATGCCACCACGGATATGAGTGAGCCCCTGCTTATGGAGATTGAAAGGACGGTTGCAGATTATGACCGCCGGATGGCAAGGCAGAAAGCCGTAAATAAGGCAAGAGAGGGCAGGAATGAGGTACAGATTGACAGCACGGAAAAGAATCCCGAAAAAGTGCTTGCAAATGCGCCAGAGACACGCTATAATGCGTTAAAGCGTGAAAGCGACATGGGGGCACAGGAAAAAACAGCTACCAATCAAATAGAAACGGAGGGCATTGCAAATGGAACTGACATACGAGAAGAACGGGGACTATCTGATACCCAACCTGACGCCGGACAGCGAGCCGGAGGAAGCGCTTACCAAGTACGGGCTGATGCACAGGAATTATCTGGAGGAACACCGGAGGGTGATTTACAGCGGGCTTCTGATGGAGGGCAGACTGAAAGCGCACTGTCTGGAGAGACAGAGGCAGGCAGAGGAACGGATGAACGTGCTGACAGAGCAGATGGCGGAAGCGGAAGGTGTGACGGAGGAACTGAAAGCAGCCGATCAGATGAAATGGGTGCGGCTGATGAACAACATCAGGCACTCGGCGGAGGAAACGGTACTGACGGAGCTGGTTTACAGCCTGTAAGAAGCGAATCACAACAGAACAGGGAAACGGAAAAGCCGGATAATGGAGAAGATTCATTGTCCGGCTCTTTTTTGGATAATCTGGACTTTGCTCAAAAAGCGATGGAGATTCAGAAAGGCGTTTTATGCTCCGACAATTTTTGATCCATAAAAGACCGGAGATTGCCGGATATTTCCAGATGGAGCAGGATGCAAGCCTGCAAACGGAATACTTCAAGAACTGTTTCCGGTTTGGCACATATTACGGGCTGAAGGTTGCAGATACTGCCATAGGTTTCTATGCCAATGATGAGGGGATTCATATCAACATGACCGAAGAACCGGGGGGGGGGTGGAAAAGGGGACGCCCGGGTCTTGGGACGCCGGGAGGTTTTGGGTAAAGGCGTCCTGGGGGGCCGGGGTGAT
>VSNH01000175.1 GCA_009774215.1 Lachnospiraceae bacterium
TCGGCTCCGTCGGGTTTTCCGGCTGCTCCGGATTGGTCGGTTCCGTCGGATTCTCAGGCTGCTCCGGATTGGTCGGCTCCGTCGGATTTTCCGGCTGCTCCGGATTGGTCGGCTCCGTCGGATTTTCCGGCTGCTCCGGGTTTGTCGGATTCTCCGGATTTTCAGGTTCCGTTGGATTCTCCGGGTTTGTCGGCTCTGTCGGATTCTCCGGATTTTCAGGCTCCGTCGGTTTTTCCGGCTCCTCCGGCTTTTCAGGCTTCGGCTCGGGGCGCGCAATTCCCTTAAATTCCCCGATCGTGCACGCATAGCGGTATACGCCGTTCTCAACAATGTACACACCCGTAGCGTCGGAGTAGCTGCCTCCGAGAACCACCTCATCATAACTGCCGCTCTTTAACACTTCCGCGCGGTATCCGCTTGTACTCTTCTCCGGTCCCTCAAAGGTGACCTCATAATCCCCCGTGCCGCCTTCCGCGAATGTATAAACACCCTCCGCAGGAAAAGCTGACATAATGGACACCTCGCTAAAAAGATTGCTTCCCGCAGGCTGTCCCGTCAGGTTATAGTCAAATCCCTCCCGCGTGCCCGTATCTGCGGCATCTCTCTTTTCCACACGGGCATAAATTCTCCCCGTGGGATAAAGACCGTCCGCGGGCAGCTTGCCGTTCTCGTCATGGGTCACTTCCACAGAGTCAAATATCTTGCTCCATACGCTGGCTTTCAGGTTTTCCCCCGTTCCCCCGTAAGCCTCCTGATAGGTAATCCCATCATAGCCGCTCCCGATAACCGAGTCAGTCAATGCCTTTCTGTCAGGATACTTATAGAAGCTCTCCTTGTCATCCCCCGTGAAGATGCGTGAGAAATCCTGCTGGATCGGGGACTGCCCCGGCGCAAGATAACCGATGGTGCCCAGCGAGAAATCATATTTCTTACCATTTACGTCAGCATATGCCTTTCCGGGCACTATATCCAGAATAACAAAGGGGTTATCCTCGTCATGCTCCTCCACAACCTGCTTGATGCCGCCGAAGGACTCTCTCGCCTCCACAGTAGACACGGGCATCTGCTCGCGGGGCGCCAGATAAAGTCCGGTCACCACAAGCGCGGCTGCCGCGGTCATCGCCGTCGCACGCGCGAAAATCTTTTTCACCGACACGCGCTTTGGCGGTCTGTAAGCCTTCACTGACTGCGGCTGCACCACCAGCGGAGGAAGCTCCACCTCCATATCCTCACGCAGCTTCGCGGCTTCGCGATCCGCACGCTCCCTGCGGTCGTTCTCACTGCGCAGCTCCCTGAGCAGCTTCTTCATTTCCCTGTTATTCTGTGCACTCTCCCGTTTGGCCGCACTGTCGCTTTCGCTCACCCCGGCTTCCCGTTTGTTTTTGGACACACGGATTCGCCAAAACGCTGCAAAGGCTGCCGCCGCCCCCAAAATGAATGCAAAGAACAAAGCAATCGGATTTATCGGGGTTTTATCATTATTCCGTTTTATTAATGATTTCCACTCGTTTTTCCCCATATGCTGCACCTTCTCTTTAATCAGACAACTATCCCCGCACCATGCGGTTTTCAGAACATAATCTCTCCTTTTTATGGTACTGTATCAAATTCCCTTATGTCAACCGCTACATCTGCCACCAAGACACCGTCACTGACACTAAATCCGCTATGGTTCGCCGTTACCCCCACAGTTTCAGCCCAAAGCGCGGCTTTCTGTCATAACATGTCGTTTTTTACTGCTGCGTCCACTGTTTTCCGTTGCTCTTGCAGGTGAACGCCGCCACATAATCCCAATTGGAATTATAAATTTGGATTGTAAATTCATCTTTTGCCGCATCATAATAACACTTCAGCTTTACATACAAATCCTGTGTCCCCTGCTGTCCCTCCGGCTGGTATTTGAAATTAAATCCGTCTTTTGTCTGCCACTCGCCTTTCTTCTCAAAACCGAGCGCATTCCCGCTTTTGTCTGTAAAAGTCGATTCAGAGGGCAACGGAATATACACTTTTCCTTTGTACCGATTACCCCACATCATAAAATCTACATCCGCTGTAGAACCCAACTGAGGCTGTTTATTCTGTTCCAGCTGATTGTCATAAGTGCCACGGTCTTTCCGCTCCCATCTGCTTCCGTCCGCCGCGCACTGAAACACGCCCGCAGAAGCTTCCACTGCCCGGTTCCACTTGGAATCATTATAATTATAGAAGAGCTCCAGCTGATAAACCTTCTTGTCCGCCACATAACGACAGCGCATCGAGGACGGCTCATAAGTTGTGGTCTCATTCTTCCCTTTAATTGTCTTCGAGAAATTATCCAGCCTCTTCGCGCTCTGCCAGTCAAGATTTTCCCTGTTAAAATAGTTCGTAAAGCTGTTGTCCGAAGGCGTCGGGAAATAAATCTCACCCTTTGTAAACTGGTTGTTGTAATAGCTCCAAAGCTCCAGATTACCGCCGTTGATCAGCTCATAATAAACTGTGCTTTCCGGCACCTCGTAGCTCTGCGTATTCCAGTAATTCGGCTGGTAATTCGCATAGTAGATGGAATAAGACGTATCTGCGCCCGGATCCTGATAATAGTTTATAGTCGGTATAATACGGTATTTGCCTGCCGCCTGCGAGAACATTTCCTTTCTGTTAAAATCAATCTTAATCTTTGAATTCGTTGCACTCTGTATCTCGTCAAATCGAATCGCGCCGTTATAGGGCTGGGAATTTCCCTGATAATTATTCTCCTTCGCGTTATACCAGAAAATTTTCTCCAGTGTTCCGCCATCTTCCTTGTAGGCGCTGAACCTGACACTTCTGTTCGTAAATTGGTTCCTGTCGCGCTCGTCTCTTGTGTTCTTCACATAATCCACATTAAATGCAGTCGTATCCGGACCGGCGAGCGTAGTCACCGTTTTCAGCTTCAGCTCACCGCCAAGATTCGTCTGCCCATCATACGCATAGTAGATCTCCGGCGGTAGAATGCGTCCCTCAAACTTATCCGTATGGGGATATTTTGTACCTACGTAAGTGCCGGACGAATCGCAGTTTGCCAGATAATCCGCCACCACATCCTTCACCCGCTGGTCATGAATCTGCTGCTCAAGATCCCGCACAAGCTCGTTGCTCGGCCCGACGCCCGACTGGAGATGCCCCCCGGGGTCAAGCACCTGCAGGGATAGATACCATGGCTTGCTGATATCCTCCACGCCAAACAGATCAGGCGTTACTTCGCCATTCCAGCCGGTCGTCCGATATGCTATAATCTTATCGCCGCCCTCGGTGCCCTCCTCTCTGACACGCGCAAAAATCAGAAAATAGCCCTGTCCCGCCTTGTTGAAGTCACTGGGATAATCCGCCCAGACGCCGACCTTCACGCCCCAGCGGATATTGCCGTCCACACCGATGTTTTTCTTTGATTTTTTAAATTTTAATTCAATACCGCCCGGCACCCAGTTATCATAATGTCTGCCCTTGGAATTATCCTGCGCTGTCTCTTATACACATAACCGAGA
>VSNH01000176.1 GCA_009774215.1 Lachnospiraceae bacterium
TTTTTGTATACATAGATAATACTTGCTTTTTTGCAGTGGGGGGGGGTAAAATAAAATAGAATATTGCGGGAAATTGTAAGAAAAGGCGGTTTTTTTCTGACATAGACAGGATGTGTCCATGCGATCTGCTATGATGAAAGTCAGATGAAATGCGGCGGGGGATTTTGCGTAGTGATTGAAGGCAGATTAGGAAAAACCGGTAGGATATTGGCGATCTACAAAAAGCTGTAATGCGGACAAGTGGTCAAAAAGACGGAGGAGGCAGCGTGTTTCGGTGTCGATGCAAAGAGCATACAGCGTGATCTGGAGGATATCCGGATATTTCTGGCGGAGCAGTCCGCGCAGGACGGTGTGGCCGATGAGCTGGTCTACGATTACGGCGATAAGGGTTACCGGCTGGAGAAGGGAGGAAATGTCGGACTCAGCAACGAGGAGACCCTTGCTGTGTGTAAGATACTATTGGACAGCAGGGCGTTTACCAGAAAAGAAATGATGGACATTCTGGATAAGCTGCTGTTAAACTGCGTGCCTAAAGGGAATCGAAAACTGATAGCCGATCTGTTGGCTAACGAAAGATTTCATTACATAGAGCCACAACATAAGAAAGTTTTCTTGAACAAAATCATGCAGCTTGGCGAGGCCATCAGAGAGTGCCGGGTCATACGGCTTCGGTATTCGAAGATGAAGGGAAAGTGTACCGTAGAGCGGAAGCTGCAGCCGCTGGCGATTATGTTTTCGGAATACTATTTTTATTTGGTGGGATTCATTGAGGGGATTGATAAAGAAAAGGCTTTTGAGAATGCTGACGACCCGTTTCCGACAATCTACAGGATTGACAGGATAGAAGACATGCAGGTCACCGGCGAACATTTTAAGATTCCCTACGCTGACCGGTTTGAGGAGGGGGAGTTTCGAAGGCGGGTGCAGTTTATGTACGGCGGGCGGCTGCGGAAGGTGAAGTTCGAATACTGCGGCGAGTCCATAGAGGCGGTACTGGACAGGCTGCCCACGGCAGAGATTTTGTCGGAGGAGGACGGAAAGTATGTGGTGCAGGCGGAGGTGTTCGGGAAGGGGATTGATATGTGGCTGCGGAGCCAGGGGGAGCGGGTCAGAGTGGTGGAGTGAGAAAGGATAAAAAGGCGGAGGTGGTTATGCTTGGATGCTCTGTTAGAATTAAAAAATGTTTGTGAGGATGATTTTGAGGTTGAATTTGAAGTGCTTTCGCCAGAGGATATTCATAATATAAGTGACGAAAGGCTAAAGAAGATTGCAGAAGGCTTAAAAGATATTGACAGTCAGAGTGAAGTAATGCTTCAAAGGGTAAATGAGCTTAATACAGATATCGATCAATTGACAAACCATGCAGACGGGGTTGATTATGCAATAGCAGTGACATGCGGAATCATTACGGGTATTTTTGACGCGCTGATTGTCGGAGAGTGGGATTTTGAAAATGCCAAGGCCATCAGCAATAAGGAAATGAATAAAAGAGTAATCGATTTTGCAAAAAAAGATCCTAAATATGCTGAATTTTTGCAAAAAAGGACAACGAATAATGATGAAAATCGCCTATCTAATGCAATTACCTTTTTAGAAAATAAATATAAGCTGCCGGGCGATGGCGCGTATAAATTATATAAGGATATGGGAGTTACAGATCATACGCACCATTTAGATGATTTTTGCCATCATCCTACTTTGGTGGGGCTGGTGTGTTGTATTTTGGTACAGTTTACTGGAAATGCAACCTATAGAAGCAGTTCCGGAGCGGTAATCAAAGTGCCGGTAGAAGTAAATCAATATGGTAATTTTACCAGTCAACATATATGGGGCAAATTTTTTTCCGGAATAATTAATTGGTTTTTCAATGTGGCCAAGAATCGAAAGGGGCATTTGCTGAGTGATGTGGCAGGAAGCTCTGGCTCTGCAGGAAAAGGACATGAAGGAGCAGGGCTGCCGGGGTCATTTCTGGCTACGGCAAAGGAATTAGCGTCGCTGCCGTGTTTTAAAGATACAAATTTGGCTGAGAATTTACGGAAAGCGTATCAAAATGGAATTGGCGAGGGAAAAGCACAACTGGATCTGGGAGCGTTTAATAGTTTGTTTCAAGGGGCATCCAGCAAAGCTGATATGAGAACGGAGATGGCTGTCAAGCATGAAATGAAGCGGCAGGCGGTTCCGGTGATTATCAATGAATTATTAGTCAGAGGACTGTATTTTATTCGAAGATTTATTATGCAAATGCGACAGAAGCAAACAGTCGCAGAATTGGATTGGAAAGGGGTAATGCCATTTCGCAATAGAACAATTGTGAGAATGTTGACTATTGCATCCGGGACATTTACGGCAATTGATATGGCGGATGCAGCGATTCGCTCTGCAATTAAATCCGGCGGATTTAATGCGCCTGCATTTTTGTCAAATATGATTTTAAGGGTGAATTTTGTAGGCGTTGGCAGATTTGCAATGGCGGTTGTTACTGATGTAGGAATGGGGATTAAACGTAACCAGCTTAGAAAAGAGCGTATGAAGTTATATAGCGAATTGATATTTTACACGGATGCAAAGGTATTCTATAAGCAGGCGAATATGTGGATATCGGCAGAGAATGCAGGCGTGGCGATAGAAAAGGCCTATGAAATAATGGAAGCATCAACGGTATTTTTCATGGAATCTATGAGGGACATAGGAGATAACTTACATAAGATAAGCGAATATGTACCAGAGATTGAGAAAAAGAACAAAAAGTTACTGGAAGAAATAAACGATGTGCTTATGTGGGGGTAAACGAAATGAGTGATAATATCATGCAATTAGGTGAGATTCACATTAAATTGGAAGAGATTCCAGATATTGTGGCATCGCAGGTTAGTGAAATTGAGAAATTAGAGGGAAAAGTTAATGCTGCGATGCGCAAGGCAGAGGAGGCGAAGCAGTCTGCTGACCATGCGTATAGAAAATCAACAGGATGGTTTAAGAAAGGGGAAGCGATTGAATCTTTACAGCAAGCTGCTGTCGATTTAGCGGAATCGCAGATCAGTGCATCTGAGGCACAAAAAGTTTCATTTGAATATCAGGAAAAATTGTCGGAAATAACGAAATATTTATTTATGCTGGGAGTAATGAGTCTTGCAGCAAACCGTAAGGTGGTAAATGAGCTTCAGGAACGTTTGAGGGGCGCATCTGAAGAGAAATTGAATGATCTTGCCAGACAGGAGATCATGAATGTAATCAAACAGTTAAAAGCGCAAGAGGATATTATGATTAAACAGCAGTTTCTTGCTGAAAAAGTAAGGAAGCACGAAAAAAGTTTGCTGGAGAAAGAAAATAAGGACGAAGAACAGGACAGGCTGATAGCAGAAAATGTAGTCAGAGACGAAGAACAGGACAGACTAATAGCGGAAAATGCAGCCAGAGACGAAGAACAGGACAGACTAATAGCGGAAAATGCAGCCAGAGACGAAGAACAGGACAGACTAATAGCGGAAA
>VSNH01000177.1:0-2647 GCA_009774215.1 Lachnospiraceae bacterium
GTCAGTATCCGGAAGGCAAGGCTGGACCAGAGAAGCAGTTCGTGGGGATCCATCGCACAGTCCCGTCCGCCTGCAGTAATGAGGGGCAGTCCCTTTTCGGTCAGCCGGTAGTTTCCTATGGCAGTATAAAGTGTCAGCATATCGTATCCTCCTTTTTCATCAGGCTGTCAGTTTTTCTTTCCGCAGCATTTTTGTAGCTTTGGAGATCCACGCGGCCACATGGTTTGGCGGGGCGCCGTAGCGTGCGGCAATCTCCACGCCGGTATGTCCCCTGCACTTGAGCGCCAGCGCTTCGATGCCCTTCCTTGTGGTGCCGGAGCAGCGTTTTTTAGCCTCATCAAGAAAGATAAAAATATCCGCATCTGACAGCGCATGGTAATCTTGGTCGGGAAAGGTTTCCGCAAAGGTCAGTTCTGATCCGGCTGCCTGTGACGCATCCATATATTCCAGTGGTTTCTGCATCTTTGTGGTTTTCCTGCAGTGGGAGAGCAGGCGGTTTTTAATGACAATGCCTGCAAATGTGGGAAAGGCAGCGCCGCCGTCTGTCCGGTATTTCTGGGCGGCATGGCAGAGCGCTTCACAGCCGATCTGGTAAAGGTCATCAAATCCAAGTCCCTGTATGGTCTCATTGATGGAAACCGTTCCCAGTACGGCGCCCCGTACAAGGTAGAGGTGTTTTTCCACCAGTTCCCGCTCCCGTAGGTTCATTGCTGCCATAATAATCCCTCCCTTCCCTCTATCTCCGCATGACGCGGTATTTTCGTTGGTTTAGCAGGCAATTTTTACATGGTTGTTCTGTAATACCCTGCGGCACTCATCCTTCAGGCGGTCGCAGCGGTAATCGGAAAACTGTCCGATGTGCGCCTGGGAACTGGGCAGGCAGAAAATATCCTGCATCCAGCGGTAGGCATCTTTCCGGGAGAGGATGCCATATTTCCAGATGGCATCAAACAGCCGGTGTGTTTCTATCCTTTTATGCCGCAGGTCCCCGTTGGCAAGCGTACCCTTGGGGCGCATGGTTCCGGCATGGACGCCCACATAGGCATCGCACTCTGGGTATCCGGCGCAGACATAAAGGTATTCATCCAGCGCCTTTTCTTTATAAACATAGGATGCTTTCCGGAGTACGGCGTTTCTCCCGCAGTAGGGGCATCTCATCTTTGCCGGTGTGTTTTTCTGTTTCATGGCTGCATCCTCCCTTCGTGGTTTTATGTATGGATTAAGTATATCTTTAAGTATATTGTAGAGAAAAACCGGCATTTTTCCCATAGTCTGGGCGTTGGTTTTTAAGTCATTTGCGAGTAATTGCGGGGGAAATGCCCCCAAATCCCATTATGGGACAGGGGGCCTGTTCATCAGGTGCAGGATCTGCTGGATGGGACAGTCCTTTGAGGAGGCCGTGGCAAGCTCAAGCCATTTGCCGTAAAGCCGGATGAAACAACGGCTGTCCATGACACAGGGGAAGTCCGTCCGGTCAATGGTGGTTCCCATAAAGGCTTCCGCATCCGAAACCGGAAACAGGAGCGGGCGGCAGTCATGTCCGGGTATGAACAGAAAATCCCAGCTCCGACTGGATGATGCGCTGGTCGGAGAATTTCTGTACGGTGAAGGTCAGGGTGTTTTTCATGCTGCGGTCGCTCTGGCACTGGATCAGGGTGTTGCACCATTCGTGGAAGACACGGTTGGGCACCTTCATCTTCAGGGTGTTTATTGTGGAGACCATGTTGGCGTGTAACATTTCTGATTCCGTAATAAATGCCTCAAAATGGGACTTTACAGGCGGGTTTAAGTACGGTATGTTCTCTTTTACCGCCTTCGGCAGATCCCCGCTTCTTAAGTAAGAGGTGGTGATGACGGAAATAGCAGTCTCCAGTTCCTCGTTTAAGTGCTTTTTATAAGCGGCTGCGGTGGAGCGAAGATACCAGACCGGTGCAAAGGCAAATCCGGCGCCTAAGACCGGGATCAGGAACGGGTTATTTAAAAGCAGCGCTGCCACGGCTCCCAGTGCAAACATAAAGAGGGATACCCGTTTCACAAGGGTAAAACGTCCCTCCCGTCCCGTAGCCGCAAGGAGCTGTTCGACCTCCAGCGTCTCCCGGTTGAAAAAGCCCTTTGCCGGTTTTCCGAGCATGACATCCACATCATCCTGAAGGCTGCTTTTCCTTGTCCTTGCAAGCACATGCAGGAAGTCGTTGAAACGGACGGAGAACAGGGCAAATAAGCCATTAACAGCCAGCAGAAATATGATGATCTGTATCCATTGCATTGTGTGTGCCTCCCTTCGTTGGTTTTTTCGGTGCGGGTACGGTCAGGAACGGCGCGAGCTTCCCGGCAGGGATGCCGTTATCCAGCATACGCTTTTTCAGGGTGTCGGAGATACAGCCAAGACGCCAGTGTTTCCCGATAACAGTGATCTTGCCGTGTTCGTCGGTACGGTTGTCCGAAACATCATACTGATAGAGCGGGCGGTAGATAAGCTGTCCTTCCCGGTAATCCTCCCCTTCAATGATCTGCATGATCTTACGGCTGCCGTCCTCAAGCTGCTTGGTAAAGACAACAATCGGATATGCCTCCACCATGATCTGCATCAGGATGTCGTCTGCCATGTTGTATTTCCGCTTTGCCAGCGTCATCATCCTCCGGTAAG
>VSNH01000177.1:2657-3473 GCA_009774215.1 Lachnospiraceae bacterium
GGATGGTGGTGACTACGGTATGCCCGGTACGGGAGCTTTCCGCCACGGACAGGGCTTCCTTTGCGGAGCGCATCTCACCCACGCCAATCACATCCGGGTGCTTTCGCAGGACGCGCTCTAAGAGCAGGTCCTGGTCAATGTCCAGCGACGGGTTTTCATGGGGACGAGTGAGCAGGTGTACCACGCTGTTTGTGGCATGGCCATTTTCATCTCTTTTAATCAGGTCAAATTCCCGGCTGCCCTCCTCAATGGTGATAAGCCTGCGGTTGTCAGGAACCATTGACAGGAGCCAGCTCATTACGGTGGTCTTGCCGGAGCCGGTGCTGCCCGCGATGCAGACGGAGACGCCGTAGCGGATACAGCAGGTCAGAAGGTCCAGCATCTCGTCCGTGGCAGAGCCGGATTGGATGAGCTTGTCCCTTGAGACAGTCTGCTGGTTGACGATACGGATGGAGGCGTTGATGCCTACCTCCGAGTCCACGATGGGCGTCTTGTCCACGGAAATACGGATGTTTTTATCCAGAAAGCCTATGACGGAGGGCATGGTGTCGTCGATTACCATGCCGCAGGTGTTTAAGAGCCGCCTTGTCACGTCGATGGCATGCTGCGGCGACTGGAAGCGGTCGGGAATCTTCATGGAGCGCCCGCCGCTCATAATCACTTCAATATCGTCAAAGGCATTGACATTGACCTCCTCCACGCCGGGCATGTAAATCCATTTTTTCAGGAATGAAATTCCTGCCATGTCTTCATAGAGGGTGTCGCACAGTTCCTCGGTGGTAAGCCCGTCGATATGGTAGGAGCGGCTGATGATGT
>VSNH01000178.1 GCA_009774215.1 Lachnospiraceae bacterium
CCCCCCCCCCCCCCCCCCCCCCCCCCCCCCAACAAGGCGCTCAGTACAGACAAACATGCTTGCGGCAAACGCGAGCCGACAGCTTGGCATAACCACGAAGGATAAGGCGAAGCGGTCAGAAAAATTATCTTCCGGTTATCGCATCAACAGGGCGGCAGACGATGCGGCGGGTCTTTCTATTTCCGAAAAGATGAGAAGACAGGTGCGCGGCTTGACACAGGCTGCGGCAAACGCACAGGACGGCATCTCCATGGTACAGATCGGAGAAGGCGCTCTGAATGAAGTGCACGATATGCTGCAGAGGGCCAACGAGCTGGCGATCAAGGCGGCCACGGGCACGCTGCAGGATGTGGATCGCGCGATGATTGACGAGGAAATCCAGCAGCTCAAAGCAGAGATTGATAAGACAGCGCGCAATACCACGTTTAATGAGATTGCGCTGTTTCCGGAAAACGGCCATTCGCCCATTGCCACAAGCTATCTGGAAATGAAGGGGTATGATATCACCCTTGACTTAAAGAACGGCACGTTTCAGATTAATGAGGCACAGGCGGGACCCGGCGCGGCAGGCGCAGGGCGGGCGGTCAATATTTCCAGCGGCAGCGTTCTTGCGGATGAAATAGCGAATAAGATTGTTCCCGGTGCGATAGAGAGGATCCTTGATTCTTTTCCGTCGTTAAAGAATGCGGTCGGAAGCGATACCATTGATATGGCTTTACAGGTGGCATACATTGACGGAAAGAACAATACGATGGCATACGCCTATTTTACATACAGCCTTGGCGGCGGGAAACCCACTTCCATGGGAATCCGTGTGGATGCCGCTGACTTTAACGACGCGGATGCGCAGGGCACGGGAAGTAACGCGGACGCGCTGAAAGCGACCATGGCGCATGAGCTGATGCATTCGGTGATGCAGTATACATTGACGGACGGCATGAGCGGCCGCAAGGGAGAGCGGTATCCGACGTGGTTCGCAGAAGGAACGGCACAGCTTGCGGGCGGCGGTTTTGCAAACGGATGGAACGACACGCTTTCCTATTATGCGAATTTTCTGACGAGCGAAAACGACGCCAGTCAGGACAGCAACATCAGTAATTATCTGTCGAAGTTTACGATGGGCGGCAGACCTTACGGCCACGGCTATCTTGGCACGGCGTATCTGGGGTGGCTGGCAAACGGCAAAGGAGCCGTGACAGGTGCGAATATTGCCGCTGGAATGGATAAGATATTTGCAGATCTTCTCGCCGGCAATTCGCTGGCTTCGGCGATTCAGAACAACACGGGTATTGATGTGGACGAATTGAACAGGCGTTTTAAAAACGGAAACGCGGAATTGACGGAATTTGTCAGAAAGCTTGCCTATGAGTCCAAGACGGGCGCGGGATCGGTGATCGCGGCAGGCGGTCTGGGTGTCGGTCCTTCCTCGGTTCTTGGTACAGGAGCGCTGGATCAGCCTTTCAGAATTGATCCTTTCCAGATCAGCATCGATTATAGCGGGCCGGAGATGATTGCGCTGCAGGTGGGCGCGGAAGCGGGCATCCACATTGACGTCGATCTGTATAAGATGAGCAGTCAGGCGCTGGGGCTTGAGGGTATGAATGTAAAGACCACGGACGATGCGGATCTGGCCATCGACGGGATCAAGCGGGCGATTCATTATGTGGGCAATGTGAGAAGTCATTACGGCGCAATCCAGAATCGATTGGAGCATACGATCAATAATCTGAATAATATTTCGGAGAACACCGCAGCGGCGGAGTCCCAGATCAGGGATACGGATATCGCGGAGGAGATGGTGGGATATTCCAACGGACAGATTCTTTCGCAGGCGGGAGCTTCCATATTGGCGCAGGCGAACCAGAGTTCCCAGATGATCTTAAGTCTGCTCGGCTGACGGACATGAGAAGAGCGCTTGAAGGGAGCAAAATGCGATGGGTGAAGTGATTAACGTGCGCTGTGCGGCCTGTAAAAAGGAATGGCAGTGCTTTACGGGAAACGGCCTGCTGCATGGCAGGATGGAGGCGGTTCTTGCCGCCTTTTCGGAGGAGGAGCGGCAGCAGGCGGAAAGGCTGATGGGGGCGGGGCCGTTTCCCCTGTATGATTTCCGCTACAGCCTGGCAGTCTGCGGGCACTGTCACAACGTAGTAGCTGTTCCCGTGCTGCGGGACGTAGACAGCGATGAGATTTTGACGGGGAAGTGCCCTCTGTGCGGGAAAAGGACGAAAAGTCTCTGCGGGGAAGAGCAGAGTGTGGAGAAGTGGAGTGAAAAAACAGCGTGCCCGGTCTGCAAAAGCAGGAGACTGGAGGCTGTGGAGGAAGGTCATTGGGACTGACTGTCCGGCAAACGGCATGAAACAAACCATGTCATAGGAGAGCGTGTTGCGCATATATATTAACGAACAGAAACTTTAGGACGTGGGTATGCGTAACATAAAAAAGATGACAAACAGCGCGGGAAAACGGATATACTACAAGGTGGCGGCCATCATAACGGCAGCTGCCTTGTTTTGTGTGCAGGGGCAGACGGGAGGCGCCGCAGGTACACGGCACGTTTCCCGTTCGACGGATGGGGACGCGTTTTCCGGTGCGGCCGATCGTGCGCCATATACGCAGGCGTCGGAAATCGAAGCGCAGGAGAGCGTTCTTGTACCGGCCATGTCTGACGGAACGGAGGAGAAGGCGGGCCAGGAAGACCTGCAGCTCTATGCCCAGGCGGCCGTCCTCATGGACGCGGATTCGGGAAGGGTTCTCTATGGAAAGAATCCCGAAAAAAAGCTGCCCATGGCGAGCACCACGAAGATCATGACATGCATTCTTGCACTGGAATACGGCAGCCCGGAGGATATTGCGGAAGTCTCTTCTTACGCGGCAAGTATGCCGAAGGTAAAGCTGTATATCAAACAGGGGGAGAAATATTATCTGCGGGATCTGCTGTACTCTCTGATGCTGGAATCCCACAACGACTCAGCCGTGGCGGTGGCGGAGGCGGTGGGCGGCAGCGTGGAGAAGTTTGCCGCGATGATGAACCAGAAGGCGCGCGATATCGGCTGCTTTGACACTTATTTCATCACGCCGAACGGTCTGGATGCGAAGGTAAATAACACCGGGAAAGTGCATTCCACAACGGCGGCGGATCTGGCGAAAATCATGGCCTACTGTGTGACGGATTCCCCGGA
>VSNH01000179.1 GCA_009774215.1 Lachnospiraceae bacterium
AATCCCGGAGAGTTTGACGCGGCGGACTATTATCGTGTTTCGGGGCAGCAGGGCAGACTGATGCGGGCGTCCTGTCTGGCGCAGGGCAGGGATTATTCCGTTTTTCGGGAGGGACTGTACCGCTGTCGGGAATATCTGTCGCTCCTTATTGATGCCTGTTACCCCGAAAAAGAGGCGTCCGTTATGGGGGCAATGCTTCTGGGGGAGAAGGCCATGCTGGACGAGGGGATCAAAAGCCTGTACCAGCAAAACGGCATCATACATATTCTGGCGATCAGCGGTCTTCATATCTCTATTTTGGGAATGGGTTTTCACAAACTGCTGCGGCGGCTGTGTATCACAAATTCGGTTAACATAATATTGTCGCTGGCATTGATGTACTGCTACGGGATGATGACGGGCATGGGGATATCCGTTGTTCGTGCGTTTGTGATGTTCGGTATGAAACTGTGTGCGGACTTGTGCGGCAGAACTTACGACCTGCTGACGGCAATGACGACGGCGGCGTTTCTGATTCTTGTCGAACAGCCGCTATATCTGACGCAGAGCGGTTTTTTATTCTCATTCGGTGCGGTGTGCGGTATCGGGTTTCTGCCGTCGGTATCCCGTCAATTTCCTGTGCTGTCTGACCGCTTTCCCGTGGGCAACCGCTTTTTGCAGACGCTGTTTGCGGGTGTCTGGATTTCCCTTTGCACCCTTCCCGTGTATCTGTGTTTTTATTACGAGTTTCCGCCCTATTCCGTGCTTCTCAACCTGGTCGTGATTCCGTGCATGGGCGCGCTCTTTTTGAGCGGGATTTTGGTGATGGGGGCGGCAGCCTGCTTTCTGCCGTTGGGACGACTGGCGGCTGTCCCCGGGGTCTGTATTCTGGGCTGCTATGAAAAACTCTGCAATTTTTGTGTGAAACTGCCCGGGCAGCGGTGGATCACGGGACGGCCTCAGAACTGGCAGGTTGTGGTTTTTCTTGGGATTTTGGCGGCGGCGGTGTTCTTTTCTGCGTCGATAAAGAGACGGCGTTTTTTGGGCGCGGTTTTCTGTGCGGCCTTTCTTCTGACATTTCACATGCCCGGGGGATTCGAGATCACCATGCTGGATATCGGGCAGGGCGACTGCATCTATCTGTCGGACGGGCTGGGCGGGCACTATCTGATCGACGGCGGCAGTTCCGACCGGAAGGAAGTGGAGACTTATCAGATTGTCCCGTTTTTGAAATATCGGGGTGTGAGTCGGCTTAATGCGGTGTTTGTCACCCACTCGGACGTGGATCACATAAGCGGGATTAAGGGGCTGATGGAGGACTGCGGGGAGACCGGAATGGAAATCGGCTGCCTGTATCTGCCTGATCTGGCAAAGGAGAGCAGGGATGAAAATTATCTGGAGCTGGCGGCGCAGGCGCGGGACTGCAACATTCCCGTGCGGTTTCTGCATGAGGGGGAATGTCTGCAGAATAAGAAAATTATGTTAACCTGTTTTCATCCGGACAAAAGTTATGTAAACTCAAACGCCAATGCGGGTTCCACGGTGCTCTACCTGACTTATGAAAACTTTTCCGCTCTCTTCACGGGAGATTTGGAAGGGGAAGGCGAGCGCCTTGTGACGGAGAGACTGTCGGATATGCGCGGGTCAGTAGGTCTTCCCGAACAAATCACGCTTCTCAAGGTCGCGCACCACGGCTCGAAAAATTCCACGGAGGAGACATTTTTGGAAATGGTCGATCCAAAGATTGCGCTGATCTCCGCGGGGCGGGAAAATTCTTATGGGCATCCCCACAGGGAGACATTGGAGCGGCTTGCAGACCGGGAATGCCGGATTTACCAGACGCCTGTGAGCGGGGCGGTGACGGTCAGGGTGGTGAATGGGAGCGTGCGGGTGGAGGAGTATGTGACGAACTGAGGGGAAACTTGCCAAATTCTCCAATTGTCCGGCGGCGCGGGATACTTCTGCGGCTCTTCGGCCGTTTTGGAGAGCAGGAACGGCAAGGGGAGACGACCTGTCCGCATCATTCCTTTTTCCAGAGCAAAGGAGGACTGTAAGGCTTCCTATGCCAGAATGATGCGGCGTATATCGAAAAATTCCGGGGTATTTATATGCCCTTCTGTGCGGTTTTGCCCTGATACGCATCGTGACTTTGGAGCGGTGGCAGAAGCCTGTGCGGAAAGGTATGATAAAAGAGATGTTTCCCGTGCTGACGAAACCTGCCGCGGCAATCGGGAGATGCAGGGAAACACCGGTAATTATTTTCGCTATACGGAACCGCAGGCATTTTTTGTTCGGGAGAGCTGTACTTATCATCCGAAAAGCAGCGGCAGCAGCGGAGGCGGACACCGATTTTAGACCTTTTGAAAGATAGTTGTTTTTTGACGGATGACAGATTATACTGTTAATTATGAAAAAGTTAAACGAAGAAATCCGGGAAGGGACATTAAAACAGGCATATCTTCTGTGCGGGGATGAGGCGTATCTGCGCAGACAGTACAGGGACAGGGTGAAGAAGGCGCTTATGGGTGACGGCGACCTGATGAACCTGAACTGCTTCGAGGGGAAAGGCATCGTGCCGGGAGAGGTGGTCGATCTGGCGCAGACCATGCCGTTTCTTGCCGAGAGACGGGTTCTTGTCATAGAAAACAGCGGTTTTTTCAAGAAGGGTGGGGAGGATCTTGCGGCGTATCTGGCAGACCCGGCGCCCAGCGCTTATTTCCTGTTCGTGGAGGCGGAGGTCGATAAGAGGAGTAAACTCTACAAGGCGGTCACGGCAAAGGGACGGGTGATCGAGTGCAAAACGCCCGACGACGGTGTGCTGAAACGCTGGGTTGCGGAACTTCTCATGAAGGATGGAAAGCGGATCACCCAGCGGGATCTTGACTTTTTTCTGGAAAAGACGGGTACGGATATGGAAAACATCCGCAGCGAGGTGGAAAAACTGGTCTGTTACGCTCTGGAACGGGAAGTGATTACGGCGCAGGACATCGAGGCGGTCTGCGTCCGGCAGATCGGCAGCCGCATCTTTGACATGGTTGAGGCTGTTGCGGACAAAAAGCAGAAGAAGGCTATGGAGCTGTATTATGACCTGCTGACCTTAAAGG
>VSNH01000018.1 GCA_009774215.1 Lachnospiraceae bacterium
TGTATATATTATATATAATTTGCACAATAAAGTCAAGTAAAGCGTGGTTAGAAACGGTAATTTTGCCGAACAATCCGTCAACAAAGATACCATCTTTTGCTATCAATATCCTTTCTGAAATACTGCATGATCTATCATATCAAATTTTAGATAATAAATATTTGGTCTGCGGTGCATCTTTCTTCTTTACCAAAATTTTGTAATAATCTTTCACATTGCCGTCTCTGCCTGACGCATGGCCAAGCCTTATACTATTGTTAATGATATCTGTTTTGTATGAAATTCCATGCTCATTCAACAAATTCTTGGCAAAAAGGAATTTTTCCATTTCCAAAGTAAAGTATACTTCCATCCAATTACTAAATAACACGGCATTGCTCCTTCCACATGAATTATTTATACCATAAAGTTTCATCGACTTATTATAGTATATCAAAAAAAGCCAGCTTTTGCTGACTTTTTTTGACAGTTTCTCTACACCATAATGAATATAGGAATCCGTATCTTCATTTTTATATGACTTTCTGTCTTATGCCGACTTCTTCTGCTTGGATAATGTCTGAATACCCTCGATTACCAGCACAACCGCCAGGATAATCAAGATAACCGCCAGAATCGCCTGCGCGTAAGGACCCCAGTCTGCGCCGCCTGCGGATATGATACCGAGCTGATTCTTAACGGTTACACACAGGGAACAGATGGTAACGATGATCATAAAGCCCATCGGAAGCAGGAACATCTTGTTGTTCTTACCCACATTGCCAAGCCAGGTAGCGACTGCAAGCAGACCGATGCCCGCAAGGAGCTGGTTCGCCGCGCCGAACAGACCCCAGATCTTGGAATAGCCGGTCATACCGAGCACAACGCCGAGAACTACGGTGATAATGGTCGCCACATAAGGATTCACCAGCGTCTTCTTCCAGCCGTCCTTGATATCGTCCACAGTCTGACCCGGCTCAAGGAAGAACTCCTGGAACATGAAACGTGCCAGACGGGTCGCCGTATCCAGAGACGTCAGACAGAATGCCGAGTAGGTAAGCACCAGCAGCGTGTTCAAAACAGTCACCACGCCTTCCGATGCGATACCGCCGTACATCTGGGAAATACCGCCCGCGAAAATTGCCGTTGCGCCTGCGGTGATGCCGTTCTTGTATGCGAAGTTGATCGCGCATACGGTGATCACAGCCAGCACACACTCAAGGAGCATACCGCCGTAAGCGATAGGCTTCGCATCCGTCTCCTTGTCGAGCTGCTTGGAAGTGGTTCCCGAAGATACCAGAGAGTGGAAACCGGAAATCGCACCGCATGCAACTGTCGTGAAGAGGACAGGAAACAGATACTGCACGCCGTTGCCGTTGTCAACCGCAAAACCGTTGAAAGCGGCGAGACCGTCAGCGCCGCCCATACCCGCGTGGGAAATAACCACGCCTACCAGCGCTACCGCAAGCATTGCGTAAAGCAGGAAGGAGCTCAAATAGTCACGGGGCTGTAACAGAATCCATACCGGTGTCACAGATGCGATGGCGATATAGATACCTACAATGATCATCCACGTATTGGTGGTCAGGTAAATCGGATGGAAATTCATGCCGATGACCATACAGAGCGCGATGGCAACCACACCGAGAATCGTGGAAACAGCCATGGATGCGTTGCGGCGGTACACCATGAAACCAAAAACAATAGCAATTACGATAAACAGCAGGGATACCATAGCGACAGATGCGTTTGTCGCGGAGGCTGCCTGATCAATTGCACCCGCTTCGTCCACCACTGCGCCGAAGGTAGTCGCCACGATGGATGCAAATGCGGCAACCACAAGGATCAGTGTCAAATAAGCAAAAATGGTAAACAGCATTTTCGCTCTCTTGCTCATGTTGGTGGAAATGATCTCACCGATGGACTGTCCTTTGTGACGGATGGATGCGAAGAGCGCGCCAAAGTCATGAACGCCGCCGAAGAAGATACCACCGATCAGAATCCAGAGCACAACAGGAACCCAGCCGAACATAGCCGCGCCAATCGGTCCGGTGATCGGGCCTGCACCCGCGATAGACGAGAAGTGGTGACCCATCAGCACGGGCGCCTTAGCGGGAACATAGTCCACACCGTCTTCCATCTCATGCGCAGGGGTCGGCTTCTTGCTTTCGCCCACACCCCACTGTTTGCAAAGCCATCCGCCGTAGAATATGTAGCCGACGACAAGAATTGCAATACAGATGATTAACAGTAATAATGAATTCATACAAACTCTCCCTTTCTTTTTTTGGAATATAATACTTTTTTCAAAATTTTCGCAGTCGGACGTCCGGCACGGTTACTTTCAATCCGATCACTATCCCCAATGACCGCCGCCGCATGAAAGTCCATCCAGCCGTGAAGCGAAAATCGAAAACTTTTGTAAATGTGACACTTCTTTAATGCCTTTACCGCCTCCTCGTCACAGGTGTCACAGACAATGATGGGAGTAATATAGGAATACATGTGACCCGAACCGATATGCAGACGGTTCATGCCATCCTCGTAAGCTG
This sequence comes from Lachnospiraceae bacterium, assembly GCA_009774215.1. Taxonomy (GTDB): domain Bacteria; phylum Bacillota; class Clostridia; order Lachnospirales; family Lachnospiraceae; genus UBA3282. The sequence goes on from VSNH01000018.1 coordinate 2,532, forward strand.
TTTTTTTGCAGGCTTCAAAAATCTCCGGCGTAAGGCGCGGCACGTCGAAAAGGTATATAAACTCCTCGCTGTCCGCCGCCCAGAGCGAAATCTTTTTGGAAACCATATATTTCTCGGCGTGCTCATAATACTCGCACAGCGCCCGGAGCGGCGCCCGTTCGTTTCCGTAATCGGTTATATTGTAATAAGCCACATAGCTCTTTAGTAAAATATCTATGATGTTCTGTCTCGTATATTTCATATTCCCTCAGATTTTAACAAAATCCATGTCTTTAATAGTAACATTTTACGACTGCCATTTCAAGATATTTTAACAGTTTATTCATCATTTGTTTATAATTATTTACTTAAAGAACTTCCAAAAGATGCAAAAAATACGTTGGCAAAGGCGCTTTTACTTCTATATACTCCCCGCTTGCAGGATGCATAAAACCAAGGCAATATGCATGGAGCGTCTGACCCTCCAGATGAAAAGGTGTCTTTCGCTCTCCGTATATCTTATCTCCCAGGAGCGGATGCCCAATGGACGTCATGTGCACCCGAATCTGGTGGGTTCGTCCCGTCTCCAGGCGGCACTCGATATAGGTATAATCCCGAAAACGTTCCAACACCTTATAATGTGTGACAGCCTCTTTTCCATTTTTCTCGTTGACCGCCATCCGCTTTCTGTCCTTCTCGTCCCTGCCGATGGACGCACGTACTGTCCCCTCGTTCTCTTCTATCACGCCGTGCACGATGGCGCGATAACTCCGGTTCAGGGAATGCGCCTTCAGCTGCTCCGCTATCCCCCTGTGCGCCGCGTCGTTTTTACAGACGATAAGGGAACCCGTCGTGTCTCTGTCGATCCGATGCACAATCCCCGGACGCAATACGCCGTTAATCCCGGAAAGCTGCCCCTTACAGTGATACAAAACCGCGTTGACCAGCGTCCCGCTGTAATGTCCCGGCGCCGGATGCACCACCATCCCCTTCGGCTTGTCCACCACCAGCACGTCGGCGTCCTCATAGAGAACAGAAAGCGGTATATTTTCCGCCTCCACGGAAGGTTCCACAGCCTCCGGAATCTGAAAAAGCACCTCATCGTCCACACGCAGCCGGTAGTTTGCCTTGCAGGGCAGCTCATTCACCATGACCTGCCCCTCTTTGATGCACTTCTGAATATAAGAACGGGAAAGCGTCGGAACTGCAGCGCTCAGCCACTTGTCAAGCCGCTCCTCATCCTCCCCCACCCCAATCTGATAGCTGAACCGCTCCATATGCCGCCGAAAATCCTTTCTCAACTGTTCACCAGGTCAGTGCGGAGAATGCCGCTTTTTAGGCATTCTCTAGTGCGAAACATAGAACTTCCAAGTCAGCTATGCTGACTTTGCGATACAGCCTCTGCTATTGAGCTTTAGAAGTTCTTTTTGCACGCTTATCACGCTGCTATTTTAACTCCCTAAAACGCTTCTGCTTAAAACTGATAAAGTACAGATCCTTCTCCTTATAGACAAACAGAAGCAAAAAGAGAAGCACGACGGCAGAGACCGTCGTGTAGATATCCGCCACGTTAAAAATCGGGAAATTAAGCCGCACAATATAAATAAAATCCACAACGTAATCATAACTTACCCGATCTATCATATTCCCAATGGATCCCGCCACGATCAGGCTGAACAAAACGTGCAGAATCGTATATTTCTTATGATCCGGCGTCTTTATGAGCACATAACCCACCACAAACAGAATAACAAACGCCACAAAGACAAAAAACATCTTCTGGTTCGGCAGCATCCCGAAGGCCGCGCCCTGGTTTTCCAGATAATTCAGTTCCAGAATTCCGTTAATCAGATTGTAGGCCGGTTTATCCTTAAGATAAACCTTCGCCCACTGTTTTGTGTACTGATCGAAAACGATCAGCCCGGCAATCATAAGCAGATCCAGAAACAGAAAAAACTTCTTTTTCAGACTCATTCCCGCATATCCTCATCACTAAAATAAATTTCTTTCACCGCATCCAGAATTTCCGCATCCGTAACGGTTCTGTCCACATAAGCCTTGCCTACTTTTTTGAGAAGAACAAACTTAATCTGCCCTGCCTCCATTTTTTTGTCCGACTTGGTCAATGAAAGAATCTCCTCCGGGTTAATGCCATCGATACTGATCGGCAGGTTAAATGGCACAAACATGTCCCGCACTTCATAATACTCTTCCATGGAAATATTCTCACGTTTCCATGAAATATACGCCGCCGCCACCATGCCGAGCGTGATACATTCCCCGTGCACCATCTCGAAATTCTTTGCCTTCTCAATCGCGTGTCCGATGGTGTGCCCGAAATTGAGAAGAGCGCGGTCGCCCTGTTCTTTCGGGTCTTTCTCCACCACAAGTTTTTTCACACCGCAGCTTTTCATTACCATCTCCAGGAGCACCTCCGTGTCCCTGTCGTGAATCTCATACATATGGTCGAGCAGCCACTCGTAAAACAGTGCGTCCTTGATCAGCCCATGCTTCATCACCTCGGCAAATCCCGCATAAAACTGCCTGTCGTCCAGCTTTTTAAGCGTTCCCACATTCATATAGACGAGTTTCGGCATGTAGAACGCCCCCACCATGTTTTTGTAGCCGTCGAAATCAACACCTGTCTTACCGCCGATGCTGCTGTCCGACTGGGCGATCAGGGTGGTGGGAATCTGAATAAAATCAACACCGCGCAGATAAGTGGCCGCCGCGTAGCCCGTGATATCACCTACCACGCCGCCGCCAAGAGCGATGAGAAAATCCTTACGGTCAAATTTTTCCTCGATCAGATGCCGGTAAATCTCCTTCACCGTATCCAGTGTCTTGTTCGCCTCCCCGGCAGGAAACGCGTGCAAAATCACCTTTTGGCAGCACTTTTCCAGTATCTCCATGACTTCCCGTCCAAACAGTTTCTCCGTGTTGCTGTCACAGATCAGGGCCGCCTTTCGCTCTGACACCCCAAAATCTGCCAGTTCTTCCGCCAACAGCTTGAAATCCCCTGTAAAAACAATGTCGTAGCAGGGCTTTTTCTCGTAATTGATTGTCATTCGGTTTGCCATAATATGTATTTCTCCTCTATATTTTCTGTGAAAACCCTCTCAGAAAAAATCGAGTGCTTTATGCACTCGATTTTTTAATACCTTTTGTCTATCGGCACATCGAAGGAGCCTGACAGGATATCCTGAAAGTCGCCGGATATATCTACGCTGGCCGGCGTAATAATGAAAATGTAATGGGATATCTTCTGTAGATTTCCCGAAATCGCAAAACAGGAGCCCGACGTAAAGTCGATGATCCGCTGGGCAATATCCACATCCAGCCCCTCCAGATTCAAAACCACCGTCCGATTCGCCAGAAGCGTTTCCGTAATCTCTCTTGCATCCTCCACCGTAGTCGGCTTAATCACACAGACCTCCATGCCTGAGCCCATCTTTTTCGTCTGTCTCAGAGGCGTTACCTTCGGTGTGATCTTTCTGACCTTATCATCCTCCGCGTTGTCCATATCCTTGCCGGAAGCGGGTTTGCGCATCGGCTCGGGATCATCATCATAGAAATCATCGTCGTAGTATCCGTCGTCCTCATCCTCGCTCAATTTCATGGCACTGATAAACTTGTCCATAACACCCATCTGTAAAATCCTCCATATATTAGTTAAGCTTTCTCTACCGCAAATAAGCAGATTCGAAATGCTCCGCATTTCTCATTCGCGTTGCTCATCATAAATCTACCGAAGCATCCATTCATGCAAGCATGATGTCTGCTTCGTCAGCCTTCTGACTCTGCTTATTCGCACATCTTTATGTATACTAAATTACCGCGTATTCTCTTTCTCCAAAAATGCCCGTTCCGACTCTGATGTAGGTCGCGCCCTCTGTTATCGCGACTTCGTAGTCTCCGGTCATACCCATTGAAAGTTCCTCCATAAAAACATTATCAATGTTTTTATGTATTATGTCAACATAAATTTGCTTCAATTTTGCAAAATACCGTCTGTTTTCTTCCGAATCCTCTACATAAGGAGCTATGGTCATCAATCCTTTGATCCTGATATGGGGTAATTTTGCGATTTCCTCCACCAGAGAGACCGTCTCCGAAGCCGTCGTGCCGAACTTGCTCTCCTCTTCCGCCACATTCACTTCCACAAGGATATTGACGCTTACTCCCTTTTTCGCCGCCTCCTTCTCGATCTCCTGCGCAAGCCGCAGGGAATCCACGCTGTGAATCAGAAAGACCTTGTCTACAATATATTTCACCTTATTGCGCTGCAGATGTCCGATCATATGCCAGCGGATATCCTTTGGCATAGCCTCATACTTATCCACAAGCTCCTGCACCTTGTTTTCACCAAAATCACGACATCCGTCAGTATACGCCTCCTCCAGCATGGAAAGCGGTTTTGTCTTGCTCACCGCAATCAGCTTTACTTCGCCCGTCTCCCGCCCGCACGCCGCGCAGGCCGCCTCGATATTTTTTCTGACTATGTTAAGATTTTCTTTTATGTCCATATTTGCTCCAGTCCTCTTCTCACGCTAACCGCCATGATTCCGCTTCGCGGAATCTCAAATTCGTGCGGAGAATGCCGCTTTTCCGGCATTCTCCCGAGTGAGATTTAGTACTTCTTGGCGTCCCGTCCTATGGCGGGACGTCTTTGGAAGTACTTCTCACTCTATTCATAGATAAACTCGTTATCCTTCACCATATCCGCATTCAGCACGATATAATCGTATACGCTCAGTCCGTAGGTGGTGTTGGACTTCACCACGGAATACTCCTCGTTTTCGTACAAAATACTGATCTGCTTGAAATCCGCATATCCTTTGTTGATATTGTAGACACCCTGCAGGGAACCCGTTTTGCTGACGGCATATTTTTCCCCGGTCTCCGGCATGACAATGTAATTTCCGGCTCTGAGCGTAGAATTATCCAGATAATAATCCGTCTCCGTCTCCTCGTAGATCTCCGTCTCCACAAACTGCGTGGTGGCCTCGCCCTCCTCATTGTAGGTTTCAAGAAGCACGCCGTCGCCGCCGTTATTGCCGCCCCTCGTCACATAAGCCTTCGGCACGATGAAAAATTCCTTCTGCACAATTGCGGAATTGGGTATTTTCAGCCCCCGCTCCTCCTCCAGAAGCAGCTCAATATCAATAAAGCGATCCGTACAGAAGGTAATCATGGAGTTGGTAAAGGTGAGGGATGCAAAAGTCTCTCCCGCCTCGTTGGTGTAAACCGCCACCTCTCCCCAGGCCGTATACTGGTTCTTTAAAAAACGTACCTCCACATATTCCTTTTCCAGAAGCTGATCCGCCAGCTCCTTCTCCACCGGAATCACAATAGACCAGTCCTCCGACGTGGCCAGCTTGTAAACCGGCTCTCCTGCGGCAATCAGTTCATTGTTCACCAGATACTTTCGCTCATAGTTTTCCTCGTCAAACAGTTCCGACGTCATATTCTCCAGCTTCAATTCCTCGTAACCGTCCGTAGAATAGAGCACGATACCGCTCTTGGCCGCATACCGATAATTGATAATCACCATACCCGAAGCGTCATTTAACGCGTCTGCATTTTCCAGAATATTATAGTTTGCCAGCTTTATCGCCATGCTCTCCATATTATGTCGGAAATTATAAACCTCATCAAAGTTTTTTCTGTCAAAGCTGTGCATAAAAGCGGTGATATCCGTTTTCAGCTCGGACAAATCACTGTCGGAAAGGGAGTTTTCCCCGTTTGCCCCCGCCTTGATATAATCGGACAGCCTCCCCGTCTCATCCACCGTATACACCAGATCGCCAACCGCGATACGTTCCCCTTCTCTTGCAAAATAGTTCACGTAACCTGCGTCCTGTCCGGTCACAATCTGTTCCGTTCTGAGCGCTATCCCCTTGTAAATGCTGTTTGAGGTGAGAGATCCCTCCTGCACACTGTAGCGGACAATGTGATCTGTCCGAAAATATATGATCACACAAATCACCACATAGACAAGTATCACGGCAAAAACCACCATGCCGATGTTCAGATTGACGGGCCTCCTGTATTTTGTTATCTTGTTATTTCGATTATCTGCCAATAGATGCTCTCCAATCGGGCAGGGAAGTTTCTTCCCCAGCCCGCCGCGCGACCCGTGTGCCGCTTCAGCGGCCTATTTCATCTACACGGGTCTGCGCATAAAAGTGAAAACCCCGGAAACGCCTCCGAGGTTTTATTATTTTTATATCATGTTTATGTACATATCAGAGGGAAATAATAACGTTTTTACGCATATTCTCGGGAAGTTCGCTCTCATCACGGGATACGCTGATCACGAAATCAACATGGAACTTCTCGCTGATCTTCTCAATCTTTTCAATCACTTTCTCAAGCTCGTCCGCCTCCACGCAGGCAATCTTTAAAAAGCTGTCAAAATACATTTTCTGCAAATCGTGATCCTGCGAGATGATACCGCAGATAAAGCCGATAAATTCGTCGCTGTCCGTCACCAGATACTCCGGCACGTCAATGAGCCGGATCTTGTTGTTCAGTTCAAACATATGTTTCGTGCTCTTGTCCAGATACACCACATTGCCCTGTGCATCCTTGATCTCCGTATTTACTTTATCTAATAAATGCTTGGTCTTTCCTTTTCCTTCCCTTCCTACAATAAACTGAACCATGTCGATACCCTCCTAGCGTATATTATTATTTACTGCCCGAAACACACCATACAATGATTGTATGATCTTACTGTTAATTATACAGGAACTCCCCCGAAAAAACAACTACCTTATTTGATGATTCCAAGCAGCGCGCCCATATCCCCATACAGCCCTTCCCGCGACTCGTCCTTCAGAATCACGGAGATGTAAGGCGTCCCGCTGCTGCTTCTCACAAGCAGAACCAGACAATGCCCCGCCGCGTTGGTTGTGCCTGTTTTTCCGCCCACTACCGTCACATTCGCAGGCGGCTCATACGTCCCCCGCAGAAAGAGATTGGAATTTTCGATCTCCAGTGTCTTTTCGGAACCGTCCGCCGCCGTGTAAACGGTACTGTACGAGTTCATTTGAATAATCTGATTAAAAAGCTCATACTTTAAAGCTTCCTGAAAAACCAAATAAAGGTCATAAGCCGTCACATAATGCCCTTCCTGGGTCAGACCGTTGGGATTCATAAAATGACAGTTCGTCGCCCCGATCTCCTGCGCTTCCTGATTCATAAGCTCCACAAATTCCTCCACGGAACCGGAAGTGCCGTTCACGGAAGCGGAGACTCCTTCTGCAATCAGAACGGCGACATCGTTGCCCGACGCGATTAACAGCGCGTGAACCGCCTGATCCAGCGTCATCCGATCTCCCGGTTTTATACCGCACAAAACGGCGCCGGACTCCGTAATTAATACATTTTCCGAGGCTGTGTAGATATCGTCCGGAGAGCCGTACTTCAAAGCCACCAGCGCGGTCATCACCTTTGTCAGACTGGCCGGATTCATCTGGTTGTGCGCGTTTTTCGCATACAGCGTTTCCAGATTCTTCGTGTCAAAGAGCGCGGCTGCCCCAACCTGCTGCAAATCCGGGCCGCCCGCCGTCACATCACCCGCCGTCACACACAGTTCCTTTGCAAAGGGCTCTATCGTCTCCCGGTTCGCAATATTAATAAGCTGATAGCTGCTGACACTCCCCTGCTCTTCGTAAGGCATGTCATACTTCGCACTCCCGCACCCCGTAAGGGCGAGAGCCGCCGCAGCCAACAGCGCGCATAACCGTCGAGCATTGTTATCTATTCGTTTTTTTGCCGAGTTTGCCGAAGGCAAAACTCGCAATCGAGCAAAGCTCGATTTGTTATTTGTACATCTCACGCCACTCCATGTCTCCTCTGTCGAGTGATTTAATCAAAAGCTCCGCGGATGCCAGATTGGTGGCAAGCGGAATATTGTGCCTGTCACAGAGCATAACCACATTGTTGACATCCGGCTCGTGTGACTTCGGATAGAGCGGGTCTCTCAGAAAAATCACAAGATCGATCTGGTTGTGCTCGATCTGCGCTCCGATCTGCTGTGCCCCGCCCAGATGCCCGGCCAGATACTTGTGGATGGTCAGATTGGTCACTTCCTCTATCAGCCTTCCAGTCGTCCCCGTGGCATAAAGCTCATTTTTGCTCAAAATCCCCCGATAAGCGATGCAGAAATTCTGCATCAGTTTTTTCTTTGCATCATGTGCGATCAACGCGATATTCATTTGCTAACACCCCTGTCATTTTTGCATTGCAGCCGTATATTCAGCACAAACCCGATTCCGATATAGAGACTGACGACCGAAGTCAGCCCATAACTGACGAACGGAAGCGGAATACCCGTATTCGGACTTGCGCCGGTAGCCACCGCAATGTTCAGCATCCCCTGAAAGCCGACCAACGCCGCTACCCCCGCCGCGATGATCGTGCCCGCCAGATCTTTTGCCTTCCTAGCTACCATAATACATTCAAATGAGATGAAAATCAATAACACAATTACCACACAGCCGCCAACAAAGCCAAATTCTTCGCCAATCACCGCATAAATAAAGTCTGTCTCCACCTCCGCAATGAAATTTCCGTTTTTTACAGAGCTGATCTCATTTGTGTTGTAACCTTTTCCGTAAAGCATCCCGGAACCGATCGCCATCATGGAATTATTCTGCTGATATGCCTCTGTATCGGAATATTCGTCGGGATAAAGCCATGCCAGAATACGCCTCTGCTGGAAATCGTTGAGGATCTCCTGTTCCGGCTGCAAAATCAGCGTCAACGCGATAATAAACGCCGGCACAGCGACGGAAATCGCCAAAATCACGTATTTCCAGCTTACGCCGCCCACAAACATCACCACGCAGAACAGGATCACAACCATGATGCTTGTGGAAAGATCCGGCTGCTTGAGAATCAGATAGATCGACGGCACGAACAGAAGCAGGCAGCTTCCGACAATTTTGAGCGTCCCCATCTCCTCTTTATGTTTCATGATAAACTGTGCAAAAAATAAAATCAACAAAATCTTAGCCGTCTCTGAGGGCTGGAACTGGATACCAAAGAGATTCAGCCACCGCTGGGCTCCCGCCACCTCTACGCCGGCTACCCGCACCAGCCATAAGAGAACGAGATTCACCGCGTACATGATCCAGTAAAACCTGAGAATCACTGAATAATCAAACAGGGACAGGACAAGCATCAGAAAGAACCCGAAAACAGCTCCGGCAAGCTGTCTGGACTGAAGAGATTCCTTCGCGCTGCCGATGGCAAGAACGCCCACCGCCGTGAGCGCCACCACCAAAATAATCAATTTAAAATCATAGTCCCTGATGTGATAATGTTTCAGCATAGTACTTCCTTCATCCTGTTGTGCCGAGTTTGCCGCAGGCAAATCATGTAATTATCCTCAGTTTTCCCCCGAGGCTGCCGTAGGCAGATCTCGTGATTGAGCTTTGCTCAATCGGCTCGAATTTGTCATTGTTTTAAGTCTAAAATTGGTATATTCGCGTAGAGCGTCGGATTTTTGATCCCGTGGCCCTTGCCGTTTGTCTGGGTAATCTGTATCTCCATGCTCTCGGCGTCTATCTTCATGTACTTGGATATCACCTTGGCGATATCGTTCTTAATCATCTCCATCATTTCCTGGGAACAGTTGACCCTGTCGGAGATAAGCAGTATTTTCAGCCGGTCTTTGGCTATTTGTCTGGAGCTTTTCCGTTTCAACAGATTTTTAAACACGCTGATCCCCCCTAACCTTTATGGAAAATACCCGTTACCCTTGTCCAGAACGAGACGCCCTTGTCAAAGTCCATAAAGGGAACTTCCTCGCCTATGATCCGGTAACAGATATTCTGGTATGCCTTTCCCGCCAGTGTATTGCTCCCCACTAACGGTTCTCCCTGATTTGTGGCGATCACCACATTCTCATCATCCGGCACCCTTCCGATCAGGGGAAGCGACAAAATATCCACCACATCCTCCGAGGACATCATATCGCCTCTTCTTATCATGTCCTGTCTGATCCTGTTGATAATCAAATCCATCCTATGTATTTCATTGGCTTCCAGAAGGCCGATGATCCGATCCGCATCCCGGATCGCGGAGACCTCCGGGGTTGTCACTACAAGCGCCCTGTCCGCACCCGCTATGGCATTCTGAAACCCCTGTTCAATCCCTGCCGGGCAGTCCAGAATGATATAGTCAAACTGATCCCGCAGATGACTGATCATGCGCACCATCTGAGAAGGATTAACTGCGCTTTTATCCTTTGTCTGCGCCGACGGTAAGAGAAACAGGGTCGGGTATCGTTTGTCCCGTATAATCGCCTGTTTGATGCGGCAGTTTCCCTCCACCACATCCACCAGATTGTAGACAATCCGGTTCTCCAACCCCATCACCACATCCAGATTGCGAAGGCCGATATCCGTATCGATCAGAATGACCTTCTTTCCCATGGCTGCCAGACCTGTTCCGACGTTTGCAGAGGTGGTGGTCTTTCCCACCCCGCCTTTCCCTGACGTGACAACAATCACTTCACTCATAGCAAGTCCTCCATTGATGAATTGTTATCGTCTACCGAACTCTCCGCCCACATCGTTCAGCCCGCGCCGTCCGCAAAGGCGCCTACGGCGCTTTCCCACTGCTTACGCAGTTAACTTTGCTCATGAGATGGCGCTCCGCTCATGCTCTGTAAAGATGGTTCATTCATGCGAGCATGATCCGCCCATTTTTACAGAGCATGGCTGAACTTTAGAATGGCAGGTCGTTCAGTAATTCTTTGGTAATCGGCTCAATAAAAACTCTGGCGTCGTTCACATAAGCAATTTTCGGCTGGATCTTCGGTTTGATCGACCACTTGCTCTGTTTCTCTGATGTTTTGTATTTGAAATCGCCGATCTTTAACTTCTCCGGCGACATTTCAAGCGCCACCACAAAATGTCCGTCCTCGCCGTTTCCACCGGCGTAGGCCTGTCCGTAGAGACCGCCCAGCACCACGATATCCTTGCTGGATATGATGCACGCGCCCGGATAGACATCCCCCAGCACAATGATGCTGTTCTCCGTCTCCAGAATCTGTCCGTCCTTTAGGGTTCCCTTATAGAACTGTCCCGCGTTCTCCATCACCTCCTGATGGAAAGAAAGCTGCTGCAGGGCCTTGACAAAGTTCCGTTCCGTCTCCTCGTCCTTCCCCATAATACAGACAATCTTCAACCGGGAATTGGCTGATATAACGTCCACAATCTGCCGCTCCTCCTGATCGGAAAGCACCCTGCCCTCAAAGGAGAGCACCATGCTGGCATCCTTAAAGAAATTGGCGGACTCGCTGAATTTCATTGCAATTTCCTCCAGAAGCTGCGAAAAAGGAAGCTCACTGTCCAGAAAGATGGAAAGCCCGTTTGGAAAGCTCTTGATAATCACTGCATTTTTCATATTTACCTCCACGTCAGAGCATTTTACTGCTACGACACGCGTCGAGAATCTCAAATTCTCGACCGCGGTCAACGCATGTTTGAGGCTCTGACTCAAACTGCCGATTGAAACATCAGTGCATCATCATGATTTTTCAATCTCTACACCTCAATCTTTATATCGTCCGGCCGTTAATCGGCATTGATCGCGCCGCCTTCCAGATTGCCGGCCATACCGGTAATAATTTCGTCTTCTTCCTTCAGCCCGTAATAATATTCGTACACGTCTTTTGCAATCTGAGCCGCATAGTCAGACGTGTAACCGTTCGCCACACGCACGGTCACCGATATCTCCGGCGCTTCGTAGGGCGCGTAACTGATAAAGAGGGCGTGGTTGGGACGGTTTCTGCTCTCCTGCGCCGTACCCGTCTTGCCGGCCACATCTACATCCAGATCCGCAAAATAGGCTTTGTTCTCCACCACCTGACGCATTCCCAGATGAATGGCATTCCAGTATGCCGGATCCATATCAATCCGGTTCCTGACTGTGGCGGAATTATCCCGAATCAGGCCGCCGTTCTGGTCTTCCACCTTATCCACCAGAGTTAAATTATAACATGTTCCGCTGTTGGCAACGGTTGTAACATATCGCGCAAGCCCGGCCGTGGTGTAGTTGTTCGTGCCGTGACCGATGGCGGAACGCACCGCATCCAGATCGGACACGCCCGGCGCGTACTCCTCAATCTCGATTCCCGAGGTCTCCGAAAGGCCATACATATCCGCATATTTGGCCAGTTTGTTCAAACCCACGCTATCATTGTAAGTATCGCCCACCGTTCCCAGACGGTAGCCTACCTCATAAAAGAAATAGTTACAGGAATACCGCAGTCCCCCCGTCACATTTAAGGCGCCGTGCGCGCCGGGATAAATATGACATCTGGGCGGCAGGGTGATCTTGTCAAAAATACCCACACAGGTAATGGTATCCGTCAGTGTAATGACCCCCTCTAAAAGCCCCGCCGTGGCGGAAACCGGCTTAAAGGTAGAACCGGGCGCCGTCCGCTGCTGTGTCGCGTAGTTTAACATGGGGCTTGACAGATCGTTTCTCAGACTCGCAAAATAGGCCGCGTCCACACCGTTTGCCATCCGGTTATTGTCATAGCTCGGGTATGAGGCAATGGCCAGCACATCCCCCATATTTACATCCGTGACCACAATGGATCCGGAATACGGGTCGAGAGCCAGCTGCGCCGGCGTCAAGTCAAGCTGCTCGATGCGGTTGCGCATGAAAGCGTAAGGCGTCACCGCCCCAGCCCGAAACTGCGCGATTTCCTCCTCGGTCGGCTCCACCACATACTGCTCCATCAAAAGCTCGCAGATCTGCCGTCCGGAAATCTCATCGTTCAGGATCATGTATCGGTAAATCTTTTTATCAAAATCCAGATCCTGATCAAGCGCCTCAAAAATATATTCCAGAATCTTATGATAAATCTCCACGGAGTCAGAATACCGCGAATCAATATCCAGCTTGGAGACATTGATCCAGTTCTGCGCGATGGCATAATTCAGATACTCGTTTAAACTGATAACCTCATCCTTCGTCCATGCGATGTAAGTGGCGTCATTTTTATCCACCACATCCTCCATTAGAATATCCCTGTCATACAGAGTAGACGCCACGTAACTCTCATAGACCTGATACTCCTCCGTCAGTGCCTCGTAAGGGGTGCAGCTGACTGTCAGCTCGTCCTCCAGCGTAGCAAAAACGCGCGCCTTTTTGTCCAGATAAGCCTCCTGTACGGCTTTTTCCGTATCCCCCGCATACTCCGACGTAAAGTGGGTGGTGTCAATCACATTGTTGTTGATGCAGGCATAATACACGTCGTAGATGGGAATGGGAATATTCCCGCCGCTGCCTCCCTCCGGGGGCGTATATTCCCTGATATTCTCTATCTTATTCAGAAGAATCGCAGCCAGTTTGGATTCCAGAATATGATAACAGGCTTTCTGCAGCCCGGTATCCAGTGTCAGCACAATATCATTGCCCGCCGCCGGCTCCACCCTGTCGCTTGTCTCCACCACCTTACCCATATTATCCACATACACGGTTTCGGAACCCTTTTTCCCCTGCAGCTCCATCTCCATGGAGGCTTCGATTCCGGATTTCCCGACGGTATCGTTTAAATCGTAGGAGGGATCCTGCGCCTGCAGCTCCTGCAGCTCTTCCTGCGCCACCCGGCCCGTGTAGCCGATCACCTGCGCATAGTAAATGCTCTCGTTATATTTGCGGATCGTCCCCTCGGCAATCGCCACGCCGTCCAGACTGTCCGCATTCTCCATGATGACAGCCACCGTCTCCTGTGAGACATTTTCCGCCACCGTGGTGGCAATGTAGCGCTGGTAACTGTTTGCGCTCATGGCATAGCGGATCGTGATGATCTTCAGTACCTCTTCTTTGGAAAAGCCAAGCCCCTCCACAAAGCTGTCCGAATCCTCGTCGTCCGTATAATCGCCGATGCCGTAACGGCTTGTCCCGCACAGATATTTGATCACATCCTCGGGGGCTGCGGCTTTCTCACGCTCCTTCAGATCATCCACGGACGCGTAACCGTAAATATCCGCCAGAAAACGCAGAAGCTGCGCGCCCTCCACATTGTACACATATCGGCCGCTCTTGTTCAGCGCAATGTGAAAATCGCTGATCACATGGTCGCCGTGCTCCTCAATCATGGTAATCAGTCTGCGGATGGTATCGTTCAGCTTCGCATTTTTCCCCCGTCCGGACTCGTACACATCCTCGATGGTGACGGAGTAGGCCAGCTCATTGTAGGCCAGAAGATTGCCGTCCCTGTCCAGAATGTTGCCTCTGGTGGCCGGAAGAGTCCTCTCCTTTTTAATCTTTAACTGAAAGTCGTTGTAATACTGCTCCCCGTTTACGATTTGGAGCTGAAAGATCCAGTAAATCAGATACCCGCCCATGCCGGCTACCACAAGCATCAGCACGAGAAGCCGGGAGGTGACCATATTCATAAAATTTTCTTTAAACCGCTCTAAAAGTTCCTCAAACAAACTTCTTTCCGCTCCTCAGTTCGCTGCGCTCAAGCCCTGTGTTGATCCAGAGTATGAGCGGATATAAAAGCAAAGTAACCGCAATGGTGTACACAATTTCCGGTAAAATAATGTGCAGGAGATAATATGTAAATTCAAAACGTCCCCGCAGCAGAAACAAAATAACATAACACCCGATACCATACAAAAAATCGCTGCACAGAATAAGCGCCACCGGCAGTTTGATGTCCTGTGGATAAAAAATCTGCGCAAACTTGCCGTTCATATAGCCGATATACATGTACAGAAGCGCATAGAACCCGATCACGCTGGCAAAGAAAATATCCACCAGCAGACCGCAGAAAAAGCCGATCAAAAGCCCCGTCTTCTCCCCCCGCATAAAGCCAAAGGATGCCGTCAGCACAATCAGCAGATTGGGCACAATTCCCCCGAAAGCCAGCGCGCGGAATACCGTACATTGTAACAAAAAACATATGAAAATCATTAATGCGGTGACAATGCCTCGCTTCATAGAAAATTCTCCATATATCAGAGAATGCCTGTTTTTGGCATTCTCTTACGTGAGATTTAGAAATTCTTCTCACTCTGGCAGGGTCTGTTTCAACTGCCGGATCACCAAAACCTCCTCCAGATGCTCAAAATCCACCGCCGGGGTTATGTATCCGGATTTGGTCAGATTGTTCGCATCCTGATTGATCGTATTGATATAGCCGATCAGAATACCCGGCAGATACTTGTCGCTGATGTCGGAGGTAACCACCTTATCTCCCTCCACCACCACATCGTCGCTGTCCACGAGCTGCCCGAATTCAATAACACCCGATGCGTAAAGCTTCAGGTTCCCGGAGACGACCATGCGGTCAGCGCTGGCGAGCACCATGGCGCTCACGTTGGAATCGTCCGCAATGATGGACTTCACCTTCGCCCAGTTGGGCCCCACGTCCACCACGCGCCCCACAAGGCCGCTCCCCGCCATCACGTTCATGTCCACGGCAATGCCGTCGCTGGCCCCTTTGTTGATCACAAAGGAGTAAAACCAGTTGCCGGAATCTCTGGCAATAATGCGCGCGCCGGTCTTTTCGTACTCGTCGTACTGAGCGTCCAGACTGTACAGCTCCCGCAGGTTGTTCAGCTCATAGCGATCCTGCTGGAGTCTGGTATTCTCGATGGTCAGCTCATCCACCTTCGCCTTGAGCTGCTCGTTCTGCGCAAGAAGCTCCCTGATCTGCACAAGCTCCTCCGAGCGGCCGGAAAGCCAGCTTCCCACCACGCTGATCCCCTCCTCGAAGGGAACTACAATATATCCCGCAATGGCGGACAAAGGCCCGCTGAATATTTTTGTGTTAAAGGTCAGCAGCACCATAGCCGTGCAGAGGATTGTTAAAATAAAAAGGAGATATTTACCGGGTAACGTAAATTTCTCTCCTTTTCTTTTGACGACTGGACTCATTTACTCATTCCTTCTATCGCGTAGGCAACCGATTTATAATTTTCTTCCTTGATGATCTTTCCAAGCCCGAGCGCTACGCTGGTCACCGGGTTTTCGGAGACGTTCACCTGCAGACCCGTACCCTTGCTCATAAGCTGCGCCAGCTTGCTCACCTGGGAAGCGCCGCCTGTCAGATAAATACCGTGGCGATAGATATCTGCCGCCAGCTCCGGCGGCGTGCGCTCAAGAATCACCTTAATATTGTCAATAATCGAATTAAAATGCTCGATCAGGCACTCGTCCACAAGAGCGGTGGGAATCTCCCTCTCCACGGGAAGTCCCGTCACGATATCCCTGCCGTATACAACAGCGCCCATCCGCTGGTCTTCCAGGTCAAGAAGGGACGTCTTTACGATCTCGGCCGTCTTACCGCCGATAATCAGGCTGTACTCGCGGCGGATCGCCGCCTTGATGGCCTCGTCAAACTTGCGTCCGCCCACCTTGATCAGCCGGCTGAGGACAATACCTCCCAGGGAAAGAATGGAGATCTCCGTAGTATCAAAGCCCACGTTGACCACAAGAACGCCCTGAGAATTTTTCACATCAATCCCAAGTCCCAGACCGTCCGCCACAGCCTTATCCACTACCATAACCTTCCTGGCCTTTACGTTGGACTCTTTGATCAAATCCTTGAACGCGCGTTTCTCCACCTCGGTCACATCCCACGGAACCGCGATGTAATAATCGGCAGGCCGAACATTATTTTTCATCATGCCGCTCAAAAAATATTTGACCAGCGTCTCCATATTTTGGATGTCCGCAATCACACCGTTACTCAGAGGATAGGTGATGCTTATGTTGCTTGGCGCCTTCTCGTACATCTCGAACGCCGCGTCGCCGTATGCGAAAAGCGTCTTCTTATTCTCGATGGCGATCATGTTTTTTTCCACGAAAACGTCATCATCCGCGCGGTTATAAATTTTGATGTTGCTGGTGCCAAGGTCGATCCCAAATGCGTTGTTTGCCAAGGTAAATGTACCCCTCTTTCTTTCTGTTGAAATTTAGAACTTCTCTTCACCCTCTGACATGTCCGTCAGTAATCCGCTCTCCCGAAAGCTGAAATAATTGTTGTCCCCCAGAATGATATGGTCAATCAGAGGAATGTCCGTGAGCGCTCCCGTCCGCCCGATCCGTTCCGTGACCTGCAGGTCATTCTCGCTCGGGGCAGGGTTTCCGCCGGGGTGGTTATGCAGAAGCATAATGCCTGCCGCACCGTTTCGAAACGCCTGAACAAACACCTCCCTGGGTGACAGGAGGGAAGCGTTTACCGTCCCCTTGGAGAGAATTTCCTCTCCGATCAGATGGTAACCGGAATCCAGAAACAAGAGCAGGATATGCTCCACGCTCTCATGGCGGAACCGCTCCATGTAATAATCCGCAACAGAATAAGGATCGTGGAAGGAAAGCCCGCTCTTCGCCTTTGCCCGTGCCATTCTCTTTGCAAACTCAGCGATGGCCTTGAGCTGAACTGCCTTAACTTCACCGATGCCCTCTATTTTCTGCAGCTCTTTCACGGATATGTGATACAGCCCCAAAAGACCGTTTCCGTACCCGGCTGTCCGGGAAAGCACCCGCTCGCCCAGTTCCCTCGCGCTGACGCCTTTCGTCCCCGTCCGAAGGAGGATTGCCAGAAGCTCCGAGTCGGTCAGGCTCTCGCTTCCGAAGGCAGCAAATTTCTCGAATGGAAGATTTTGCTGCCTGTAATACTCATTGTTCTCATACTTTGCTGTTTTCATGCAGTCTCTTTCCCGACAGCTTCTCTCCAAAAGGACGGTCAGATCATGCGGTATATAATGATCGCCAGAGCGACCCCTAAAATGCTTGCAATCGTGATCTTAATCGACAGGCCAAAGGTGACGCTTAAGATGCCCAAATCCAGTACCATAGGCTGCGACAGGCCGAAGGACTGCCCATAGTTCAGCCAGGTGGAAGGAAACAGACTTCCGATAAAGCCGCCGATCACGATTCCCGCCAGAATCAGCAGGAAGCAGGCCCAGTTATTTTTGCGCATAAAAAATAAAATCTCCTTTCCCCAACGCCCATTTTAACACAATCGGATTTTGATGTACATAAAAAAAGAAATTTTTTCCATCAAACACGGCATATCCCGCGATCCACCAGATTTTGCAGACTCTTCAGGATGCCAAGCTTCGCGTGGGGAAAGGTTAACCCGCCCTGAAAATAGACCGCGTAGGGCGGCGCGATGGGGCCGTCGGCTGAAAGCTCGATGGAGGAGCCGGAGACAAACGCCCCCGCCGCCATAATGACTTTAGAGTCATAGCCTGGCATATCCCACGGCTCAGGTTTCACGAAGCTGTCCACCGGGGCCGCGGCCTGAATGCCCTCGCAGAAGGCGCATACGCCCTCCGGTGAACCAAAGGTCACAGCCTGAATGATGTCGTGGCGGATCTCCGATCCGTCCGGCACCACGTCAAATCCCAGTCTCTCGTAGATATTCGCCGCAAAGATGGCGCCTTTTAAGGCGGAAGCCGTCACTGTGGGCGCAAGAAACAGTCCCTGATAAAAGGCGGGAAGAATGCCCAGCGAGGCGCCCACCTCTTTTGCCAGTCCCGGGGAGGTCAAACGGCAGGCCGCATTCTCAATACATTCCGTTTTTCCCGCAATATAGCCGCCGATGGGAGCAAGGCCGCCGCCGGGGTTTTTGATCAGAGACCCCACCACCATGTCCGCTCCCACTTCGGAAGGCTCCCTGGTTTCCACAAACTCCCCATAACAGTTGTCCACCATCACGAGCACATCCGGCTTCATCTGCTTCACAAAAGCGATCAGCTCTCCGATACGCGCCACGGACAGGGTCGGCCTCGTCTGGTAGCCCTTCGATCTCTGAATGGTGACAAGCCGTGTCTTTTCGTTTATAGCGCTGCGGATGCCCTCGAAGTCAAAACCGCCGTCCGACAGAAGATCCACCTGTCTGTAAGAGATGCCGTACTCCGCAAGGGAGCCTCTGGAGGCGCGGATGCCGATCACCTCCTCCAAAGTATCGTAGGGCTTTCCCACCGGAGACAAAAGTTCGTCTCCGGGACGCAGATTGCTCATCAGCGCGAGGGCCAGCGCATGGGTACCGCAGGTGATCTGGGGGCGCACCAGCGCGTCCTCCGTCTGAAAGACAGCGGCATACACCTTTTCCAGCGTATCCCTTCCCAGATCGTTGTATCCATAGCCCGTGGTTCCCAAAAGACAGGCCTCACTCACATTTGCTTCCTGCATGGCTCGTATCACCTTGAGCTGATTGTATTCTGCATTTTCGTCGATCTGCGCAAAACGAATCGCAAGCGCGTCGAGTATCTCCTCACCAAAACGATACACTTTGTCCGAAATGCCAAATCGGCTGTACAGTTCTCCCATGTCCGTTTTCATAAAATAATATTTCCTTTCCACTTTTGTTTGAAGATTTTCTTTCTGTCCTGCCCCGCAGACGTTTTCTCTTTCTTTGTATAATTTGCACACCATTTCAGGCGTTCTCTGCACTGGTATTGTGAAAACCCTTGTAAAATCAGCGTTTTGGGGGCATACGTTTTCCTGCATTATCCAGCTTCCCGCCTTTTATCCCAGCCTGTTTTTTTAATATCAGTAATGCGGGAACTTTTTACCGTTTAATAACATTACATATTCCAAATAACGCAGTCTATCAAATCGTAATTTCGTTCTTTTTTCACTCATTTCTACCGAAAACCCCGGATTTCATCCGTATTTGACATATCCTTACAGGATAATCCCTTTTTCGTGCAGGAAATCCTTCATATAATTTATTATATTTTGACTATTTTGGTCAAAAACGGTTTTATCAATCCAAATTACCTCTTTTTCGCGCCGGAACCAGGTGAGCTGTCTTTTTGCAAAGTGCCGGGTGTCCCGTTTTATCAGGTATACAGCCTCATCCAGAGAAATTTCCCCTTCCAGATAAGCCAGCATCTCCTTGTAGCCGAGCCCCTGCATGGAGACCATGTCCCTACGGCATCCCGACTCCCACAGAGCGCGCACTTCCTCCTCAAGCCCCTGCGCTATCATCTGGTCTGTTCTCGCGTTAATCCGTTCATAAATGCGCTCTCTGTTGTCATTCAGGACAAAATAAGCAACGTTGTAGGGGGACGTATTCTGTCTCTGTTCCCTGTTATGGTCGGATATCTTTTTTCCCGTCTTCTCGTAAAACTCAATGGCGCGGATCACCCGTTTTATGTTGTGTGCATGGATGCTTTCGCAGGACTCCGGGTCTACGGCGCGAAGCCGTTCAAAAAGCGCCTCCGGGCCATCCCTGCGGGCCTGCTCCTCCAAGGAATGCCGAAGCGCCGTGTCTTCATCATTTTCCGTAAAATCAATGTCATAGACAAGGGCCTGGATATAAAATCCGGTGCCGCCCGCCACAATAGGGATATGGCCCCGGCTGTATATTTCTTCCGCCGCCTGTTTCGCCAGCTTCTGAAACACCACCACATTAAACTCCTGCTCCGGCTCCAGCACATCGATCAGATGATGGGGCACGCCGTCCATCTCCTCCTGCGTGATCTTGGCAGAGCCGATGTCCATGCGGCGATATACCTGCATGGAATCGGCGGAGATAATCTCTCCGCCAATGGCCTTGGCAAGCGCAATAGAAAGGGCCGTCTTCCCCACCGCAGTAGGACCCGTCAGAATCACCAGCGGGCGCTTTGTCGTTTCCACTCTATTCACCTCCATGCGGAGAATGCCGCTTTTTGGCATTCTCCTGTGTGAGACTTAGTACTTCTCCACGAAACAGCCTTTGCTGTGAGTGGCTAGAAGTACTTCTCACACGATTCGTTTAAATTTCTTTTCAATCTCCTGCTTACTCATGGAAATAATCGTCGGTCTGCCGTGGGGACAGTTATAGGGGTTATCCAATGTCAGAAGCTCGTCGATCAGCGCTTCCATCTCCTGTCGGCTCATGCGCATGTTACCCTTGACTGCCGCCTTACATGCCATGGTGGCAATGCGGTTTCGTATGCTCTCCGGCGTTCCCGTCACCGCCTCGGCCACCAGCTCATCCAGTACCTCATAGAAAAACTCCCCCTCGGCAAAACCGTACAGATCCAGCGGAATGCCCCGGATCGCATAGTCGTTCCCGCCAAACTCCTCGATCACAAAGCCCAGCGCCGCGAAGTCCTCCATGTGGCTTTGGAGACACTCCCTCTCCTGATTGTTTAAGGTCACGATCATGGGCGGATTGAGGCTCTGGAAGACAATCTCTTTCTCTCGGAAGCGCCGCATCAGCCGCTCATACCGCACTTTTTCGTGGGCGGCATGCTGGTCTACGATCAAAAGCTTATCCTGATAGGAAATCAGCCAGTATGTCTCGAAGAGCTGCCCGATGATTTGGTACTGCTCCTTTGCCTTCGCGGAGAGAAGCTTATCATCAAACATGGTCATCTGTTCCGGCTTCCCTGTCCCGGCAGTTTTCCCGGATGCCGGTTCCCCCTTGCCGTTGCCCGAGTCCACAGCCAGCATTTGTGACGCGGATCGTGAACCTGTTCCATTCTGTACATCAGTCCGCATTGTCCGTGTTGCAGAGGCCGATTGGACATCCGTGCCCTTCCACTCTTCCGCTTCTTTTTTCCCCGCTGTATTCATGCCGCCGGCTGCGTGATAGGCCGTCGTCTGTCTGAGGACGTTCGCTTCCGCAGGGCGACTCTTTTCATAAATCGCCCGGATGGATGCCGCCTGCGCCGACTGTCCCTCCACTTCCGGGAACGGCATTTCCACCACGTCCGGCGTCGGCTGTCCCGGCATAACGCCACCGGCTGCCTCATGGACACGCGCAATCCTTCTTTGCTCGAACGGCTCCGGCGCCGTCTCTCTCGTCCGTCCGCCGCTTCCTCCCGCCGCTTTTTCTTTTGGCTTCTCCGGTTCAGACAGGTTTACCTCAGGAATCATCTCCCTGCCTTTAAGCGCCCCCTCCACAGCCTCCCGCACCGTCTCGTAAAAGTCCGGCGCGTCCGCGATCCGCACCTCCATCTTGGACGGGTGGACATTCACGTCGATCTTCTCCGTATCGATCTGAAAATGCAGGATGCAGAAGGGGAATTTATGCTGCATTAAATATTCCCGATACCCTTCCTCCACCGCTTTGCTGATTAAGGCGCTGCGGATATACCTGCCGTTGATATAAATAATCTCGTAAGAACGGTTTGCCCGGTTGATCACCGGCTTCCCCAAAAGCCCTGTCACCGTCATCCCATCCTGTTCACAGTGAAAATCTATGAGCGCATCCGCAATATCTTTCCCATAAATGCGATAAACAATCTCCCGCAGATCACCGCTGCCCGTCGTATAGAATTTATTCTGCCCGTTTAACAAAAACTTAAAAGACACCCGCGGGTTGGACATGGCTAGGTGCTCCATCAGATCCGCCACATAGGAACCTTCCGTCCGGGGTTGTTTTAAAAACTTTTTCCGTGGCGGCGTATTGTAAAAGAGGTTCCGCACAAGTAAAGTCGTGCCGCCCGGCGCACCGATCTCCTCCCGCTCCTTCTCCACGCCTCCCTCGATCAAATAACGGACACCGGTCAGTTCCTCCGGTGTCTTGGTAATCAGCTCCACCTGGGCCACCGCCGCGATGCTGGCAAGCGCCTCCCCGCGGAATCCAAGGCTGACCAATTTGGTCAAATCATCTGCGGAAGAAATTTTGCTGGTGGCATGGCGTAAAAAAGCGTTCTCCACCTGTGATTTCTCGATACCGCCGCCGTTGTCCGTCACCCGGATCAGCGTGGTGCCGCCGTCCTTGATCTCCACCGTGACGGCTTCCGCCCCCGCGTCAATGGCATTCTCCACCAGCTCCTTCACCACACTGGCCGGCCGCTCCACCACCTCCCCGGCGGCGATCTTGTCTATCGTCTGATTATCTAAAATATTAATTTTTGCCACGGCTTCCTCTTTCTCACGTTCCCCATCTGTTTTTCAATCGATTCTGCAATCGGTAAAGTGTATTCAGCGCGTCCACCGGCGTCAGATTGCTCACGTCGATCTCTTTCAACTCCTGTATCACGTCCTCGTCCGTCACGGTGTCAAACAGGGAAATCTGCTCCAGATCCACCTCGTCGTACCTGACGCTCTTTTTCTTCTCGCCCTTTCCCCTGTCGATCTCGATGCTCTGCACCTTCTCGGTGATATCGTTGTCGCTCAGCTGCTCCACGATCTCCTTGGCCCGGTCGATCACCATATCGGGCACCCCCGCCAGCTTTGCCACCTGAATGCCGTAGCTCTTATCGGCTCCGCCCTTCACTATCTTTCTGAGGAATACGATATCGTCCCCCTTCTCCTTGACCGCGATGCAGTAGTTGTTTACATTGTCCATCTTGCCTTCCAGCTCGGTCAGCTCATGGTAATGGGTGGCGAACAGCGTCTTGGCCCCAAGAATCCGCCTGTTGCTGATATGTTCGATCACCGCCCAGGCGATGCTCAGGCCGTCAAAGGTGGATGTGCCGCGCCCGATCTCATCGAGCACCAACAGGCTGTCCGGCGTGGCATTCCTCAAAATATTTGCCACCTCGTTCATCTCCACCATAAAAGTGGACTGCCCGCTCGCCAGATCATCGGAGGCGCCGACTCTGGTGAAAATTCTGTCCACAATGCCGATATTCGCCTGTTTAGCGGGCACAAAGGAGCCGATCTGGGTCATCAGCACGATCAGCGCCACCTGCCGCATATAAGTGGATTTTCCCGCCATATTGGGGCCTGTAATGACCGCGATACAATGCTTTTTATCGTCCAGATGGGTGTCGTTTGCGATGAACATGTCGTTCTGGATCATCTGCTCCACTACAGGGTGCCGCCCCTCTTTGATATCAATCACGCCCTTTTCATTGAGCGCGGGGCGCACATAATGGTTCTGTTCCGCCACAAAGGCCAATGAGGTGAACACGTCCAGCCGCGCCACGGAGCGGGCGGTTTTTTGAATCCGTTCCACCTCCCCGGCGATGGCCTCCCTGATCTCACAGAACAGGTCGTATTCCAGCGCAAAGAGCTTATCCTCCGCGTTCAGGATGGAATCCTCCAGCTCCTTCAATCTGGGTGTCGTATACCGCTCCGCGTTGGCAAGCGTCTGCTTGCGCACATAGTCCTCCGGCACCAGATCACGGTAAGAATTGGTCACCTCAAAATAGTAGCCGAAAACCTTATTGTACTTGATGCGCAGATTCCTGATGCCCGTGCGCTCCCGGTCCTCCTCCTCAAGCTGCGCCAGCCACTTTTTCCCGTCGGTCTTTGCTTTTTTCAGGGAATCTATCGTCCCGTTAAAGCCCTCCCTGATGATACCGCCCTCCCTGACGGCAATGGGCGGCTCCTCCATAATCGCGTCGTCGATCAGCTTATGGATATCCTCAAGCGGATCCATATGTTCACGGATTTCCTTTAAAAGCGGCGCGTCAAAATCGGCCAGCACCGTCCGCAAAGAAGGCAGCATGGCCAGAGAATTGCGCAGCGCGATCAAATCCCGTGGATTGGCCGTCTTGTAACTGATCCTGCCGAGAAGCCTCTCCAGATCATAGATGGCATGAAGATACTCCCGCAGCTCCTCGCGGTCAACGCTCCGTTTGCAAAGCTCCTCCACCGCATTAAGCCGCTTTTCAATCCGCGCCCCGTCGATTAGGGGCTGCTCTATGTACTTGCGCAGAAGCCGTCCGCCGAGCGCCGTTTTCGTGCGGTCGAGTACGCCGAGAAGAGACCCTTTTTTCTGTTTCTCCCGCAGCGTCTCAAGAAGTTCCAGATTTCGTCTTGTGGAGCTGTCCAAAAGCATGTATTTGCTGCTCAGATAAGGATAGATATGCGTCATATGGGAAAGGGAGGTCTTCTGCGTCTCGTAAAGATACGTAAGCAGCGCTCCCGCCGCGGTGATTCCTACAGGGAAATCCTCAATCCCCAGCCCCTTCAGCGTATTCACCCGGAAATGGCGCATCAGCGTTTTTTTGCAGCCATCCTCGTCGAAGTAATGCGGGGACAGGGAATAGACAGACACGTTCAGCCGGCTTTTCAAGTCCTCGATATCATAGCCGCTGACGAAGAACTGCTCGTTGCAGATCACCTCCGAGGGCGCATACTTGTTGATCTCATCCTGCAGCCTGCGAATATCCTCCACTTCTGTCAGGTAGTAGTCCCCTGTGGTGACGTCCGCCACCGACAGCCCGATCTTTCCGGGAAAATAAGCGACGCAGAGCAGGTAATTGTTCTTGCTATCATCCAGCGCCTGTATATTCAGGTTCGTTCCCGGCGTCACCACCCGGATGACTTCCCGCTTTACGATACCCTTCGCACTTTTGGGATCCTCCACCTGTTCGCAGATCGCCACCTTGTAGCCTTTGGAAACCAGCTTGTTCAGATACGTGTCCACCGCGTGATAGGGAACGCCGCACATGGGGGCGCGTTCCTCCTGCCCGCAGCTTTTTCCCGTCAGTGTAATCTCCAGCTCTTTGGAGGCCGTCAGCGCGTCCTCAAAGAACATTTCGTAAAAATCCCCCAGTCTGTAAAATAAGATGCAGTCCTTATACTCCTTCTTCGTATCGAGGTACTGCTGCATCATTGGTGTCAATTCAGCCATTGGTTATCAACCATCTTTCCTAATCTTGTATGCTTGGTTTGACCCAACCAGTCAACCATTCGCCCTGTATAATAGAAGCCGTGACAGGTGTCCAGCACCACCATGACAAATTTGCCGACAAGCCGCCTGTCCGCCTTGAAGTGAACCAGCATGTTATTGCCAAGCCGCCCTGTAACAAGGGCCGGATCCTGCTCGTTCACCTCTTCCACAAGGGCCTCCATAACTTTTCCTTCCAAAAGTGCGGCCCGCGCCTTCGCCGTCTCCTGCACCACGGCGAGAAGCTTGTCAAACCCCTCGTGCACAGTTTCCTCCGGCACCCGGTTCTCCATGGCCGCCGCGGGGGTGCCTGTCCGCGGAGAATAGATGAACGTGAAGGCGTTGTCGAACTGTACCTTCCTCACCACGTCGATGGTCTCCTCCACGTCCTCCGGCGTCTCTCCCGGAAAGCCCACGATCAGATCCGTGGTGATCGCGATATCGGGAATGGCTGCCTTCAACTTATCCACAAGCGCCAGATACTGCGCCTTCGTATAACGCCTGTTCATAGCCTGCAAGATGCGGTCAGAGCCCGCCTGCAGGGGCAGATGCAGATGACGGCATATTTTAGTGGAACGTCTCATCACCTCGATCAGCTCGTCCGACAGATCCTTGGGATGGGAAGTCATAAAACGGATACGCCGCAGTCCCTCGATCTTTTCCACCTCCCGCAATAATTCGGCAAAGGTTATCGGGGGCTTCAGATTCTTCCCGTAGGAGTTGACATTCTGCCCAAGCAGCATGATTTCCGCCACGCCATCCTCAACAAGCGCTTCAATCTCCCGCAGAATATCCTTCGGTTCCCTGCTTCTCTCCCGCCCACGCACATAGGGCACGATACAATAGCTGCAAAAATTATTGCATCCAAACATAATGTTCACGCCGGACTTATAGCTGTACTTGCGCTTTACCGGCAGGTTTTCCACGATTTTATCCGTCTCCTCCCTGATATCCACAATCATATCCTCGGAGGCCAGCGTCTCAGAGAGAAGCTCCGCAAACTGAAAAAGGTTGTGGGTGCCGAAGATCAAATCCACAAACCGATAGCTTTTCTGTATCTTTTCAATGACCGCCTGCTCCTGCATCATACAGCCGCAGAGCGCGATTTTCAGATGGGGCTTCTTCTTTTTCAGGCTGTTTAAGAAGCCCAGCCGCCCATATACCCTCTGGTTGGCGTTGTCCCTCACGGTACAGGTGTTGTAGATGACAAAATCCGCCTCCTCCTCCGCATTGGTCAGCTCGTAGCCCGCCTGCGCAAGAATGCCGGAGAGCTTCTCGGAATCCCGGGCATTCATCTGACAGCCGAAAGTCACCACGCAGGCCTTCGGAAACCGTCCGTGCTCCACCTGAAAGGCCGAGACATATACGCGGCATTTTCCAATGTATTCTTCCTGCCGCTCCCGCTCTTCTGCAGGTGTACTCACATTTATATCCATTTTATCATACATTTTCTCTTGACTTTTTTCCTTCCCATCATATACTCTATAAAAAGAAGCGTTTTTTACCGTACAGCCTTAAGGCGCAAGCGGGGCGCTTCGTTTCTTTTTTATGTTGATAATATCAGACAAATATAATTTCTTATCTTCTGCGTATCTAATCACAAGTTCCACATGGAACACATTATAGCGCAAAACCGCTCCTTCGTCACCCAAAATCGGAAGTTTATATTTTTTGGGAGCAGGCCAGCGCCAGAGAACCCGGCCCAATATGACAGGCGATGCTCAAAGAAAGCGGATCCATGTGCACGTCAAAGCCCGGAAGCGCCTGAAGCACCTGCTCCTTAAACTGCTCCGCCGCTCCCTTGTCATAGGTGTATGCGATCTGTAACCAGATATTGTCGGGCGACACGCCGCCGAAACGCTTCTCCATGTCATTGCGGATCGCGTTTATCATAATCGTCTTACCCTGTGAAACCGTCCGCGCCTTGGCAAACGCATCCAGCTTCTCGCCCTGAATCTGCAAGACGGGCTTCAGCCTTAAAATCGTGCCGAGCGCGGCCGCCGCAGGCGTAATCCGCCCACCCCGTTTCAGATAGTACAGCGTATCCAACATGATATAAATGCTGGAATTGAACTTATCCTCCTCCAGAAATTCCCGGATCGCGGCGGCATCCAGCCCTCGCTCGATCAGGACGAGCGCGTCCAGCGCCGACTGTCTCTGTGTCACGGAGATCCGCTGATTGTTGACCACCTGCACCCTGCCGTCATAGTTCTCCGCCAGCATACGCGCGCTCTGGCAGGAACCGCTCAGGCCGCTGGACATGGGTATATGCACAATCTCATCATAGGTTTCCAGCAGTTCGTCCCATAGCTTCATCACCGCTTCCGGGCTGGGCTGGCTTGTAATCACATCCGCATTCTCGGCAAGCCGTTCATAAAACTGCTCCTGCGTCAGCGTGATATCCTCAAAGAATGTCTCCTCATTGATCATAAACGGCATAGGAAGCACATAAAGCCCCATCTCCTTCGCCTGAGACTGCGTAATGCCGCTGTTACTGTCTGTCACCACTGCTATTTTCTTACCCATAATCATCCTCATTTTCCGTTTTCGTTTTCCCTTTTAAGAGTGTAACGTCAGATACTCCTAAAGTCAACCTCATTTGTCCCCTGCAGAGTCAGCGATCTCTTAAGTGCCGCGTACTCTTCCCCGGAAAGCGCCGCATCCTCGGCAAGCACTCTGTCAGCCCACTCGCTCGCGCTCTGCAGAACGGCCGCATCACGATAGATATCGCCCAGCGTAAACTGCAGATCCCCGCTCTGTCTGATCCCGAAAAGGTCTCCCGGCCCCCGAAGCGCCAGATCCTTGCCGGCGATATAGAAGCCGTCGTTTGATTCATTCAGGATTTTCAGACGTTCCATCGTCTCCGGCCGCTCCGATTTGCTGATAAAGATACAATAAGACTGCTTGTCGCCACGCCCCACCCGGCCCCTGAGCTGGTGAAGCTGAGCCAGCCCGAACCGCTCCGCGTTCTCCACAAGCATTACCGTGGCGTTCGGCACGTTGATCCCCACCTCGATCACCGTGGTGGACACGAGAACATCGATATGATGCGCCTCAAATGCCTCCATAATACGCGCTTTCTCCGCCGGACGCATTCTGCCGTGAAGCGTCTCTATACGGACAGAAGAAGATACCGCACTCCTAAGCTTCTTCGCGTAGGAGGCCACATCCTCCAGCTCCTGCTCCTCACCCTCTTCCACCATAGGACAGATCACATAGACCTGACGGCCCTGCGCCACCTCTTTTTCTATGAATTTATAGGCGGTATTCCGATAGGACGTATTCACCACGCAGTTTTTGATGGGCAGTCTGTCCGCCGGCAACTCGTCCAGCACGGAAATCTGCAGATCCCCGTACAAAATGATGGCCAGCGTCCGGGGGATGGGCGTAGCGCTCATCACAAGCACATGCACTGCCGACTCTTTTTGAGGCGAAACATCTCTCGCTCCGACAGTCGTGTCACCCGGCTCAGAAACCGTACTTTCCACCTCCGGACGTATACCGCCCTTTTCCGCCAGCGTCTCCCGCTGTCTCACCCCGAAGCGGTGCTGTTCGTCTGTGATGACGAGGGAAAGGCTTTTGTAAGCCACCTTCTCCTGAATCAAGGCGTGGGTGCCGATCACGATATCCGCCTCCCCGCTCTCGATCTTCGCATAGATTTCCCGTCTGTCCTTTGCGGTGACCGATCCGGTCAAAAGAACGGGATGAAGCTGTAAACTGTGTTCCTTATTTAATTTCTGCAAACTCTCATAATGCTGTCTGGCCAGCACCTCCGTGGGGGCCATCATGGCGCCCTGAAAACCGTTGGCCGCACACATGATCAGAGACAGAAACGCTAAGATAGTCTTGCCTGAGCCCACATCCCCCTGCACCAGCCTGTTCATAGCATATTCGGAAGTCAGATCCGCCCGGATTTCCGCCCACACCTTCTGCTGGGCTTTCGTCAGCCGATAAGGAAGCGCCTCGATCAACCGCTCTGTCTGCGCCACCTCGATCATAGGGCGCGCACTCTTCATCCGCTCATTGGACTCCCGCATCCTGCGAAGCGTCAGGATAAAACGGAAAAACTCGTCAAACACAAGCCTTCTTCTGGCGGCAAGAAGCGACTCCCGCCCTGTGGGGAAATGCATCTGCTCCACCGACTCCCGAAAGGACGGAAACCCTTCCGCCGCCCTGATCCTTTCGGGAAGCGGATCCTCCGACAGATCCACCAGCCCGATGGCCTGTTTAACCGCTTTTGTGATGGCATTGTTGGTCAGCCCTTTCGTGGTGGCATAACGGGGCTGCATACAGTCCGTCAGTTTCCCGTACTCCTCCGGCTTGTAAATTCGCGCCTGCTCCATCACATACCTGTCTTTCCTGCGGTGCAGACACCCCCTGAAAATATAGGGCTGCCCGCGCTTCAGGCTGTTTTTCAGATAGGGCATGTTAAAATAGGTCATATGCAGGCGGCCGCCCTCACAGGACACCTCAAAGGTGGTGATGGAAAGGCCTCTCACATGTCTCGTCGCCACATTGCCGGACAGCCGCCCTTCCACCGCCGTGATTTCCTCGACGGGCGCCTGTTCCAGAGGAACCGGATCCGAAAACTGCTCATAATCCCTAGGGTAATAGGATACCAGCTCCTCCGCCGTATATACATGCAATTTTTCAAAGAGGGCGGCGGTTTTTTCACCGACGCCCTTCAAAGTCCTGATATCCATAAATGTCCGCTTATTCCGCCGAAATAATATAGTAGTAAATCGGCTGTCCGCCGTACTGCAGTTCGATGTCGCATTCGGGGTACCTCTCCCCGATCTGTTCACGCAGCTTCCCGGCGTCCTCCTCCGCGATCTCCTCGCCGTAGTAAATGCTGATCAGCTCCTTCTCCTCCGTCATCATGGCTCCTACCATATTGAGCGCCACAGAAGAAATCGCCGTTCCCACAGAAAGAATGCCGTGATCGCCAAGCCCCATGAAATCGCCCTGCCTGATCTCCTGCCCGTCGATGTTTGTATCACGCACCGCGTAGGTAACCTGCCCCGTGGCAACCGCCTTCATCTCCGAGACCATAATCGCCTCGTTCTCCTCAGCCGACAAGCCCGGCACATAATTGATCACCGCCGTGATGCCCTGCGGAACGGTTTTTGTGGGAATCACCACAATTTTCTTGTCTTTCACGAGGGACTGCGCCTGATTGGCCGCCAGAATGATATTTTTGTTGTTCGGCAGGATAAAGATCGTGTCCGCGTTCACCTTATCGATCGCGTTCAACATATCCTCCGTGCTGGGGTTCATGGTCTGGCCGCCTTCGATAATATAATCGACGCCCAGCCCCTTAAAAATCTCCGCTATGCCATCCCCCACGGAGACCGCAATAAAGCCTACATCCTTCTTCGGCCCCGGCAGATCATCCTCCTCGACAGGTTTTTCCTCCTGCTTGGACATGCGGAACAGCTTTTCCTGATGTTCAAGCCGCATATTGTCAATTTTCATGTTGGAGAGCGCACCGTACTTTAATGCCTTCTGAATCGCCAGACCGGGATCATTGGTATGTACGTGCACCTTTACCACGTCCTCGTCCGCAACCACTACAATGGAATCTCCGATGGACTCCAGATACGCCTTAAAATCCATCTCTGTCTTGATATTAAACACCTTGTTTAACATGATGATAAACTCGGTACAATAGCCGAATTTGATCTCCGCGTTCGCCTGCGCCTCGAAACCTGCCGCCCCTGCCGCCTGATCGGGAACCGCCGCCGCTGTCTTCTCCACCGTCAGGTCGATCTCTTTTCCGAGATAAGCGTCATAAGCGCCCTTCAACACCTGCATTAACCCTTGACCGCCCGAGTCAACCACACCTGCCTGCTTTAACACCGGCAGAAGCTCCGGCGTCTGCAAAAGCACCTCGTCCGCGTGGGCAATCACCTGCCCCAGAAAATCAGACATATCCGTAACGCCCGCATCCGCAAGCTCTCTCGCCTTAGCTGCGCCGCCCTTAGCTACCGTGAGAATGGTGCCTTCCTTGGGTTTCATAACCGCCTTGTAGGCCGTCTCCACCGCCTTCTCAAAAGCCGCTGCAAGTACGGGAACCGTGATGTCCTGACATTCTTTCACACCTTTCGTAAAGCCACGAAAAAGCTGGGACAAAATAACGCCCGAGTTTCCTCTCGCCCCTCTTAGGGAACCGGAAGAGATCGCTTTACAAAGGGATGTCATGTCGATATCCCCCATATCATAAAGGGCGGACACCTCTCTGGCTGCCGCCATAATCGTCATCGTCATATTCGTGCCAGTATCGCCGTCCGGCACGGGGAACACGTTCAACTCATTGATCCACTCTTTTTTGCTCTCAAGATTTTTCGCTCCGGCCAAAAACATTCTGGCCATCAGGCCGGCATCTATCGTATTTGAATCCACTTATTTGATCCTCCCTCTAATCAATTACTCTCACACCTTCTACAAAAATATTGATCTTTTCCACTTCTATTCCGGCGAACTCCTCGACCTTATATTTCACACTGTCGATCAGATTATCCGACACCGCCAGAATACTTACGCCGTAGGACACAATAATGTGAAAATTGATGGTGAGCTTATTGTTGTTCAAAAGAACCTGTATACCGCGCGTCATGCTGTCCTTTTTCAAAAGTTTAACCAGCCCGTCCCTGACGCTCATGCTCGCCATGCCGACCACACCGAAACACTCCATCGCGGCATTTCCCGCAAACTGCGCGATCACTTCCTGATCGATCGAAATGTTTCCCATATGGGTATCCATTGAAGAGACTTTCATAGACTACCTCCTAATCCATATATGACTCGCGAACTTAATAATAACATTATACCCCGATATTACAAAAAAAGAAACCGAAAAAATTTCTGCAATTTATACTTGCATTCTCTTCCACTTTCTGCTATTATACAAATGTTGCAAAATTGAGCAGGCTCGATTGTGTGCAGGCTTGATTACGGGGTTCGCTTCGCGGCCTCAGATTTCAGAATAATAAAATTCGTTAGGAGGTGCGAAGATGGCTAAATGTGATATTTGTGGTAAGGGCGCTCATTTCGGAAATAACGTCAGCCATTCTCATAGAAGATCCAACAGAATCTGGAATTCCAACATTCAGAATGTAAAATGCAAGGTGAATGGCGGAAACAAGCGGCTGCATGTGTGCACTCGCTGTCTGAGATCCGGCGCTGTAGAGCGCGCATAAGTTTATTTTGTAAAACATAGCTTGAAAGAAAGAGTCGGTAATGTCTGGCTCTTTTTCTTTTTCCCAAATTATAATTTTCAGACGATAGAAAAATAGCAGGCGCACCCTACGCCTGCTTATATTTCTCATATTCTCTTTTCAGATGCTCATATTCCCTGTTGATCCGCTGGATGATCTCCGTGTCCCCTGCCAGGTTGTCCGGATGGAAAATCTTTGTCAGGTCTTTATACCGCTTCTTGAGCGTCAGAATATTTTTTACGCCCCGAAAAAAGACGCTTGTCTCCGTGTAAACATCGTAAAGGCCGTGCTCTTCCATGAGCTCCTTCTCCGCCGCAAGCCTCGCCCACTCTTTGTCAAGCCTTCTGCGGTCCATATCCAGT
Organism: Lachnospiraceae bacterium; assembly: GCA_009774215.1. Lineage (GTDB taxonomy): Bacteria > Bacillota > Clostridia > Lachnospirales > Lachnospiraceae > UBA3282. The sequence goes on from VSNH01000018.1 coordinate 35,651, forward strand.
TTCCGGAATCCGTCCTTAATGATCTCCAGTTTTTCATCCACTAACCGGCTGTCCTTCCGGATCCGCTCCTGCTCCGTATTCATTTTCCGGTTCAGGCCCTTCATTTCCTCTTTAAACTGGTCTTTCTCCTGTTCAAACTTCTCCTGCTTTTCTTCTAACTCCGCGGAAGCCATCATGATTCTGATATTCTCTTTAAACAGCCACGCCTTTAATTCCTGCAAAACCTCTTCCGTCTGCTCTTTTTCAAGAAGTACTTCTTTCATGTTTTCCATCGTAATCCTCAATTTTTAACAATTCCTAACAGCAGAAAAAACTGTACCCGATCAGCAAAAGCAGGATAATTAACAGAAGCCCAAGAAAACGATTCACCAGAAAAAGCATGATGAGCATTCCTGCCGCGACACAAATCGCCACAAATCCAATCATTTTTTTCATGGGCCGCTCCCTGCTTTATGCTCTTATGATACGATATGCAGCCACATCAGACAGGTGCATGTTTTCTTATCGAAAATCGGATACACAAATTTCCTATTACTCCTCTTTTCCCTCCGGAAACGCGATATCCACAGCCTTGTCATCGGCCAGCATCTCCTCCTTGGGGGATGTAAATTTCTCCACAATATCCGGAATCATATCGAGTACCTTGGTGACCGTATCCTGATTCTTAATATTGACAAGCTTGGTGGTACCGTTCTTAATCACTAACACCGCGCTGGGTGTCATCTTTGCCGAAAAGCCGCCGGCCCCGCTGCTCTTCTTACCGTCGGTGCCGGTGCCGGCACCCGCGCCCACGCCGAAGCTCACATCCACCAAAGGCAGGATGATGGTATCTCCGACCTGTGTGGCATCGCCCACCACCGTCTTCGTTCCGATCACGGCATTCATGCCCTTCATCAGAGACTCGATTACACCGCTAAAATTATTCTCAGCCATTTATACTGCCTCCTTTTTCAACAAACCGTACAGTTTCCTGATATCCTTATTAAAGTAAATCCGCACCGCCGCCCGGATTAAATTGAAAAGCCGCAGTTTTCCCTTGATAAACACGCGTCCCTCCAGGCGTTTTCTCTCAAAATCCCCGACCACATTCACCTGCGGGCCGAGAATCGGGTACAACATGCCGCAGACAGCCAGAATCTCCCCGGTCGACGCCGGATCGTCCGTACCGACCACAAACGCCGCCTCAAACTTTTTTGGCTTCATGCTTTTCACGATCGACAGTAGTTCTTTCTTACAAAGAGCATAGGAGCGCTGAAACGTCTCCCCTTCTATCACATCCCTGTAATACACTATATTATCCAATACAGATCTTATTTTATCA
>VSNH01000180.1 GCA_009774215.1 Lachnospiraceae bacterium
TGTGCCGATGTGGTTTATACAGTCTTGTTCCACCGCTAAAAAAAGAGGTTGATATTATTTATGATTCTATAGATGAGCAAGGAATATGCCGTGCAAACTACGTCGAAAAGGCACTGAAAGGAATGGGATGCTATGGTGGCGGGCAACTGGAGGTAGACTGGAGGAGCAGAACCAGGAAACTTTGTGATGTAACATACAGAGGACTGTTGATACTGTATCATTCGGGATTGCTGACACACTAAGAGTGAGCCTTGATTATTTAACGCTGGATAATCAATAAAGAAAAAGCATATCTTTCAGACAGATTCCCTTTTCATGATCCCGCCTTAATTCCGGCAATCTTGCTATTACAGCAAATACCCGATCCCCCACGCTCCTTGAACTGATAGTGACAGGTCAGAAATCATAATTTCAAACCTGTCACTAAAACGAAAGGAGGAAGCTGCAATGCCGGGGAATATCAAAAATGTAATGGCGGCAATCGACTATATCGAAAGCCACCTGCACGAAAAACTGGACTTGGAAACAGTTGCGGGGGCTGTACATTATTCAAAATCAAATCAACAACTAAGAAAAATGCTTTACCGAGAGGGAATGAGCATCAGTGTAAAGTCTGCAATATTGGCAGCCTTTTTTGGCGTTACAGTAGGTGCCCTGTTATGTTATTTGGCAAATAAGGGATTGGCTCTGAAATTTATCCTTTTTGAGTTTAATATATTATCCGACTGCCTGCAATAGAGAAAATTCCCGTTTACGGACAATAGCGCTGCTGATTAGCATATTCACCATCCATCAGTTCAAAGCCCCAAAAGGACATTGCTTGATCATCCATGTGTGCCAGATCAGTGCGCCCATCACTGTTCACAATATTACCAAATGTTTTTCTTTTTCCGTTAATTTTCTTTTGTCGTCAGCCATAGATAATTCCTCCAAATTTTATACGGTTATTCCATCGCCCGCATTTGTTCAATCAGAGATTGTTTTTTCTGTCTGCGAATTGTCCATACAGACAAGATCAGCTCCATTCCAAACAATACCAGAGCGAACAGGCCCATTTCCAAAACCGGGAATTGATAAGGCACTACATTTCCGGCAAAAGCGCCTATACTCATTTTTCTGCAAGCAAAGATGGAAGCGGGAAGCCCGACGATTAGCGTCGCCAATGCTGCAAAGAGCGCATAGCACAGCCCCTCGCAGATGTTCATTTTACACAGCTGTTTTTGTGTCAGGCCGACGGAGCGCAAAATACTGTTTTCCCGCTTTCGGGCTATCTGGTTAGAGAGGGTCGTATTGATAAGGTTGATAACGCCAAAGAGGAACACCATCCATGAAAGTACCTCCATACTGCCAAACGCAAGAGAATTTGACATTTTTTCAAATTCAATCGCTGTATTGATTTCGTCTAAGGCAATATTACTATGGCTGGCTACAATATTTTTCAATTCAGACTCTACATGATCCGCTTTTTTCGGATCGCTTACAATGCTCCATGAATAATCAAACAAGGTTATTTCTGGATGCAATTCATGGAATAATGCTTCTGGTGCAAATTCAAGCGGACCGTCAATGTGGAGTGCTCCATGTCCATTGGTTGGTATGCTCTTGTTGTCAAACACTCCGGATATCGTAACAGGAAGGGTTGATTTCCCGGAGATAAGTTCAACTGTTTCTCCTGCTCCTATATTATTATTGCTACTTGTATGCGAATCAATTATGATGCTGCGTGCATCCGGTGGCATAGTTCCATCTATCAATGCAGCTTCAACCACAGAATAATTTTGTTCAGTCAGTATATCACACATACCACCACCCTCAATTCCGTTGGCACGATAATTTACATGAAGGCTTTGCCTTTTTGCAATCACATCGGTTATACCATCAATGGACAAAATTTCCTGCTTTAATTCTTCATTTAGTGGATTTCCCGCCGCCATAACTTCTTGTTCTGTCAACTCAGAACGCAAATAAATTTTATAGTCACCATCCGGGAAAACCTGTCTTGCAAGCGCCTCTGGGGAGCGCAACAAAACGAGGGAGGATACCACAAGCAGAATAATTCCACCTAAGCTTAATGACGCAATAATACTGATTGTCTTTTTTCGGTCACTCTTAAAATTCGTTATTCCCATTGAAACCGGATTGAGCTTGATGTTCTTTTTCCGGCTGCGGATGTTCTTTTGTACCGAGGTGAAACGGACGGCTTCAATCGGGGAAATCCCTGCCGCAATTTTCACCGGCTTACGGATGGAAACAGATACCATAATCCAACTGCTTATGAGCGTCAAAATAACCGTTACCACATAAGAAACAGCGTTAAAACCCTTGAAAAACAGGAAAAATCCGCCGCATACGCCCAGCACTGTGCCAATCAGAATCCCGATACTGCCGAGTTTGCGTCCCTCCTTTTTTACAATCCGCTTGATTTGTTTTGGCGTCGCACCAATCGTCCGAAGCTGTCCGTAGCTCTGGATTTTGTCGTTGACGGAGATACGGAAGATACTCTGGATCACAATGCATCCGCCGATTAGGGCAATGGCAATCACGCCAGCCACCGGTGCAAAATCAAAGGATTTAGAAGCATAGACAAAATACTTACTGTTCATTTTGGACATAGGAAGCTGATATTCCTCCGCAATCTCCCTGCAATAAGAGGTCATCAGTTCTTCGTCCAACTGGTCACTGTTTTTGAAATGGACATAGGCGCGATACCCAGCCGGGTCAAACCCGTTCCATTCTGTCAGGGCAGCTTTAGAGATAATGATAGCGCAGGCATTCGCTTCTTTTTCATTTACGCTTTCCATAATGCCGGTAACGACATAATCGCCATGAAAACTCTCTGTATCTAAAGTCACAGTGTCCCCAATTCTGGCATTGTTTCCATAGGTGGAAAGAAAGTATTCGCTTACGACAACTTCATTTGCTTTTTCAGGAACCCGTCCCTCTAATAACTCCATCTGTGCCTTGGTAATCTCCATCATTTGCGCGTCACAATACACATAGGACGCATGATAGCCCTGTTCCGAAAGCTCCTCACCGAGCACATAGTAGCCGCCTACACGCT
>VSNH01000181.1 GCA_009774215.1 Lachnospiraceae bacterium
TTTTCAGAATATCGTTTTTAACATGATAAACAATCGAGGGATTCGCATGTTGCACTAAAAACTCTGATATCCTGTCGAGCAGGCTATTTTGATCACTGTTGGAAGCTCGTCTTGCAGAATCCTTCGCTTTCGTATATGAAAGTTCTTTCATATTTTTTCCTTTCCAAACAAAAAATACTTTTAGGCGTTTGCGAAACGCCAGAACCCGCATAAATGCGGAAGTCCTTTTCTTACAAAACAATATATCTACTCACTGGTTTATGGTAAAATAGAATTGTCAAGAAACTATCCACCAATCCACCCAAAAGGCGATGTACTTACACGATAACACATAAACGGCTCTCTTTGGGAGATATTTTTACAGATTGCCAAAATAAATTTGATAATGACAAATATCAGTTCCTCTCTCTTCTCGATCAGACCATCAGCTTTGATGAAATTGTTCCGGTGTCGTTTGTTTCTCATTTCAACGCTGCCACCGGCAGACCCCGCAGGCACGAATTCGGTTTCCTCTTTCAAATGGAATCATTCCCATCATTGAAAGCAGAGTGTTCCGACTTGACAAGAGAATGAAAAAACTGATATGATTGTACCGAACAAGGGCGTTCTTACAGGGATAGAGCGCCCTTTCGCTATGTATAAGCAGAGAAAGAAAGGCGGTATCGCATGAGAAAAAACTATAGCAGGGAAGATATCATAAAGCTGGTCGAGGAGGAGGACGTGGAATTTATCAGACTCCAGTTTACGGACATTTCCGGCAACTTGAAGAATCTGGCGATCACGGCAGGGCAGCTTGAGAAGGCGCTCGACAATGACTGCATGTTTGACGGCTCTTCCATTGAAGGTTTTGCCGATGTGGAGGAGTCGGACATGTATCTGCACCCGGATTACAGCACGTTGGAAATTTTTCCGTGGAGACCCCAGCAGGGAAAGGTGGCGCGCCTGATCTGTGACGTATACCGCCCCGACAGAACGCCATTTGCGGGTGATCCGCGTTATGTCTTGAAACGGGCGATTCGGGAGGCGGAAGAGATGGGTCTTACCTTTCGGGTGGGGGCGGAGTGCGAGTTTTTCCTGTTCCATCTGGACGACAACGGTATGCCTACCACGCTTACTCACGAAAAGGCGGGTTATTTTGATGTCGGTCCGGTAGACTTCGGGGAGAATGCGCGGCGTGATATGGTACTTACGCTGGAAGACATGGGGTTTGTGGTGGAGGCTTCGCACCATGATGTGGCGCCGGCGCAGCATGAGATCAGTTTTCGATATGACGATGCACTGACGACGGCGGACAACATTATGACTTTCAAACTGGCGGTCAGAACCATCGCAAAGAGACACGGACTTCATGCCAGTTTTATGCCGAAGCCCAGATACGGCGTGAATGGCTCCGGTATGCATATCAACATGTCGCTTCTGAAGGACGGGAAAAATATTTTCGCGGATGAGAAAGGCGCCCATGGACTGAGCCGCGACGCGTACGCTTTTCTGGGCGGTGTGATGGAACATATGCGGGGCATGACAGCGATTATGAATCCGATTGTCAATTCCTATAAAAGACTTGTGCCGGGCTTCGAGGCGCCGGCGTATATTGCATGGAGCGCGACAAACAGAAGCGCTTTAATCCGCATTCCGGCTGCTGTGGGGGACGCGGTGCGGATGGAGCTTCGCAGCCCCGATCCGACGGCAAATCCGTATCTGGCCCTGGCGGCGGTTCTTCGGGCGGGGCTTGACGGAATTAAACGGCAGACACCTGTACCGGAGAGCGTGGACTGCAATATTTTCCATATGAGTGAGCAGGAACGGAGCGCGCGGAAGATAGAGGAGCTGCCTGGGACACTGGCGGAAGCGGTTTCCTGCATGGAGAAGGACGGGTTTATGAGAAAGATGCTGGGAGACCATGTATTTGAGAAGTATATTGCGCTGAAAAAGGAGGAATGGAACCGCTACCGCAGTCAGGTTACGGATTGGGAGATAAACGAGTATCTGAACCGGTTTTAAAATTAGTCGATAATCTGTGGGATAGTCAGAATTAAATAGCGTATGCTTTCATAAAGAAAGGGGGTGAGCGTGTGTTCAACATCATAGTGGTTTTGCCAAAACCCGAGGATGCCAAGGGCATCCGCAATCTGCTTATGAAGAATGGATTTCGCGTAGACAGCGTATGCACGACAGGCTCCCAGGCGCTTAGCAGAATGGACGATCTGAATGACGGACTTGTGATCTGCAGCTACCGGATGTCCGATATGATGTACCATGAGCTGCACGCCTGCCTTCCAAAAGGTTTTGAGATGCTGCTGCTCGCATCCGCGAATGTGCTGCAGGAGTGTGATCTTCGCGATATTATGAGTCTTGCGATGCCGCTTAAGGTGCATGACCTGATTAATACGGTGGATATGATGGGGCAGGCGATAGAGCGTCGAAAGAGGCGGGAAAGGCAGCGTCCCAGAGAGCGCAGCGCGCAGGAGGAAGGGCTGATTAAGGAGGCGAAGGCGCTTTTGATGAATCGGAATCACATGACCGAGGAGGAGGCGCACCGTTATCTGCAGAAATGCAGTATGGACAGCGGCACAAATCTGGTGGAGGAGGCGCAGATGGTTCTCGCCATGATGCGGACGTGACGGGTTCGGGGTATTTTGTGTTCATCGGGCGCTGGCGTGAGGTCGAAGAGCGAATCATAACAAGAATGTGGACTGCTGCGCATGTCGGGGTAGCATTTTTGCAAGGATAGATATATACTAATATAATCCACCTAAATTATCCCTATGTTTCACTGGTCTAAATTTCCACCTGACTGCGTTGGCTTTACTCAACGATGCCACCGGCTACGTCGATTGACGACAACGCGGCAGATGGAAATTCAGGCAAGTCATATGGCCGGTTAATTATTATTCGATGTACTAGTGCTCCATTTACCAATTAACTATCCTTTTTTGCTTGCCGGCATTCCCTTCTACTGCGTTGTTTTCGGTCAACGATGCCACCGCATCGCCTCCCTCAAACGCCTTGTATAAGGAAAT
>VSNH01000182.1 GCA_009774215.1 Lachnospiraceae bacterium
GGTCAAACTCTACGCCTAAAAATTTAACACTTCTAACTGCCCAATTTAACATATGCACCGGGTTTTCGGCTTGGGCCGAAATGATCCTTGAAACGCTGATTTTTGCCTGTCAGTGAGAGCCTTCTACGGGATTTTAATTACCTTTGTATTTGGATTGAGGCAACTCTTTTCACGACATTTTGAAATAATAAGAAAACATCTATAACTTCATTCTCCTTGACAGAATAGACGGTAAAACATGGCAGGTTCAGTGGTCGTTTGATGAAGAAAACCGTGCGGTCGTACCTATTAGCCGTGCTGTTCCATCCACAAATTAGGTACGGAGACAACCAAATTTATAACAAACTGTAAATATGGCTCTATTGTTCACTTTAGGTTCATGTATCGCTGCTATCGCCATTGTTGCCATAGTAGCGATACGCCTGTTGTTAAAAAAGAAGTCAAAAGAGCTGACTTTACATGTGGAGAGCATTGCTCCATTCAAAGACACCCATGATAGCAAGGAAGAAACACTAAGTCAAGAAAACGAATGTTTTTTCAAAGATATAAAATCAGATTTGGAACAAACCTTTAATGGGCAGTATATAACATTCCGAGAGCAGAAACAGTTTACAGAGTACTATACAGAGTTGTTCCATGAAGTAAACGACTTATTGAAACGGCTTGAAACATTCCATGTAGAACCGTCAGAAACAATCACGAATTTTGTATCTGATTTTGAGAACCTGCAATGGTTCATCAAAAGCCATAACGATAGGTTTATAAAAGAAGAACTGGACACCTATAAGGATTTTTTCGACCATTGCCTGAAATATCCATTAGACAAGCAACAAAGACGCTCCATTGTTTCAGGCGAGGACAACTGCTTGGTGGTGAGCAGCGCAGGAAGTGGAAAGACATCATCCATTGTGGGGAAAGTAAAGTATCTGATAGACATTAAACGTGTCGAGCCACAAAACATTCTCCTTATAAGCTATACCAACAAGGTGGCATCCGAACTGACGGAGAGGATGGGGATTGAGGGATTGCGTGGTTATACATTCCATAAACTTGCCATTGATATTATCGGGCAAGTGACAGGTCAGAAACCGTCGATATATAGCAATACAGACGCATTGTTCTTGAAAATATACCAAGAGTTACTGAATGACGAGAATTTCAAAAAGAGTGTGGTCGAATATTTCTTTGATTACCAAATGCAGGAACCGGATTGGGAACGGCAAAAGAATGAACGCAGGCAACAGCTTTCTGAACAAAAAGACACACGTTTGAAAGCACAGTTCCCGGATATGGATGGAAAGACCGTTTATGTGCGAAGCGAACAGGAGCAGAAAATATGCCTTGCTCTGTCGTTGCTTGGCGTGAAATTCAGATATGAGGAGCCTTACGAGCATCCATTAGCAGATGAAATGCACTCGCAATATATGCCGGATTTTTCCATTTATTATGAACGAGATGGAGAAACGAAGCGAATCTATTTGGAACATTTTGGTGTGGACGAACACAGCCTTGTCCCTATGTGGTTTGCCAAAGACCGGGGTATAACTTACGAAGAAGCCAATCAGCAATACAATGACGGTATCACATGGAAAAAGGCTGCGCATGAGAAATTCGGTACGGAACTGCTGACGACCTCAAGTGCTGATTTCCATTATTACGATATAAGGGACAAACTGAAGATACAACTGGAAAAGGCTGGTGTTCCTGTCAAAGAAAAAACGGATGCGGAATTATATGATATGGTTCTTCCACCCAACAGCAAGCAGGAAAAATCGTTTATCAGGCTTGTCGTAACCTTTGCGACATTAATAAAGTCAAGCTGTAAATCCATACATGAGGTTATAAGACAAGCCAAAAGTATAGGTGATGAACGTAACGAGTTCATTATACAAAATATTTTTCAGCCTGTTTATGAAGGGTATATTGAAGAATTAAAAAAACTCAATCAGATAGATTTCACGGATGCGATACTGCAAGCTACCGATATATGCCGTTCACTTCACCCTGTAAGATACGATTATATTATTGTCGATGAATTTCAGGATATCTCGGTTGACCGCTACAATTTTTTGAAAGTTCTCCGAGAGGGTAATCCTCCTGCCAAACTATACTGTGTTGGTGATGATTGGCAATCGATATATCGTTTTTCCGGCAGTGATATGGCTCTTTTCAATCAGTTCCCGGATTTCTTCGGTCATACCGATATAAACAAGATTGAAACAACATACCGCTTTGGTGAACCGTTGGTCAGCCTGTCATCGCAATTCATACAGCGGAACGGAATACAAATAAAAAAGGACATTCGCCCGTTTAATACAGAGACAAAGACCGAATTATATTTTTACGAATACGACCGAACCAATTATTGCAACGTTATCGCACAGTTAGTTGCCTCAATTCCTTTGGATAAATCCATTTTCCTTTTAGGACGATATTCTTTCGATGATTACTATTTGTCATACAGGTATCAATCTACAAAGGATGGCAATAGATTTTACTACTTTATCGAAAACAGGAAAATAGAGTTTCTGACAGCCCATAAATCCAAAGGGCTTGAAGCGGACTATGTGATAATTCTCCAATGTAATAAGGACACCTATGGATTTCCGTCTCTTGTCAATGATGACCCTGTGCTGAATTATGTTTTGACAAAGAGCGACCAATATCCTTATGGAGAAGAACGGAGATTGTTCTATGTTGCGATTACAAGGGCCAAGATAAAGACTTTCGTATTATATGACAAGCGTTTTCCGTCTGTATTTGTTGATGAATTTCTGCATCCCGAAAAAATTACAGAAAAAAGCTATGAAAAGCATCCCAATGCGAATAAAAGATGGACATGCGATGCCGATAACTTTCTAATGACGCTGTATCATGAGGGAAAAAGCATAAAATATATTGCCGCAAAAATGGGAAGAAGCCAAACATCAATAGTGATGCGTTTAGGAAAACTTGAAGGGAAAAATAACTAAAAATGTGTATTTATAACCCAACACCACCTCCGCCCTCTATCAATC
>VSNH01000183.1 GCA_009774215.1 Lachnospiraceae bacterium
CGCATGATCTATCCGAATGGAAATCTTCTGATTATCAACAATATTTGTATGCTTTTGAGCATTTGTTTTGTGATTCTCACAAGGCTCTCATATGAGCGGGCGATCAAACAGTTTTTTATTGTGACGGCATCCATCATTATCGGTATGGCGGTTCCCTTTTTTATCCGCAACCTGAAATTTTTGAAGAGCCTGACCTGGGTCTATGCGGGCGCAGGCATTGCGGCTCTCGGTGGGGTGTTGATTCTGGGAGCGGTCACCTACGGCTCCAAAATATCCTACTCTGTGGCGGGGATCACGTTTCAGCCGTCAGAGTTTGTGAAAATTATTTTTGTGTTTTTCCTGGCAAGCGCTTTCAGCGAAGAGTGGGATTTTCTGCGGGTGGCGGTGACGGCGGCGCTGGCGGGCGCCCATGTGTTGATTTTGGTGGCCTCCAAGGATCTGGGGAGCGCGCTGATTTTCTTTGTGGTCTATGTTCTCATGGCATTTATTGCCACGGGCAGATGGATTTATCTGTTTCTGGGAGCGGCCGGCGGCGCAGGGGCGGCGGTCGTCGCTTTTCGTATGTTCTCCCATGTGCAGGTGCGCGTACAGGCGTGGCGTGACCCGTTCAGCTGCATTGACGACGCAGGGTTCCAGATCACCCAGTCGCTGTTCGGCATCAGCAGCGGCGGATGGTTCGGCCTCGGGCTTTTTCGGGGAAATCCCACATCGATCCCGCTGGTGGAGGCGGATTTTGTCTTCTCGGCGGTGGCTGAGGAGCTGGGCATTCTCTTTTCCATGTGTCTGCTTCTGATCTGCATCAGCAGTTTTATCATGTGCATGAACATTGCTTTGAAGCTGCAGAACCGATTTTACAGGTTGATTGCTTTCGGGCTTGGCGTGACTTATATTTTCCAGGTGTTTTTGACGGTAGGAGGGGGAACCAAGTTTATCCCCATGACGGGTGTGACGCTGCCTTTTATCAGTTACGGCGGCAGTTCGGTATTGACCACACTGGTCATGTTTTTTATCATAGAAGGGCTTTATATTATCAGGCGGGACGAAGGAGACAGACGTGCCAAGAACAGAAAACGAAAAAGCAGCAGAGAGAAGAGAGAGCGGAGAGCGGGAGTCGAACCGCAGGACGGGGAAGACGAAGAGGAAGCGTAACCGGCAGATCATGACGGTCACCTGGTTCTTTGTGGGCCTGTTTTTTGTGATGATGGGTTATACGTGCCACTATGCGGTCACCCACAGGCAGACGCTGATGAATAACAGCTACAATACGAGGCAGGAGATTCTCGTTGCCCAGAACAGCAGGGGCACGATCTATGCGGCGGGCGGCCAGATTCTGGCGGAGACCGCGACGGACGCGGAGGGGAAGGAGCTCCGGGTGTACCCTTATGCCAATATGTTTTCACACGTGGTTGGCTATGCCTCCAACGGCAAGTTCGGCATAGAGGCACAGGCAAATTATTATCTGATCAACTCCAATACCAGACTGTCCGAGAAAGTGGCAAGCGATGTGGCGGGGGAAAAGTATCCCGGAGACAGTGTGATCACTACGCTGGATGTGGATTTACAACAGATTGCCTATGATTCCCTTGGCATGTACAGTGGCGCGGTGATCGTATCGGAGCCGTCCACGGGGCGGATTCTGGCGATGGTGTCGAAACCGGACTTTGATCCGAATGAAATTGATGCCATATGGGACGGGCTGATCGCCGACAAGGAGAGCAGCGTTTTGTTAAACCGGGTGACGCAGGGGCTTTATCCGCCCGGCTCCACGTTTAAGATTGTGACGGCTTTGGAATACATCAGGGAAAATCCAGACTCTTATAACCAGTTCCGGTACCAGTGCAGCGGAAGGTTTACCCACGGGGAGGAGCAGATCAACTGCTATCACGGCACATCCCATGGCAGCGAGGACTTTTCCAAGGCTTTTGCGAAATCATGTAACTCTGCCTTTGCAAACATCGGTCTTTCGCTGGATCGGAAGAAATTCGGGGATACGCTTAACGATTTGCTGTTTAACAGGGAATTGAAAGTAGACTTTGCCTATAACCAGAGTAAGCTTGCGATTGATGCGGACACTTCGGACGCGGATGTGATGCAGGCAGCGATCGGGCAGGGGACCACGCAGATGACGCCCCTGCAGCTCCATATGATTACCTGTGCCATCGCCAACGGCGGTATGCTGATGAAGCCTTATCTGTTAGAGCGGGTGGAGACCAGCGAGAAAACGGTGGTCAGGCAGTTCTCCCCGGATTCCTACAAGCGGCTTATGAGCGAGGAGGAGGCGCAGATCATGACGGGGCTGATGGAGGAAGTGGTGAAGAGCGGCACGGGCACGAAGCTCTCCGGCCTTTCCTACACGGCGGCAGGAAAGACCGGGTCTGCGGAATACAATCAGGTCAAGACCGATTCTCACGCCTGGTTCACGGGTTTTGCCCCGGCGGATGAACCTCAGGTGTGTGTGACGATCATTATAGAAGGGGCCGGCAGCGGCGGAGACTATGCTGTACCCATAGCGAAACGGATTCTGGACGCCTGCTTTGCAGAGTGAAAAATTAGAAAATAGCCGTGATGGTAAGCTCCGGCCTGGAGGAGAGGTCGAGGTAGGAGCCGTCCGCCCTTGTCAGAAGCGGCCTTGCCAGATTGTCCTTGTTGATGGTGGTCACTTTCGCCTCCTCGTCGTTGCTTAAGCGCACCATAAAACCGAGCTGGGTGGCAGCGATGTGGTAGAGGATGGGCTGCAGGATGGCTTTCTCGTATTTTTCATAGCCTTCCCGCTCAAAGTTTTCAATGACTTGGAAGGGATGAAGGGGCTGTCTGTAGGTGCGGGCGGATGTCATGGCCTCGTAGGCGTCTATGACGGCTATGTATTTGGCGAAGACGTCGATCTTGTCGCCCTTAAGCTTCGAGGGATAGCCGGAACCGTCGCAGCGTTCATGGTGCTGGAGCGTAGCCTTGATGATGGTCTCGCCGATTTCGGGCTGGTCTTTTAAC
>VSNH01000184.1 GCA_009774215.1 Lachnospiraceae bacterium
GACAGACCGCTGGAAGATCAGATCATGCAAACGGTTACCGTTGAGACATTCGGAGTGGATTATCCGGAGCCGGAGAAACTGTAAGCAATCATCCTCTATAATAAGTGGCAAACCCGGCTAAAAGGCAGTGACATATTCAAAAATCCGTAGTAAAAGCCAGCGATCCCACCCCGGAATCGCCGGCTTTTTTCTTTTCCCTGTATGTTTTTTACATTATTTTTGCATACTTAAGATGAGCCGGAATACAAACACCCCGTTGTCGTTTTTGAAGTCATATTCCCCATTGTATTTCTCCGCCGTCCTGATGATACTGGAAACCCCGACGCCTCCCGTAAATTCGCTCCCGGGCTTCCCATCCTTTAGCGCCGCCTCCTTTTTGCACGTATTGCTGCAGGAGATAATCAGCTTATTCTTTCTCTTCTTAAGCAACAGATCAATAAAGCACTCCCTCTCTTCCAGGCTTTTTTTCACCTCCATGCAGGCGTAAATGGCGTTTTCATAAGCGTTGGCAAGAATTGCCACCAGATCAATGCCCGGTATCTCGGGGTTCTTCCCCAACTCCACATCCATTGTCACCTTAATTTGTTCCTGCTCCGCCTTTCTGGTATAGGCGGAGAGCAAGTTATTGACCGCCGTATTGACACAGATCATCTTCAGCGCGCTTTGATCTATTTCCCGGTCATACTCCTGTAAATACTGCAAAAGCTCCTCCGTCTGCCCCCTGCGGGCGCACTCCGCAATGACCGCGTTATGATGCCTGATGTCATGGCGCAGCCGTTTGCCGGACTCCACCGACTCTTCCAGAATCTCCAACTGCCGCTCCAAAAGCCGATAGTTCATCTGGATCAGTTGGTTTTCCCTCTCATATTCTTTTTCCTTCCCCACATGCAGATAAAAACGGAAAATAAGGAACTGCAATGTTCCCGTCAGGAAAAAATTCATCAAAATCTGATAGATTCTATGGAATGTCATTTCTCTGTTCAGACCCGGATTTAAAATATAACCTATGCCAAACAAAATACAGATAATCATCACGGCAACACTGAACTTATCCGCCTCGCTCTCCACATAGTCACCAAAATCTTTAACAGTCTTTCTGACATATTTATTGAGCAGGAAGGCAATCAGCCCGATCAGCCCGATGCGTGCAACGATATCCGCCCATACATTGCGATCAAAGAAAAGGATGGAAATTTCCAGCGCCCCGACAAGAAATACGGCGAGCAGATAAAATACCAACGCCAGCTTATATATGCTCAGATAAACGGAATCCCTGCTCATAAAAATGGCAAAAGCGGCAAAGCAGAGATACATGACAAAGGCCACCATCCGCGCACAACTTTCCCAATCCGCCACATACCACACACATGCCAAAATAAGCAATACCACGGAAAAACAGCTATAGCAGACGACCGTCTTCTTCCTGCCAAACCGGGATTCTGTGAGCAGAGAAAACAGCGCAATCGTCCCCGCAAGACTGATTGCAAACCGAATAAACGCTATGTACACGGAGCCACCCAACATGTAAATTCCTCTTTTCCCTCACGACCTGATTTCGGCAGATTTCCAGTTTCTATAACGTTATTCTACAATAATTTTTTGTTGAAAAAAGGGTTGGCCCGCGATTGTTACCTGACGTTTATTTTCGCGGTCGATTTCGGCGTGAAAAAAGCCATCCGACCGATCTTTTTATGCTATACTGAATCAAAGATGCCGCCGCAGACTACGAAGTATTTCACCCTCGCGGCAATCGCCGGAGCTAAGGAAACACAACTTTGGCTCGCTGCTCGTAGAAATAAAAATCAGGGATATGGGTATGGCTATGTATAACGTTCTGATGGTGGATGACGATCCGATGATATTAGAAGATAATAGGACATATTTCCGTGCAATGGGTTACGCAGTCGTCTGTGCAGATACCGCGGAGGCAGCAGAAAAAATCATTTTATCCAACGCCTTGGACTGCGTAATTCTGGATGTTGACCTGCCCGGCATGAGCGGTTTCACGCTATGTGAAAAGATACGCGTAAAAACCGGCCTTCCCATTGTCTTTCTTTCCGGCTATACCGAGGAGGAAAACCGAATCCGCGGACTGGCTATCGGCGGAGACGACTATGTATGCAAGCCTTACAGTTTGAAGGAACTGGAGCTGCGGGTGCAGGCGCGCATACGTTCCGGCAGGGCTGCCGAGCCGCCAAAGACCCTTACTTACGGGCCGCTTTCCATCTGTCCTTCCTCCTGCAGCGCAACGTATGAAACGCATTCCGTAGATTTTTCCTCCTACGAATTTGACGTGCTGTATTTCCTTGCAAGGCATCCCAACGAAATCTATACGCCCGAACAGATTTATGATTCGGTGTGGAAGGCCCCGATCAACAAGGGCCGAAAGTCCCTGCAGGTTATTATGGGGCGTATCCGCAGGAAGCTCTATGATATCTGCCCCGGCCACGACTACATCCAGACCAAGCGCTACAAGGGTTATCTGTTTGTCCCTGACCATGAATGACGGAGATGTGCGTAAAAACCCGCTATTCCGGCAAGTACCGCCAGCAGGACAACCCCTGCCGCAATCGCCATATCATTGGCTTGGCGGCTTTCGGCGGGCGGTGCAAACCCTCGGATAAAATCCACACCGTTTTCCCCATATGCGGATAAAGCTGCGACGGCCTCTTCCTTTGCAAAGACATCGGAACCGCAGCGGTTTACCTCTTCTGCCACGGCTGCATCCGCCTCTACACACAAAGCCGGCTTGTTATCGGTTTCCGTAAGCCCGTCCATTAACGGCCGCTCCCTTTGGGTTTCAGTGGACTGCACGCCAAGCCTCTGGGCCGCCTCCGCCTTGGAAGCTTCTGCGTCTGACAGCCGTCCCGCATGTACCG
>VSNH01000185.1 GCA_009774215.1 Lachnospiraceae bacterium
AATAAATATTGATTATGTGCGGACTCTCTGGTATAGTTTTATTATAAGAGAAACGATAGGTTTCAGCTACAATAAAGCGGGGAGACGGGCGGGACGGCAGATGCCCGGGCAGCGTCTCAGAACGGAGGGTTAGCATGAGAAGGAAAGGATTTACGGCCTGCGGGATGGGTATTGTGTTGGCATTTGGCCTCGCGGCGTGCGGTTCTTCGCAGGGTACGGGCGCACAGACGGCGGAAGGCGAAAGCGCAGGCGCGCAGCCGCAGGAGAGTGGTGAAGCGGCAGCGGTTACGGAGGAGGAGAGCGGCGTGGGAGAACTGCCTGCGGATTTAGACTTCACGGTAAATTATGATGGGATCAAGACGGCAAAGATAGAGGCGGGTGTCAGCGTTCACGATCCGTCTATTTACAAGGCGGACGGCAAGTATTACATATTCGGTTCCCACATGTCCACGGCGGTGTCGGAGGATCTGCGCACCTGGACATCTTTGGGGGACGGCTATAAGGTGAAGGATCAGATTTATTATGAGCTGATGGCAAATGAGGAAGCGTTCGCTTACTCCGGCAGTAAGAAGAGCCTGATTCCCACGGACGACAGGGCATGGCATGTGTGGGCGCCGGATGTGATTTACAACGAGGAGACGGGACTTTACTACCTGTACTTCTGCACCACTTCCACATGGAATGCGTCGAATCTGTGCTATGCCACCAGCGAGAAGATCGACGGGCCTTACGAGTGGAAGGGGGCGTTAATCTATTCCGGTTTTACGGCGGAGACGCTGGATGCCACGGATGTGACGGAATATGTTGACAGGGATACCGCGAAGGACAGATACATCAAGAAGAGCAACGAATACAATTTCAACAAATATCCCAACGCCATTGACCCTACGGTGCTCTACGACGGAGAGGGCAGATTGTGGATGGTTTACGGTTCCTGGTCGGGCGGCATGTACCTTTTGGAACTCGACAAAGCCACCGGTGAGGTGATTCATCCCGAGGAGGATGAGGCGAACCGGGTGGATTCCTATTTCGGGAAGCGACTGCTGGGCGGCAATCACAGTTCAATTGAAGCGCCTTACATTCTCTATGATGAGGAGAGCGGTTATTATTACCTCTTTGTCTCCTACGGCGGTCTGGCGAGAGAGGGCGGCTATCAGATCCGCGTGTTCCGCTCCGAGACCATAGACGGGGACTACGTGGATATGAACGGGGAGTATCCCATGGACACGAACAACCCGGAGCACTATCCTTACGGATTGAAGTTGTCGGGCAACTATTTCCTGCCGAGTCTTGAGATGGCGTATATGGCTACGGGTCATAATTCCGCTTTTATTGATGAGGACGGAAAGAAATATGTGGTCAACCACACCCGCTTTGACAATAAGACGGAGGAGCATGAGCCGAGAGTGCATCAGTTTATCGTCAATGAGGAAGGATGGCCCTGTATGCTGCCTTACGCGACAGACGGCGAGACGGTGTCTGAGAGCGGTTATGACAGGAGCGCGGTGGCGGGCAGATACTATGTGATCAACCAGGGAACGGCCATAGATGCCGAGATTGCACAGCCCTTTATCCTGTATCTGGACGAGAGCGGACAGGTGTACGGCGACGGCTTGGACGGAAGCTGGGAGATGAAGGACGGCACCTGCTATATGAAGGTGTCCTATGACGGCAAGGATTACAGCGGCGTGTTCTGCCAGATGAATGACGAGGCGGGAACGCAGGTTATGACTTTCAGCGCGGTAGGCGGCAATGAGAGCGTCTGGGGCGTAAAGTATGAGTGAGTTTTGGACGCGCGGAACCAAGAGATAAGAAGCGTGTGACATGAAAAAATAAAAGCGAAATAAACGCCTGCGGGGAAATTCCGGCAGGCGTTATATTTTATCTGATAGGGATATCATTCATGGAGAATGCGAAGCATTCTTTGAATCGGGCGCGTCGGCGCTCAAATTTTACTCGCCCTCCTCCATGGGTGCATAGTGTATG
The DNA here is from genome assembly GCA_009774215.1 of Lachnospiraceae bacterium. Classification (GTDB taxonomy): domain Bacteria; phylum Bacillota; class Clostridia; order Lachnospirales; family Lachnospiraceae; genus UBA3282. Next base: position 1,987 of record VSNH01000185.1, read on the forward strand.
TTTACTTTGATGTCCTGTCCGTAATTGCCAAAGGTTTTGCCGAAGATGGTCAGGCCGCCCACATGTTCCGCATCGTCGTCCACGGCCAGACGGAAACGGAGGCTGCTGCGGTAATCGAGCCGGAAGCTGTCGATGGTTACATCAGAAATTTTCAGACCGTCTATAAAGGTGCCTTTCCTGTTGATCACAAGAAGTTTCAGCAGTCCGTATTGATTCCAGTTGGGGAACCACCAGTCGGGGGTGAAAAGTCCGCGGGAGTCACCGAAATCTCCCGGTGAGAGCCAGTTGCCGATACATACGTCATTTAAGTAAAAGGAGATATCGGAGGGCCAGACGTTGTTGACGCCGGGCGCTTCGGAGGAAAGCTCTGCCGAAATCGTAAGCTGCGTGATCTTCTGGAAGCTGGGGATAAAGTTGGGAATGTTGTATTCCACAAAGCCCTTGGTAAACCAGAGAATATCCGCGCTGTAGCGGTCTGGATGGTCAAAGTAACGGGAATCATCCACTTCACCGATGATGGCCTTATCCGAGGCAAGACCGCAGGTAGGACAGATGCGGTAGACGGAATAGTGGCCTACCTTGATATCCGTGCTGTAGACATTCAAAATGTCTTCCTGACGCTCTAAATCAATCAGAATCTTGTCCAGATGAACGGAGCAGATTTTTTGGTTGCCGTGTCCGGCAGACTCGCTGGATATGGAGATCAGCCCGCAATTTTCCAGCTTTTTGATATGACTGGTCAGAGCGCCGTTGGTAATATTCAGGTGTGAGGCCAGCTCGTTCATGCTCATGCTGTTGTTGTCCAAAAGAATATTTAATATTTCGATTCGGACATCGGAGCCAAGCGCTTTAAAGATGTCTAAACCATCGTTAAGTGAAGTGATGTGAAGC
>VSNH01000186.1 GCA_009774215.1 Lachnospiraceae bacterium
GTATTTGAAGGTCTCGCCCATCATGGAGACGTTGGTATTGGCATTGGAGCTTGCCGCCGCAAGGATGTCCGCGAAATGCCCGGAGTCTGCCGCCGTCAAACCGAAAGCCGTTAATGCGTCCGTCACGATATCAGAGGTAGTTGCCAAATCCTCCCCGGAAGCGGCGGCAAGGTTCATGATGCCCTCAATGCCGGAGAGCATATCCGAAGTTTTCCAGCCGGCCATCGCCATGTAGTTCATGGCCTCGGCTGCCTCCGATGCGGAGAACTTGGTCTTGCTCCCCATCTCCCTTGCCTTATCCCGCAGGGCTTCCAGCTCGCTCCCGGTTGCCCCGGAAACCGCCCCTACCTGGCTCATGGCGGTATCGAAATCAGCGGCGGTCTTTACCGCCATCGTGCCAAGCCCCACGATGGGCGTGGTCACAGTCTTGGTGAGGGTAGTCCCCACGCCGGAAATCTTATCCCCTAAGTTCTTTAAATCCTCACCCACGGCGGCGATCTTCTGCACTGCCACCGCCGACTGGTTCGCCTGTTCTTCGAGGCTTTTCAGCCTTTCCTCGGTTTCGATGATCTCCCGCTGCAGCCCGTCATACTGCTCCTGGGTGATCTCACCCTCTGCCAATGCCTCGTTTGCCTGTTCCGCAGCGGCTTTCAGGGTTTCCAGCTTTTCCTTCGTCTCCCGCACCGCATCCGCAAGGAGCCGATGCTTCTGTGCCAATAGCTCCGTGTTGCCGGGGTTCAGCTTTAAGAGCCGCTCCACGTCCCGTAGCTGTGACTGCGTGGTGCGAATCTCCCCGTTTACCCCTTTCAGCGCGGCGGTCAGCTTTGTGGTGTCGCCGCCAATCTCCACCGTAATGCCCTGTATCCTTGACACCCCCACCCAAAGCACCTCCCCACGAAAAAAGGAAGCCAAAAGGCTCCCTGAAAAATGCGCAAAAAAAGACACCTGCTGTGATGGCAAGTGCCTATGTAAGAAATCTATTAAATTTTCCCAAACTTATCTTCTGCCGCAGATCATCCGCGCATATTTATTTTCTGAATCTTCAATAACCTGTATCTGCCCCTGTTGAATATAATATTCAATTCTTCTGGCATACCACCAGTCCCCCACGCCAAGCTGTGAATGGCCGATAATATCACCAATCAGTCTGGCCTCTTTTATGGGAGCATCTTTCAGCCATTTCCATATCAGAAAATCGTAGAAATCCTCCGGGACACTGAGGACTCTGCTATTGACCACCGCACGGAGAGGGCTGTTTTCCTCAGCCAGAATGCCCCACAGCATGGCATACATATGAATTTCTTCTTTTGAAAGTAGCTTCTCATAGGGTAAAAAAACTGCAAACTCTTCTGCCGAAACCTCACCCCAGCTATGATAAGAGACAATATTTTTATCGCGGACTACATACTCCGGAATCTTAACTGCCGATATCTGGTTGTCATACCCCTTTAATATCTGGCACAGGCTGTATAGACCGCATCGGGAATAAGGGGCATCGCTGTACCATATTCTGACAGATTCCCCTTCGTCCAGAAAATCCCTTAACCGCCGCAATTCTTTTACATAAAAATCACCGGCACTTTTTAACTCATTCCCTGTCTCTTCATCCTGCGCCCATTGTTCTTGTGCATACATGGAATAGATCAGTTCCCTGCGGTATGGGCTTTCCATTGGTTCCCTGATGTTTCCTATATCCATTATAAATCCAAGACAAATAACTTCTTCCGATGTTCCTTCTATCCAGCCGCTGAAAGGCTTTTGGGGCGGTGCTTTTTTCCCGGCCATCCAGACGGACGTAGGGCCATTGACTGTTCCCACAATTATTTTATTCTTTGCCGCTTTCATGGAAGCGGCTTCACTCTCGCCAAACAATACCTCTATCACAGCAATCAAATCTCCTTTAACGATTTCACAGCCTTTTCCCACTACCAATCATAGCAGAAAAAGGCTGTTTTTTCAACTAAAATGCGTCCATCGCGGCCTGATCAGCCAGTACAGCGTAGGAAAAGGAATCGTTGCGGCTCTCGGCATACATATCATTGATAAGCCCGATGGAGAGCAGTTCCAGATCAGCCATCGAAAGCCCTAGCTGCACACACCGGAGCAGGAATAAAGGCGTGGTCATTTCCCGCTCAGTTGGGCGAAGTTTTTTTTAGCCTCCACATCCGTCTTTACATTCAGCCCCCACAATTCTATCAATTGCGGAAGAACCTGATAAATAGAAAAGGTGTTGAATCCGTCCAGCCATTCATCCACTTCATTCGGTATCTGCGGGTCGGCGTGCTTCGCCATCGTGTAGGCGATATTCTCGAACATCTCCAACGAAAATAAATCAAGGTTGGAGTTTTCCTCATCCCCCTCCCCGATGCTCTTTTCCAGAATCCGCAAATCCTTATAAATATCACGCTGGAACTTCAAACGGTAAATCCTCGGAATCGCCGCCGATGCCTTAAATAACACATCCTGCCCGTCTATCTCTATCTTTCTAACAATACTCATATCCTTTCAGCCTCCTTATCCCTGTCCTTCTGTCTCTGCATCCACCGCTTTTGGTTCCGGCAGATACACGCTCTTATACCAGTTGGCATACGTCTCCGCAGATGTCTTGTTCCCGGTCTTGGCTTTCAC
>VSNH01000187.1 GCA_009774215.1 Lachnospiraceae bacterium
GATTAACTTATTCACCAGATATATTTATTTGACGAAAAAAAGGGAAATGGGCAGATGGGAATTTGACGGTCTACACTTTGACGGGGAGGCTTTTGAAAGGACGGTCAGGCTCATCACGGCGCTGCCGGATGGAAGCCTTGAGATGCAGCTATTTGACGGGGAGACCAGGCTATGGGAAATGCCGCCGAAGCCCGTAAAGCCGCCCCACAAGCCCATCCGGAAAAGACCGGCACACATTTTTGACGGAAAGATATTCTGCGGGCAATGCGGAAGGCGGTACGGCAGGGCGGTCAGTGAAAGCAGGGACAGACACCTTTACTGGTACTGCCGGGCCAAGAGTGGGCATGGCGTGACCTGTGACAGCGTGAATTATCCGGATTCGGAGATAAAGGAAATTTTTTGTAAGGTAATGGGACAGGAAACTTTTGATGAAGATTTTTTCACGGAGACCGTGAGTCAGATGGTGGTGCAGAAAACAGGAAGCATTGATTTCCATCTGAAGGATGGCATGGCCAGGAGATACGAAACATTGAAACTGCGGAGCAACCGGCATGAGAACACATCCACGGATGAGTTTATCGGAAAGATACGGTGTGCCTCCTGCGGCAACCTCTACCACAGGTACTGCTGCTATGGGAAATACACCTACTGGCGGTGCAGCGGAAAGTCAAAGGTGCGGACGGAATGCAGCGGGCGGGATTTCCAGGATTCCGACATCCGCAAAGTTTCCGCATATTTGATGGGCATGGAGGAATTTGACGGGAATGAATTTGAAAAACAGGTACAGGAGCTTGTGGCGTTTGAAGACGGCAGCCTGGAGATCCATTTTTATGACGGGAGGGCAGAGCGGTGGCAAAGGTGATCACGATACCCGCTACACGGAGCAGATATACGGCGGCTCCGATCAGCAGTAGGGAAAAGCGGAAAGTTGCGGGCTATGCCCGCGTCAGCACAGACCATGAGGAGCAGCAGACCAGCTACGAGGCGCAGGTGGATTATTACACGAATTACATAAAGGGGCGCGAGGATTGGGAGTTTGTTTCTGTATATACGGACGAAGGCATCAGTGCGACTTCCACAACGAAGCGCAGCGGTTTTAACCAGATGGTGGCGGACGCCCTGGACGGCCGCATCGATCTTATCATCACGAAGTCGGTGAGCCGTTTCGCAAGGAACACGGTGGACAGCCTGACCACCATACGGAAGTTGAAGGAACACAAAGTGGAGTGCTATTTTGAAAAAGAAAACATCTGGACATTTGACAGCAAGGGCGAACTGCTCCTTACCATCATGTCCTCGCTGGCGCAGGAGGAGAGCCGCTCCATTTCGGAGAACGTCACATGGGGGCAGCGGAAACGGTTTGCAGACGGCAAGGTCACGGTCCCGTTCAAACGGTTCCTCGGCTATGACCGGGGCGAGGACGGAAATCTCGTCATCAACGAGGAGCAGGCGGCGGTTGTCCGGAGAATTTATGGGATGTTCCTGCAGGGGCGGTCGCCGTTCGCCATTGCAAAGGCGCTGACAGAGGAAGGCATACCCACTCCCGGCGGCAAAGCAAACTGGTCGGGAAGCACGGTCCGGAGCATCCTCACGAATGAAAAATACAAAGGGGATGCCCTTTTGCAGAAGGTGTACACGGTGGATTTCCTCTCCAAAAAGAAAAAGGTCAACGAAGGCGAAGTCCCGCAGTATTATGTGGAACACAACCACGATGCCATCATAGAGCCTGCCGTATTCGAGGCAGTGCAGAAACAGATGGCCGTCCGGCAGACGGGAACGAACCGGCAGAGCAGCGTGGGCATCTTTTCCAGCAAAATAAGATGCGGCGACTGCGGAAGCTGGTACGGCTCGAAGGTGTGGCATTCCAACAGCAAGTACCGCCGGGTAGTCTGGCAGTGCAACCACAAATTTGACGGCAGGGAGAAATGCGGCACGCCCCATCTGGACGAGGAAACCATCAAGGCACTTTTCATGAAAGCGGTCAATATCCTGACTACGGAAAAGGATGAGATTGCCGCCAATTTCCATGCTATCAAGGGGCGGCTTTTCAATACGGCGGAGCTGGAAGCGGAGCAGTCACGGTTTCAGGAAGAACTGAATGTTGTGGCGGGGCTGATACAGCAGTGCATAGACGAGAATGCCCATGTCGCCCTCGACCAGACGGAATACCAGGCGAGGTATGACGGGCTGGCAGAGCGGTTTGACCAGACGAAAGCAAGGCTGGATGAAGTGGGAAATGCCATCACGGAGAAGCAGGCGAAAAAGGAGCAGATAGAAAGGTTCCTTGCCGAATTGGAACGGCAGGACGGAGTGGCCACGGAGTTTGATGAGAACCTCTGGTACAGCCTTGTTGATTTTGTCACAGTTTTTAATAAAGAAGATATCCGCTTCACCTTTAAGGACGGAACGGATATCAAAGTGTAAAAGCAATATCCTCTTACTACTGGTTGAAAAGGGTTCTGGTAGCAAGAGGATATGTTCTATTAGATAATAAAATTCATCATGGATTATCTTTACTATGATATTCTATTAAACGACCTTTTAAATTTATGTTTTCTTCTTTAAGTACGTCATCTATAC
>VSNH01000188.1 GCA_009774215.1 Lachnospiraceae bacterium
TTGCCCAGTATATATTTATTGGTTTGGTTCAGTATAGATGTATATATCTAAGACTGAACCAAACTTTTTTTCAGTAAACGTATTGATTTGAATTTCTATTTTGAGTAATTTCGCAGAATGGAATCGCAGATTAAATTAATAACCTCATAGGTATCTGTAATTTTTTTGCGTAAATTCGCGTCTAATAAGAAAACTTCAAAATCAAATCATTATGCTTAAACATTGGTATGTTTACATTATAATTGCAGTAGTAGCAGAGCTTATATTGTTGGTTTGCAACAAGTACAAAATTATAAAGTCGAAGCCCTTACGTTACTTCATAGTTATTTTCGTTTCCTCTCTTATTTGTTGGTGCATTTACGACTTTGTTATAGCTCCCGTATAAGATTTCTATGAAATTGACTATCTTTGCACATATGTCACAGACTCACAATAAAATTAGAGGTATAACCTCAATACTCTTTCTTGCCATTTGTATCTTCAACACTTATGCAAGAATGGTAAAGGAAGAACCTATCGGAGAAATACCGTTTGCCATAGCCGGAGATAGCCGTATATACGTTACAGCATTTGTAAACGGATCTGATTCGCTTCGTTTTCTTGTTGATACAGGTGCATCCTCAATCGTGCTTAATACGAATTCTCCGAAACTCAAAGGATTAATCCACAATGGAGAGTCTGTCGATAATTTAGGCACTTCTGGCGAAAACAAAGTTGAATATAGTGACGATAATTCTATCAAGGTTGGTACTGTTCAATATGATAAAGCTGGTTGCGCTCATATTCCATATCCTCCTGAATATTGGGATGGAGTTTTTGGACTGAATGGTCTGGCTGCATTTAATATTGAAATTAACTATGACGATTTCAAAATATACTGTTACCCCAAAGATACGTTAACTGTCGATAAACCGTATGTGTCGTTGCCTTTTGCCTATAAATACGATGTACCCTTTATTTATCTTCCTATAAAGTTGAACGGTACATTGCATAATCTTCTTCTTGAAGTTGATACGGGCTCCGACCGCATAATTGATTTGAATACTCCATTTGTCAGTAAACACAACCTCCTTGAAACGCAGAAACCGTTTGCCATTTCTCGCATCGTAAGTTCAGACGGAGGCAGCGGAGAGTTGAAAAATGTATTTTTTGATGAAGTGATTGTTGGTCCTTATATAATGCCGAAAGTTGCAGGCGCATTTTCCACCCTAACATCTGGGATGCAAAGCAAAGGGGATATAGACGGCATGATTGGCAATAGTTTCCTTAAACGGTTCAATATGCTCATAGATTTTAAGACTAACAAATTTTATCTGCAACCTAACAACTTCTATTATACGCCGTTTTACGATTTTCTTGTAAAATAAGCGTCCCCCCCCGCATACCTAATTTTATAATTTCGAGGTTCTCCCAAGACCATATAATGTTGTCTAATTTTCTTTGGATTCCAAAGGTCGGCCTTTGGCTCATTCGGGATATTTTCAGCGTTGACTTGTCAATGCGACTCGGAAAATTCCCTAATGAGCTAAGGAATTTTCTGGCGGTTAATTTCCGTGTCGCCTCGGGACGGCTGATAATGTTACACTCGGTATAGTGGTTTAGCATTGTACCGGGTGCGATGATTATAGTGAGTGCGATGATTACAGTCGGTTATGGGTGGCGAGTTTGGGGATTACGGGTAATACCTAAACATAAACTCGCTCCACCCTAAAAACGACCTCTTATGGCAGTTGGAAAAACAAAGAGTGGTCACGGAAGTGGCTGCGGTTTCGGCGGTGGCTTTTCGGAGAAAAAGGAATCCCGAAACATATCCTTGCACTCCTTTTTCTCTCTTTGACTTTCGTCATTGCAATGACTTTGGTCACTATAATGACATCAACCGACCATCGGGAGTGGACAGCGCTTTTCGGGATACTCGGAAAGTATATTGCCCGACAAAGAATATCCGACCTTTTTTTGTTGCCATTAATATGTTTTTCTCGTTGATACCCTCTTGCATTTTTTGCACTTTTGCACAATAGGGCGGTCAACTTCATCAAGGAATAAGGGGATATGGTATCAGTGTTATTCCAAGATTACCCCGTGGCATTATTGACATTTTGGCATTTTCCGAAAGTGCAAAAGTGCAAGGAGTGCAAGGGGTAATTCCTGAAAAATGTTGACTGACACCGTCACACTTTCTGCATTTTGGCTGCTGAAAATGTAGAAAATGAAGAAAATGCAAGTGAATTTCATCGTTTTTTCTTTTCACCGCTCCATATAGTCTTGGTTTGGGTCAGCCTTATATATACACCCCCGCACTGAACCAAACCAAAAATCCGAAGATGATGACCGCCGAAAAAAGAAGAACCCTCCGATGTCGGTCGGAGAGTCCATCAAAGTGTGCCAAAGTGTCAAGAATGCCAAGGGGTAAATATTACGGCATGGCATAATTGATTGAACCGAGAGAGCGGATTGCGTCCTGTTTGAGACTGTCTATGACATGGAGATATTTCTCCGTGATAACTATGCTTGAG
>VSNH01000189.1 GCA_009774215.1 Lachnospiraceae bacterium
TCTGCCGCTCGCCGCTGGTGCAGGACTGGAAGATGTACACGATGGCGCAGAAAGTCCTCCACGCCGTCTTTGACGACCCGGAGGGGACGCTGAAAAATGCGGCGGCGGTCCTCGGCCTCGGCGCGGCAGGGGTGGGGCAGATGGAAGTGCTGCGGGATAAATCCATCATAGAGGAAAAGCTGAAAAAGGAGCAGGGGCGCTATGAGACGCTGCTCGACATGCGGATGAACAACGAGATACCGAGGGAGGTATTCAGCCGCAAGCAGCAGGAGGTGGAGAAAAAGATAGCGGAGCTGGAACAGCAGATGATGCAGTACGGCGATGTGAAGCCTGCCACGGAGGCAGACGTGAGTGGCAAGCTGGAAAACCTGCAAAGGCTCATGGAGCAGCCGCCCGTGCCGGGGGACGGGGAATTTTCGGAAGAGCAAATGGATAAATATGTGTCAGGGGTGAGGGTTTACGAAGACCGCTTCGAGTGGCTCTTAAACTTAAGCACCGATGCCCGCGGGGAACTGGATGATGCCGGTTCCCCTGTTTATTTTACGAAGCTGACGGTCACGCCGGATGACGAGCGGGCATGGTTCAGGAAACACCCGCAGTGGTCAAAATCCAACAAATATGTGGAACTGGAGGCATGGATTTATATTTAGACGAAAGAGACAGGGCGGAAGGGCTGTGGCGCAGCCTTTCCGTCCTGTCCGGCACTTTGCGGTTACAGTTCTGTGGTCATTTCTTTTGCTTCTGTCGGCAGGCATTTCCCTAAAAACATAGCCTTGCAGTCGGAAAATCCAAGCAGATATGCAAGCATCCCAAACCGGGAGCCCAGCGCGTTCTGCTCACAGACGTAGCGGTCGATGAGCAGCCGGATTTCTTTTGATAAATCCATCCTGTCCAGTTCGCCGGAGTATATGTCCGACTTTCGGAGAATCGCCTGGTATTCCCCGTCACCGCTTACAATGCCGTTCATGACACCGTTCATGCGTGTGTCCATCAATTGGTATAATGCAGAATCTTTTTCCAATCCAATCCCTCCTTCCGTGGTGTTGTAGCTTACCTCTGAATTTGGGATTTAGCAAGTGGAAAAATAAAAAGCTGGAAAACCATCTTGTGGCATCCGACATTTTCTGATAATATATTCGCATGGGATACTGCCATAACGGGTAGGCGGTCAGTCCTTCTTTGCAGAGGGGACTGCCCCTCTGACTACGGGTAAAACCGGGAAAGGGGGGGATGCTTGATGAGTGACTATGAACTGCTGACGGTTGTTCTGATGATTCTTGGAATCATCGTTTCGATCTTGATAGCGTACATAAACCACACAAAAAAGTGACCGCCCCAGCCAAAGGTAAGGTCACTTCTTTGTAAGTAATTTTATCGGGGCTGACCGTCTATCGGCAGTATTCCCTTTTGTGTTTTTATTGTAACAGATTCCCCCGCATCTGTCAAACGCTGCGGAGCGTTCCGCTGAAATCATTTTATAGCGGATTCCGCATAAAGGCAAGGGGCTAATTTGTCGATTTGTCGAATCGCAAAATGGGGTGGGGTAAATTCCGCACAGGTGGGGTAAAAGGGGTAAATTATTTACCCCAGGGGTAAAAGTCATCAGAATCTAACAGCGGCACAGGCGGCTATCTCAAATTGATGCCATAGGATTTTGGGTGCTCGCAGGCAAAAGTATGGAAGAATGGCTTAAAATCAAGGGATTTTAGGCTTGGTGGGGTTCATCACGGTGGTTGGTGAACCCCATTTTTTGTGCTTTTTAACGCCGCTGATAGCGGGGCGATTGGGCGGTGTTTTATACTATCACGCAAAAGTCGGCAGTTTCCGTGATAGTATCCGAGTTTTGCGTGATAGTATAAGGGTTTCCGTGTTTGTTTGGAGTTTCGCCTGTTTGTAGAAAAATGGTGTTGAAATATGGGGAATTTGGTATTTTGATGTATAGTAAAATATTGGAAAATATGATAAAATACAAACTATAAAATATGGAGGTAAGAAAATGGCAGAAGAAACCAGTAATATTGAAAAGAATGTAGATGAAAATTTAAGAGTTGAAATGTCTGAAAAAGACTATAGAAAATTAAAAGTACGGTTAGAAGATGTACAAATAAGAAAAAAAGGGAAACTTCCGTTGCTTTTAGGACTGATTTCTTCGATGCTTGTGTTATATTAGGGACAAGTTAGGGAAACCCAGCAAAACCAAGGGGTTGCGCTGACTTGTCCCCTTATTTTTTGAACGGAATCACCACATTTCTGATCTCCGTCTTGGAGACCATACATATATTGCTGGCCAGCGGTATGAAAGTCTATAGCACTTCATGCAAATATACCATCCTCTGGAGATGGTTTTGATAAAGACCTACTAAAACAGATTATTCTTATATTGTTTTGGGCATTTTTGTTATTTTCTGATATTTTCTTTTTTAAAATAAGTAGTATACTCAAACTTCCCACATTAAAAATGGGATTTGCTCCTTGAAAAATCAATACTTTAGCTCACAAAATAGCGCTCAGG
>VSNH01000019.1 GCA_009774215.1 Lachnospiraceae bacterium
CGGAGACAGAACTTTCTATAGAAGATATCGTGATGGCGCTTGATGCCAACGTGGAGGTGGAGTCCATCTACAAGTCCGTCTATCAGTCTGACGGCAACGAGATTTACCTCGTAGATCAGGTAGTGGGGGACGGCACGGGCTGCACGGCCGGTCTGAACCGGGCGAGCGAGGATTCGGAGAAGGAAAAAATATTGAACCATATGCTTTTGGAGCAGCTCATGGGAACGCTCTCGGAGACGGAAAGGCAGCTCATCCAAATGCGCTACTTTCAGGACAAGACGCAGGTGGAGGTGGCGAAGAGCCTGGGGATCAGCCAGGTGCAGGTCAGTCGGATGGAGAAGAGGATTTTGCTGCGGCTTAGGAGAGAGGTAGGGTGAAGGGGAGAAAAAGGAGCATTCGGTGAGGAGGATTTGTTTTATGAGAAGGGCAATCAGGGAAGGCCATTAAGCCCGAGGTGAGGGTGTATGACTATAAAACGCTTTTGACAGAGAAGAAGGATTATACCATCAGCTATCAAAACAATACAAAAACGAATGCCGCTTCCGGCGCAGACTTATACTGGCAGGGAGATCAGGCCGGATGAAGAAATCCGGGTGAAGCTGGGCGGAAAAATATCGTCCGAAGATAATTATGAGATTGCGGGATATGCAAATAATATCAACAAGGGGACTGCAACAGTTACCATCAGAGGAATTTTCCTTTTTTCCAACGCAAGATAGGCCGCTTAGACGGCGAATTGCGCATTGAAAACAGCCTCAAGATATGGTACAGTGGGTTGTGTGAGGGAAATTTCCCATTCCCGCACATGGCGAAGGTGTCAGCAAAGGAAGATGAGGATAAAACGATGGAACAGTACAAGCAGGAATTTATCGGCTTTATGATAGAAAGCCGGGTGTTGCAGTTTGGGGACTTTACGTTAAAGAGCGGCAGAAAATCCCCGTTTTTTATGAATGCGGGAGCCTATGTGACCGGCGCGCAGCTAAAGAAGCTGGGTGAATATTACGCGAAAGCGATTCACGACAATTACGGACTGGATTTTGACGTGCTGTTCGGTCCCGCCTACAAGGGCATTCCCCTCACGGTGGCGACGACCATGGCGATCAGCGAGCTTTACGGGAAGGAGATCCGTTACTGCTCTAACAGGAAAGAAGTGAAGGATCACGGTGACACGGGAATCCTGCTCGGCTCTAAGCTGAAGGACGGCGATCGTGTGGTCATCATAGAGGATGTGACGACTTCCGGGAAGTCCATCGAGGAGACGTTCCCGATCATTAAGGCGCAGGCGGATGTTACGGTGCAGGGATTGATGGTGTCTTTAAACCGCATGGAGAAGGGCCTTTCGAGCGATAAGAGCGCCCTCGATGAGATTAAGGAGAAGTACGGTTTCGAAACGGGAGCGATCGTCACCATGGAGGAAGTGGTGGAGTGCCTTTACAATAAGCCCGTTGACGGGAAGATTTATATTGACGATGAAATAAAGGGGCGGATTGACGCCTACTATGAAACTTACGGGGCAAAGTAATGTCTTGAAAAGAGGCGTTGATTTTTTAGAAGGGAAGGAAAATATGGAAGAGAGAACCTATAAGATCATGGGCGGATCAGGCGCCTTAAATCTCGCGTTCGGCGTGGTGATTATGGTGGTAGGCATAGCCGGGGGCGTGCTTCTGGTAATCAGCGGCGCGAAGCTTCTGGCGGGAAGAAACAAAATTTTATTTTAAAAAAGCGGGAGGGCGTTTTCGGTGGGACGAGGATGCCCTCTCTTACGCGAATAGGCGGAGCGTTTCGAGTCTGCCTGTTCGCGCAGGCGCAAGCAGAGTCAGAAAGCGGGAGGACAGGCAGCGGTGAAAAAGGATTTCATGTTTACCAATAAGGAGCATACGCAGAAGGGAATCATGGCTACGATTCTTGGTGTGATCTCTCTGACATCTTTGGTTTACATCATTTTGGACAGCTACGCAAAGGCGGGGGAGATTCCTTTACAGTACGGGGCGGTGGCGTTTCTGACGATGATTTTTGCCTTTGTGGGCATTGTGCTGGGTGTCCTTTCCAAATCCGAGCGGGATAAGTTTTATTTTTTCAGTTATCTGGGTATCGTATTAAATGTATTGGTGCTGGCGGCGCTCAGCGTGATTTTGTACGCGGGGGCATATGCATGAGATGATTGGTAATCGTGATGCCCGCGAATATATGATATGGAAAGTGCGTGCAGGCATTGCTATTTGAGGATTGAGAAGGGAGATCATAATGAGACAGGAAGAATTAATAGAGGAGCGCTACGGGCTTGCGCTTGCCCGGATTAAGGAAATACCGAATGAGTCAATCTGTGGAGAGGGTTACAGGGATTATTTCAAGCAGATGGCGGACTTTGTCTTAATGATGGATCGGACTTATGCGCTGGTGGAGAGCGGGGCCCTCAGGCAGATGGGACTGGAGGAGCTGAAAGCGCACAATCAGGCGCTCTATGCGGATATTCTGCCGGCGCATTACGGGGAAAGTTATGCGAATCCGGACTATGCGACAAATAGACTGGGAGAGTCAATCGAAAAATGCCTGTCCTTTTTGTATGCGGAGCTTCGCGGCATGATTCCGGCGGCTTATGAGACAAATCCTGCTTCTATGACCATGCGGGCGGAGCTTTTGCTGGAGGTTTACCAGCTCTTTGTCTGCGCGGCCGAAGACGGAAAGGAGCCGGATGCGGAGGAACTGCGGCAGATTCTTTATTGGTATGTGAGCGATTATTACGAGACGGCGTTTGAAGAAAAGAGCCTGACGCTTCTGGACGCGGATCGGGATTTCGCCCGCCGTATCATTATGGAGAGCGATCTGTCGGATCTGCGCTATCTCTACTGGTTCGGGGAGTATATCACGGAGAACGAGATGAGAACGGCGGCGCATTTGCATGAAATGCCTTCGGAAAAAATAAAGCTGATGGCGGACACGTACACGGAGGGTTACCGCATCGGCTTTGAGGTGACCAACAAGGATATTTCTTTGAAAGAAATTGTGACAATCCGCTATTTTCTGGGCTTTGAACGGGTGATAAGGCAGGCGGTTCTGAATTTTGACCAGATTGGTCTACAATCGACCTTTTGCCGGGCGGGCGCCGATATCTTTCAGGGCAGGAGTGTGAACAAGAACGGCTACTGCGGCGCCAATCCCAACAAGCAGTACGACTATGACCATAAGGAAGATATGGCTCTTTTTCTGGATGCTGCGCTGGCGGAGAGAAGGGTCGAGGCGGTGCGGAATGTGTTCGAGCGCCACAAGGAGCTGGCGGTTCTTTACGGCGGCCCCGCGGTGGTGGAGAGCTTCGGGGAGGAGCCCTTCGTGCCGGAGAATAAGGAGACTGCCTGCCGTTTCAGTGAAAAGCAGCAGAAGCTTTCGGTTTCCAACGCGGGAAAGATAGCCGATATACAGAACGAGTATATCAAGGGCGAGGAGCACAGCTTTACGATCATCGCCTTTCCCGTGCCCGGGATCGGAGAGCGGTATGAGGAAATCTTTGACGATGTGGTGCGCATCAATACGCTGGACTACATGCTCTACCGGGATATCCAGCAGAAGATCATAGATGTGCTGGATAAGGGATCGACCGTGTTGGTCAAGGGTATGAACGGGAATGAGACGGACATCAGGGTGCAGCTTCACAAGCTGGGTGACCCGGAAACCCAGACCAATTTCGAAAATTGTGTGGCGGATGTCAATATCCCTGTGGGAGAGGTGTTTACCTCGCCCCGGCTGACAGGTACGGAGGGGCTTCTGCATGTGCCGCGCGTGTTTTTACACGAGCTGGAGTACCGGGATCTGCGGCTTCGTTTTCAGGACGGCTTCGTGACGGATTATAGCTGCGGTAACTTTGCGGGAGAGGAGGAAAACCGCAAGTATATCAGGGATAACGTATTTCATCACCATGAAAAACTGCCGCTTGGAGAATTTGCCATCGGCACGAATACGACGGCTTTCTCCGTCGCGAGAAAGTATGGAATCGAGGACAAGCTGCCGATTCTGATTGCGGAGAAGACCGGACCCCACTTTGCGCTTGGGGATACCTGTTATTCCCACGAGGAGGAAGTGAAGAGTTACAATCCGGACGGCAAGGAGATTACAGCGAAAGAGAACGAAGTGTCAGTTTTGCGTGACACAGATGTCAGCAAGGCGTATTTTCAGTGCCACACGGACATTACGATCCCTTATGACGAGCTGGGGGAGCTTTCTGTGTTGACCGAATCGGGAGAGAAATTTGTGATTATCCAAGATGGTCAATTTGTGCTGCCGGGCTGTGAGGAGCTGAACCGGGCGCTGGTGTAGCAAAGCGAAAAGTACTTCGAAAGACGTTTCGCCATAGGACAGGAACGCAAAGTCAGCAAGTTGACTTGGAAGTACGGAGTTTCGCGTAAGAGAATGCCTGAAAAGTGGCATTCTCAGCACGATTGTGTATTGGGTGGACTATAAATATGGGTTGCGTAATTGGGGGAAATCTAGTACACTGTAGAATAAGAAACTTTGTTTTGATACAAGATGTTGTGGTTGAGGAGGTAATTGCGGATGGCACAGGTAGGCATCGTGATGGGCAGCGATTCGGATATGCCCGTTATGGCGAAGGCGGCGGATATTTTGGAGGAGCTTGGCATTTCCTATGAGATGACAATTATTTCCGCCCACAGGGAACCGGACGTGTTCTTTGAATATGCGAAGGGCGCGGAGGCGAAGGGCTTTAAGGTGATTATCGCGGGGGCCGGGAAGGCGGCTCACCTGCCGGGCATGTGCGCGGCGATCTTTCCCATGCCGGTGATCGGCGTGCCCATGAAGACTTCCGATCTGGGCGGGGTGGATTCCCTCTATTCCATTGTGCAGATGCCCTCGGGCATTCCGGTGGCCACGGTGGCCATAAACGGCGGACAGAACGCGGGTATTCTGGCGGCGAAGATTCTGGCTGTCTCGGATGCGGCGCTTCTGGAACGGCTAAAGAAATATTCGGAGAGACTGAAGGAGAGCGTGCAGGAGAAGGACGCGAAGCTGCAGGAAGTAGGGTATAAAACGTATTTGAAAGCGTAAGAGAAGGAGAACAGATTGAAAAATAAGTCTACCTTATTTTTCAATCGCGAGTTTGTGTCGGAGCCACAAACTCGGAATCGCAGATGCAGAACGAAGTATTCCTTCGGAAAACTTCTAAATTCTGTTCGCGCGTCTCCGCAATAATGCTCCGACATGGAGGAAAGTATGGACTACAAGACAGCGGGCGTGGATATCGAGGCGGGTTACCGTTCGGTGGAGCTGATGAAGCAGTATGTGAAGGGGACGATGAGGCCGGAGGTGTTAGGCGGGATCGGCGGTTTTTCCGGCGCTTTTTCCCTGGAAAAGATAAAGGGTATGGAGAAGCCTGTGCTCTTGTCGGGCACGGACGGCGTTGGCACAAAGATACAGCTCGCCTATCTGATGGACAAACACGATACGGTGGGAATTGACTGTGTGGCGATGTGTGTCAACGATGTGGTGTGCGCGGGCGCGGAGCCGTTGTTTTTCTTAGATTACATAGCCTGCGGCAAAAATTATCCCGAGAAGATCGCGGCCATCGTGAAAGGTGTGGCGGAGGGCTGTAAGCAGGCGGGCGCGGCCTTGGTCGGCGGCGAGACGGCGGAGCATCCGGGGCTGATGCCGGAGGACGAGTACGACCTTGCAGGTTTCGCGGTGGGCGTAGCTGAGGAGAAGGATCTGATCACGGGGGCGGACGTGAAGCCCGGGGACGTGTTGATCGGCATTGCATCCTCAGGCGTACACAGCAACGGCTTTTCCCTGATCAGAAAAGTATTCAATGTGAATCGGGAAACGCTCTCCGTATATTATGACGAGCTTGGCGCGACGCTCGGCGAGACATTGCTGACTCCCACCAGGATTTATGTGAAAGCGCTTCAGGAAGTGAAGCGGGCGGGCATCATCGTCAAGGGCTGCAGCCATATCACGGGCGGCGGCTTTTATGAGAACATACCGAGAATGCTGCCGGAGGGCGTCGGGGCAAAGGTGAAGAAAGGCAGCTTTGAGATACCGCCTATTTTTGCACTGATGCAAAAGACCGGCAGTCTGGAAGAAAAGATGATGTACAATACTTACAACATGGGACTCGGCATGGTGCTGGCGGTGGATGCCGCGGATGCAGACCGTACCGTTGCCGCGCTTGCAAAAGCCGGCGAAAAGGCATGGGCCGTGGGAGAAGTGGCAGCAGGCGCGCATGAGGCGGTTATCGTGTAAACGCTCGGCGGGTTTACATAATACAAAACGGCGTGACATTGTTCTTTTATGAATGGGTGTTGGCTGTATGAATGGTGAAATATCTCGCAGCAATCGCCAAGGTCAGGCAAGTGCGGCTTTGGGGCATTGCCCGCGGGAACAGAAGGGACTGGGGAGTTCTGACGGGAGGAGTAGGATGCTTAGAGTAGTGGTGTGCGTGTCGGGAGGCGGCACAAATTTACAGGCGATTATTGACGGCATTGCGCAGGGCGCCATTTTTAACACGGAAATTGTCCGGGTGGTGTGCAACAATCCGGGAGCCGGGGCTCTGGAGAGAGCGGGAAAAGCGGGGATTGAGAGCGTGTGCGTGTCCCCGAAGGATTACGGGAACAGGGAACAGTTCGAGGAGGCCCTGATTCGCTCGGTGGAGGAGGCCAAACCGGATTTGATTGTGCTGGCGGGCTTTATGGTGAAGGTTCCCGCAGCGCTGATCAGGAAGTATGAAAATAGAATAATCAATATACACCCGTCCCTGATTCCGGCCTTTTGCGGAACGGGTTATTACGGACTGCGGGTGCATGAGGCGGCGCTTTCGCGCGGCGTAAAAATAACGGGCGCGACGGTGCATTTTGTGGATGAGGGGATGGATACCGGGCCCATTATCATGCAGAAAGCGGTGGAAGTGCATGAGGACGATACGCCTGAAACGCTGCAGAGGCGGGTGATGGAGAATGCCGAGTGGGTGATTCTGCCATGGTGTATCAATCTGATTGCATCGGGACAGGTGAAGGTGGAGAACGGTAAGGTTACGGTCGCAGAGTGATAACGCGAAAAGTACTTCTAAAGACGTTTTGCCATAGGCCGGGAACGCAAAGTCAGCAAGCTGACTTGGAAGGACTAAGTTCCGCGTGGAAGAATGCCGGAAATCGGTATTCTTCGAGTAGAGTTGGGAGGAATAAAGTGTCATGAAGGTTTTGATTGTAGGAAGCGGCGGCAGGGAACACGCGATTGCGGCGGCGGTGGCAAAGAGCCCGAGGGCGGACAAAATATACTGTGCGCCCGGCAATGCGGGAATCGGGCAGATCGCGGAGTGCGTGCCCATCGGCGCGATGGAGTTTGATAAGCTGGCGGCCTTTGCGAAGGAGAATGCCATCGACCTGACCATTGTGGGCATGGATGACCCGCTGGTGGGCGGTCTTGTGGACGCGATGGAGGCGGAGGGCCTTAAGGTGTTCGGGCCTCGGAAAAATGCGGCGATTCTGGAGGGCAGCAAGGCATTTTCCAAAGATCTGATGAAAAAGTACAACATCCCCACGGCGGCCTACGAGAACTTTGACGACCCGCAGAAGGCGCTTGCGTATCTGGAGACTGCGAAGATGCCGGTGGTGCTGAAAGCGGACGGCCTTGCGCTCGGCAAGGGCGTGTTGATCTGCAAGACGCTCGACGAGGCGAAGGAGGGCGTGCGCACCATTATGGAGGATAAGAAATTCGGCGCGGCGGGCAACCGCATGGTGATCGAAGAGTTTATGACGGGCCGGGAGGTTTCCGTACTCTCCTTTGTGGACGGAAAGACGATCAAGATCATGTCTTCCGCGCAGGATCACAAGCGGGCGCTGGACGGCGACCAGGGACTCAATACCGGCGGCATGGGCACGTTTTCGCCCAGCCCCTTCTATACGGATGAGGTGGATGCGTTCTGTCACAGGCACATTTATCAGGCCACGGTGGACGCGATGGCGGCGGAGGGCAGGCCCTTCAAGGGCGTGATCTTCTTCGGGCTGATGCTGACGGAGGACGGGCCGAAGGTGCTTGAGTACAATGCCCGCTTCGGTGATCCCGAGGCGCAGGTGGTGCTGCCCCGCATGAAAAATGACATGATCGACGTGGCGGAGGCTTGTATCGACGGGACGCTTGACCGCATTGACCTCTCCTTTGAGGACAGTGCGGCGGTCTGTGTGGTGCTGGCTTCGGAAGGATATCCCGTCTCCTATGAGAAGGGCTTTGAGATTACGGGGCTGGAAAACTTTGATGATAAGGACGGGTACTACTGTTTCCACGCGGGGACGGCGCTGAAGGACGGTAAGATCGTCACAAACGGCGGCAGGGTGCTCGGCGTCACGGCAAAGGGCGCGACCTTGCAAGAGGCCAGGGCGAACGCCTATGCGGCCACGGAGTGGGTGCATTTTGACCGTCAGTATATGCGGCGCGATATCGGCAAGGCGATCGATGAGACTTAAGCGCCGCTTAGGAAATTGCGGAAGTGGAGTTGCAAGTGGAATCATACAATATTAGAAAGCGTAAAAGGGAGTGGAATTATGGGCAGAGAAGAAAGAATTGAGATGCTCAGGAAAGAGTTTACCGAGATCAACACTTATAACAGACCAACTTACTGTTCCGAGTGCGGCGATGTTATGGTCTTTAAGGGTCTGGGGGAATATCGGTGCGAGAAGTGCGGCTTTTTGGATTATGACGACTACGGAAAGGCCCGCAATTATGTGGAGAAACATATGGGAGCCAATGCGGCGGAGGTCGCCAAGGCTACCGGGGTATCGCAAAAATCCATAAGGGATATGCTCAAGGAGGGGAAACTTGAGATCGCGAAGGATTCTGTTATATTTTTAAAATGTGAGATTTGCGGCGCGAAGATCAGCAGCGGCAAATACTGCCCCAAGTGCGAGATGAACTATCACCATGATCTGGAGGAGATGGCGAGAAAAGCAAGACACAGCGGCGATACATTCGGCTACAGCACCGAGCGGCACAGGGGAGAGGAAGGCGCCAAGCGTTTTACGAGGGAGTGAAATACCCTCGCGGCAGTCGCCGGGGTTATACAGTCATGACTTTGGCTTGTTGAACGCGGGAATAAGGGCTTCGGCATAGGGAAACAGAAGAAAAGCGCAGGAATGGAGAACGGAATGAGAATACGAAAGAGCGAGCAGGCAGGATGGGGACGAAGACATGCGTGGAAGGCAGCGGCTGTTTTTGGAGCGGCAGTTCTCCTTGCGTGGAGTCATCCGATGGTGAGTCTGGCGGAAGCCACAGGCACTGTGCTGCCCAATTCAGTCAATATTAGGAAACAGCCCGATCAGGAGAGCGAGGTGATCGGCAGCTCCACTGTCGGTAAGGAGATCAGCATCCGGGGCAAGGTGGACGTCTCGGGGATTACCTGGTATCAGGTGTATATTGACGCGAACAACATGGGGTATGTCCGCGCGGACATGATAGAGAAAAAGGGGGATGGGGACATTCCCACGGTTACCCTGGCGTCGGAAAGCCAGCAGTCACAGACATCGGAAGGCGGGGAGGCGGATTCACAGGAACCGGCAGCGTCCGGCAGTTCCGGCGGCGGCGCGCAGGTGGATGCGCAGGAGGCGATGGACCTCCAGTATGCCAGCACCAAGGTGCAGGCGAAGGTGCGTCCCGATCCTTCCACATCGAACAATCCGGTGGATTCCCTGACGCCAGGCACGCAGGTCGTGGTGAGCGGAAAATCCGAGGGGAGCGACAGCAAGACCTGGTACTACGTGACTTTTACCGCGTCAAACGGCTCGGAGAAAACAGGCTATATCCGTTCGGATCTGTTGGAATTGGGTGAGATGCTGCCCATGGAGGAGGAGCCGGAGGAAGCGCCGGAAGAGGCGCCGGAGGAAGAACCGGCGGCTGAACCGAGAAACGACTATGAGCTGAAAATCGAAACTACCTCCGACGGGGAGGAGGCATGGTATATTTATGACAACGTGACAGGACAGAAGCAGAAGCTTGTGCCCCTTCTGGAATCTTCTTATTCTCAGACGCTCGATGACGGGGAAGACACGAAGTCCATCGTAAAGCAGAGGATTGTGATTGTTGTGCTTGCCGTGCTTCTGACGATTTTTGTGATTGCGACGGTTTTCATGGCCTTTAAGCTGCGCGACGCATACTATGAGGATTATGAAGATGAGGAGGATGAGGAGGACGAAGAAGAGCGTCCGGCCGTAAGAAGGGCGGCGGAGAGAGAAACGGGACGCAGAGCAGCCGCGGATAGAGAAAGGGAGACGGGTCGCAGGGCAGCGGCGGACGAAGAGCGAAGACCGCGCAGAAGAGAAGATGCGGGAGAAGGAGCGGACAGGCAGGAGCGCAGAAAGAGAGAGCGGGAAGTGACTTACAGGGAGGAGCCGGATGCGGAGGAGGCCGTCAGACCGGCAAGAGCGCGCAAGGCCAAGAATTTCCTTCTGGATGACGACGAGTTTGAATTTGAGTTTTTAAATATGGACGATAAGGATCTGAAATAACTATGTTTATTGAGATAGATTTTAACAGCGATCAGGCGATTTATATGCAGCTCAGGGATCAGATCATTATGGGGATCGCTTCTTCTCAGTTTCAGGAGGGAGATATGCTTCCTTCCGTCAGACAGCTTGCGGATACCATCGGCATCAATATGCATACGGTCAACAAAGCCTACACGGTTTTGAAGCAGGAGGGCTATGTGAAGGTGGATCGCAGACGGGGTGTGATGGTAGCCGTAGACATTGACAGAATGCGGGCCATTGAGGAGATCCGGGAGGACTTGATGGTCACCTTGGCAAAGGCAAGCTGCAAGAATATTTCCGGAGAAGAAGTGCATGCTCTTATAGACGAGATTTATGAGGAATATGGGAAAGGAATGAGAGAGTAAATGCAGCCACAATTTACGGATAAGGCGAAGGCGGCTCTGATTTTAGCGGAGAGGGCAGCCAGAAGCTTACGGCAGAGTTATGTGGGAAGCGAGCATATCCTGTTAGGACTTTTGCGGGAGAATACGGGCGTTGCGGCGACTGTGCTTCTGAACAACGGCGTGGACGTGGTAAAGCTGAAAGAGATGATAAAGGATCTGATTGTGCCGGAGACCTCCGTGCTGATTGCGGAGCGTGACGGGTATTCCCCGCGCGCGCAGGCGATTCTGGAGGAGGCGCACAGACAGGCGGAGAGGTTTCGCAGCGACAAGACGGGGACGGAGCACATCCTTCTGGCGCTTTTAAAAGAGGGGGAAAATGTAGCGGTCAGGCTGTTGAACACCATGGGCATTTCGGTGCAGAAGCTCTATGTGGATGTGCTGGTAGCCATGGGAGAGGATGGCGCGCTCTACAAAGAAGATCTGGGAAGAAAACAGAATAAGAAAAAGGGGAACACCTCCACCCTTGACCATTACAGCAGGGATCTGACGGCGCTCGCCAGAGAGGGGAAGCTTGACCCGGTGATCGGCAGGGAGGAGGAGATCACCCGCGTGGTGCAGATTTTGAGCCGCCGCACGAAGAACAATCCCTGTCTGGTGGGGGAGCCGGGCGTCGGGAAGACTGCGGTGGTGGAAGGGCTTGCGGCAAGAATCGTGACCGGCGACGTGCCCTTTACGGTGCAGAATAAGCGACTGCTGACGTTGGATCTCTCGGGAATGGTGGCGGGGAGCAAGTACCGCGGCGAGTTTGAGGAGCGGATCAAAAAGGTCATCAAGGAAGTGATCGAGGACGGCAACATCATTCTGTTTCTGGATGAGATGCACACCATTATCGGCGCGGGCGGCGCGGAGGGTGCGATCGACGCCTCGAATATTTTGAAACCTTCCCTTGCAAGGGGAGAAATTCAGCTGATTGGCGCGACTACCATCGCGGAGTACCGCAAGTATGTGGAGAAGGACGCGGCGCTGGAGCGGCGGTTTCATCCTGTGACGGTGGAGGAGCCGACGCTGGAGGAGACCGAGAACATTCTGCGGGGCATCGCGCACAAGTACGAGGAGCACCACAGGGTTACCATCACGCCGGAGGCGATCAGCGCGGCGGTGGCGCTGTCGGCCCGCTACATCAATGACAGGAACCTGCCGGATAAGGCCATCGACCTGATCGACGAGGCTTCGGCGGCGGTGCGGCTGCATGTGACAAAACAGCCCGATAAGCTGCAGGAGCTGTCGGAGGAGATAGACAAAATCGATCTGCAGATTGAGCGGTCGATCCGCATGGAAGCTTTTACGCAGGCGGCCGAGCTGAAAAAGAAACAGGAGAGCTGCATCAAAAAATATGAGCGCATGGTGAAGCGGCTGGAACAGGAGGAGCAGAACCGCGCTTATGTGGTGGGCGAGAACGAGATTGCGGAAGTGGTCGCGCTCTGGACCAAAATCCCTGTGAAGAAGCTGGCGGAGAAGGAGAGCGAGCGATTGTTGAAACTGGAATCCATTCTCCACAAGCGCGTGATCGGCCAGGAGGAGGCGGTCGTGGCGGTGGCGAAAGCCATGCGGCGCGGCAGAGTGGGATTACAGGATCCGAATCGACCGATTGGGTCATTCCTGTTTTTGGGACCTACGGGCGTGGGAAAGACCGAGCTTTCCAAGGCGCTTGGAGAAGCAATGTTCGGTTCGGAAAACGCACTGATCCGCGTGGATATGTCGGAGTACATGGAAGGACATTCGGTCTCCAAGATGATCGGATCGCCGCCGGGCTATGTGGGATTTGAGGAGGGGGGACAGCTCTCCGAGAAGATCCGCAGAAATCCGTATTCCGTGGTGCTTTTCGATGAGATAGAGAAGGCCCACCCGGATGTGTTTAACGTGCTCTTACAGGTGCTCGACGACGGACATATCACCGACTCCAAGGGACGGAAGGTGAGCTTTAAGAATACCATTCTGATTATGACTTCGAATGCCGGCGCGCAGCGCATCATCGATCCGAAAAATCTGGGATTCGGCGCGGCGGAGACGGAAAAACAGAGTTATGATAAGATGAAGGGGAATGTCATGGAGGAAGTGAAGCGCCTCTTCAAGCCGGAGTTCATCAACAGAATCGACGAGATCATGGTGTTCCACCCGCTGAACAAAGAGGATATGAAGGCGATTGTCACACTGCTCTCAAAAACACTGTCAAAGCGGTGCAAAGAACAGATGGATATTGAGCTGACGGTCGGTTCCGCGGTGAAGGAATATCTGATTGAGAAGCATATGGATGTCAAGATGGGCGCAAGACCGATGAAGCGGGCGATCCAGTCAGAGATTGAGGACGCTTTGGCGGAGGAGATTCTGGCCGGAAAAGTGAAGAGCGGCGATAAGGTGTCTGTGGGACTGAAAAATAATAAAATAACTTTCACGGTAAAACCCGTGCAGGTATGATGAGGAATAACAAAGGTAGTTATTCGGTACAGGTCGAAGCACTTACCGCTGAGACCGTAAGAACAAGATACAATATGCGAAATCCATCGGCGAAGACGATTTAAGATGAATTTTGCATCGTAACTGTGAAGGTACTGAACAGTTACTAATAAAGAGACATTAGGAGGAAAAAGCGATGGCTGTAGTAGAGGAGTTATTGCGCGCGGAGAGTGACAGGACGATCAGCTTTGGAAATTACAAGCTGGCGGCAAAGGCAAAGCTGGAGGATTATGAGCACGGCGGTAATCTTTATAAGGTAAAGACCTTTAAAGAACTGACGAAGCTTGAGAAAAACGGCATGTTTGCCTATGAATCGGAGCCGGGAACCAGTGTGAACCGTTTTGAGGAGACGGAGAACGGCATTACCTTCACGGTGGAGGGCGACGAGGACGCGCAGATCACGGTGGGGCTGGAGGAAGACACGGTTTATAAGGTGTATGTGAACGGCGCAAACGTGGGAGAGATGAAGACGAACTTAAGCGGAAAGCTGAGCATCAGCGTGGAGCTTGCAAGTGTCGGCGCGGTGGAAGTGAAGATCGTTAAGTAGAGGTGGTCGGTGCGGCTTTACGCGCGGAATCGTATAGGGCTGGATCGTGACGGGGTTTTGGCTGACATGGGTGTCATGTTTGGCCGGAACCCCATATTTCTATATATAGAAAATGATTTCCCGGCCGACTGCACATAGAAGGGAGAAAAGGGAATGGCAAAGGCAAAATCGACGGTATTTTTTTGTCAAAGCTGCGGTTATGAATCCGCCAAGTGGCTGGGACAGTGTCCCGGCTGTAAGGAGTGGAATACTATGGTGGAAGAGCCTGCCGCCGGACGCGGGAACAGCACGGGGCGGGGAAATGGCGCGGGCGGCAGTGGATCCCGAAGAGGGGCGGCGGAGCCGGTGAGCCTGAAACAAGTGGATCTTCGGGAGGGAGAGCGCATGACCACCCATATCGGTGAGCTTGACAGGGTGCTTGGCGGCGGCATTGTGCCGGGATCCCTTTCTCTCGTGGGCGGCGATCCGGGCATCGGTAAGTCTACCCTGCTTTTGCAGGTATGCAGACATATGGCGGCGGACGGCCGTAAAATTCTATATATATCCGGGGAGGAATCGCTGCAGCAGATCAAGATGCGGGCCAATCGACTGGGGGAGTTTTCGGATCGGCTTCTCCTTCTGTGCGAGACGAATCTGGAAGTTGTGGAGCAGACCATCCGCAAGCAGCTGCCTGCGGTGGCGGTGATCGACTCCATCCAAACCATGTATCGGGAGGAAATTTCCTCCGCGCCGGGCAGCGTATCTCAGGTGAGGGAGTCCACAAATGTGCTGATGCAGCTTGCCAAGGGGCTGGGCGTTTCCGTTTTGATCGTCGGTCATGTGACGAAGGAGGGAACCGTGGCGGGGCCCAGAGTGTTGGAGCATATGGTGGACACGGTGCTCTACTTTGAGGGGGACAGGCATGCATCCTACCGCATTCTGCGGGGGGTAAAGAATCGGTTTGGTTCCACCAACGAGATCGGTGTTTTTGAGATGAAGGAGGAGGGGCTTGTGGAGGTGGAGAACGCCTCCGAGTTTATGCTGAGCGGCAAGCCCGAGGGAGCCAGCGGCTCCGTGGTGTCCTGCTCCATGGAGGGAACCAGGCCGATTTTACTGGAAATTCAGGCGCTTGTGTGCCACAGCAATTTCGGCATACCGCGAAGGCAGGCAACGGGCATGGATTTTAACCGGTTAAATCTGCTGATGGCGGTTTTGGAGAAACGCCTGAATCTGCAGATGGCGGACTGCGACGCCTATGTGAATCTGGCGGGCGGTATGCGGATCGCGGAGCCGGCTATCGACCTGGGGGTTGTGATGGCGGCGGTCTCCAGCTTCAAGAACCGCGCCATAGACGATAAGACCATCGTTTTCGGGGAGATCGGCTTGAGCGGCGAGGTGCGGGGCGTCTCACAGGCGTCGCAGCGGGTGTCGGAGGCCGCAAAGCTGGGCTTTACCACCTGTATTCTGCCGGCGGTCAATGCAGGACAGATCAGGACGAAAGAGGAAATTCGGATTATCGGCGTCAGGACGGTACGGGATGCCGTCGACTTGATTTAGGGGCGGTTATATGATACGATAACGTGGGTTTTAGTTGTGCGGCAGTAGAAGGTTACAGAGAAACGGATAAGATCTGACAAAGGAGTCAGTATGGATAAGAGAAAGCGCGGCTTTCGGGGCAGCATACCTCTTCTGATTTTGGAAATCTGCGTTCTGCTTATCGCTGTCGGCGTGATGTATGTGGTGGTCACAATGACAAGCGAGGTAAACCACAAGGATATTGACGAGGAAAATATCCGTATAAATGAGGAGATCGTCAGAAAAAAGCTAACGGATGTGAAGCAGAGCGAGAAGAAAGAAGAGGTGAAGAAAAAGGGATACCGCAATATTGCGCTCTTCGGCGTGGATGCCAGAAACGGCGAGTTGGGGAGAGGCACCAGAAGCGACACGATTATGATTGCCAGCATCAATCAGGATACGCAGGAGATTAAACTGATTTCCGTGTTCCGTGATACGTACCTGAATCTTGGCAACGATTCCTATAACAAATGCAATACGGCCTATGCGCAGGGCGGGCCGGAGCAGGCGATCAATATGCTCAACATGAATTTGGATCTGGATATCACAGACTATGTGACGATTGGTTTTTCGGGGCTGATCGACGCGGTGGATGCGCTTGGCGGCGTGGAGATTGAAGTGACGGATTCGGAGATTTCCCATTTGAATAATTATCAGCTCTGCATGGCGGAGGAGCTGGGCGTGGATTACATTCCGGTAGAACAGAGCGGCAGGCAGCTTTTGAACGGAATGCAGGCAACGGCTTACTGTCGGATCCGCTACACAAAGGGCGATGATTTCAGAAGAGCGGAAAGGCAGCGGGAAGTGCTCAGGGCTATGATGGACAAGGCCGGGGACGCGCCGGTCAGCACATTGACCGATATGGTTAATGCCGTTCTGCCGCAGGTGGAGACCTCTCTGGATGTGAATGAGATTTTGAGCGTGCTGGGAAGCGTGGCCGGTTACAATATGACGGAGAGCGACGGTTTTCCCTTTGAGGGAGGCAGAGCCGGGGCCAATGTGGGAAGCAAGGGAAGCTGTGTGGTTCCCGTGGATTTGGAGGAGAATGTAAGACAGCTTCATCAGATTTTATACCCGGAAGAAAGCTACAGCCCTTCGTCCCGGATCAGGCAGATCAATGAGGAGATTAAGACGCAGACAAACGAGTATCTGCAATAACAGTGCAGCCGGGGCATAAGCAGACGGATAAGAACGGAAACGGGTCATTATGAAAAAATTGCTTATTTATTTAAAGGATTATAAGAAGGAGACGGTTTTTGCGCCGCTCTTTAAAATGCTGGAAGCCACGTTTGAGCTGTTTGTGCCTCTGGTGATGGCGGCTATCATTGACCGGGGTATCGGGCAGGCGGATACGGGGTATGTGCTGAAAATGGGCGTCATTCTCGTGGCGCTGGGACTTATCGGGCTGCTGTGCTCCATCACGGCGCAGTATTTTGCGGCCAAGGCGGCGGTCGGGTTTTCTACGGGGTTAAAACATGCGCTGTTTGACCATATCCAAAGCCTTTCCTTTACGGAAATAGACACGCTTGGCACATCCACCCTGATTACGCGCATGACTTCCGATGTGAATCAGGTGCAGAACGGTGTCAATATGGTGCTGCGTCTCTTCCTGCGCTCGCCCTTTATCGTGTTCGGCGCGATGATTATGGCTTTCACCATCGACGCCAAGGCAGCGATGATCTTTGTGGTGACGATACCGCTTCTTGCGGTGGTGGTTTTCGGGATTATGGCGCTCACCATGCCCATGTATAAGAAGGTGCAGGCGGGGCTGGACGCGGTGCTTTCCGCGACGAGAGAAAATCTGACGGGAGCAAGGGTGATCCGCGCTTTTCACAAAGAGGAGGAAGAGATCGACAGGTTTGAGGAGAAAAACGGATTTCTCACCCATCTGCAGCTCGTTGTGGGAAGAATATCGGCACTGACCAATCCGGTCACATATATTATCATCAATGCGGCGACCATCCTTCTGCTATATACGGGCGCGGTTCGTGTGGACAACGGCAGTATTACGCAGGGCGAGGTGGTTGCGCTGGTCAACTACATGTCGCAGATTCTGGTGGAGCTGATTAAGCTGGCGAATCTGATTATCACGATCACCAAGGCGCTGGCCTGCGCCAACCGCATTGAGGTGGTGTTTGAGGTGGAGTCGTCCATGGCGTGGGGAACTGCGGCAGCGCGGGTAGAGGCAGCGGCAGAAGGAAAGGAATTGACCAAGGTGGGCAATGCGACGGCAGGCGGCGGCATGGCTTCCGGAACGGACGCATTGGCAGGACAGGATTCGACGGACAGAATGAATCCGGCAGTGGGCGGTAAAGTGGTAGATGGGGATGGCGTAACGACGGGGAGTGGCGCGGGTGCGGGTCTGGCTGTGGAGTTTGACCATGTCCACCTGACTTACGGGGGCGCGGGCGCGGAATCCCTGAGCGACATCCATATCCGGGTGCCGAAGGGACAGACGGTCGGCATCATAGGCGGCACGGGTTCGGGCAAGTCTTCTCTGGTAAATATGATTCCGCGGTTTTATGACGCTACGGTCGGTACCGTGCGCGTGGATGGGCGGGACGTGAAAACCTACGGTATGGAGGAACTGCGGGAAAAGATCGGCATTGTGCTGCAGAAGGCGGTGCTTTTCCGGGGGACGATCCGGGACAACCTGCTGTGGGGGAATGGTTCCGCCACGGATGAGGAGCTGTGGGAGGCCCTGCGGCTCGCACAGGCAAGGGATTTTGTGGAGACGAAGGAAGGCTGTCTGGACGCGCCTGTGGCGCAGGAGGGACGCAACCTTTCCGGCGGACAGAGACAGCGGCTCACCATCGCAAGGGCGCTGGTGGCGAAGCCGGAGATATTGATTCTGGATGACAGTGCGTCGGCGTTGGACTACGCCACGGACGCGGCGCTGCGCAGGGCGCTGCGGGAGCTGCCCGGGGAGACCACGGTGTTTATCGTATCACAGCGGGCTTCCTCGATTCAGCATGCGGATCAGATCATCGTGCTGGAGGACGGCGAGATGGCCGGGTGCGGCACCCACGAGGAACTGCTGGCGGACTGCGAGGTCTACCAAGAGATATACTACTCGCAGTTTGAGCAAAAGAATGCCGTGCAAACGTGAATATACAAAGTGGCGTTGAGAGCTTGCTCTCATAAGACGATTTGTATATTCACGTTTATAGGGCGGACGCCCGACATGCATAAGTTGGCGAAGACAACTTATGCATGAGCACGGCAAACGTGAATATACAAAGTGGCGTTGAGAGCTTGCGCACTAGGAGTGTTAGTACGAGTTTGCGAAGCAAATCTCGCAATCGAGCTTGCTCGATTTGTTATAGGGCGGACGCCCGACATTGTGCGCGGCTATATATGAGGTGAACGATATGGGACAGAGAGAAACATTTCGGCGGGTTTTGCATTACATTAAAAAATACTGGCTGTATTTGACGGCGTCCATCGTGATGGCAAGCGTGACGGTGGCGCTGACTTTGTACTTTCCGATATTGACCGGTAGAGTCATAGATTTGGTGTTAGGTGCGGGACAGGTGGATTTTCCGGGGGTGTTCGCGATTCTAAAACAGATGGCGGTGATCGCTGCGGCCACCGGGCTGGCACAGTGGATTATGAATGTGTGCAACAATAAGATGACCTACCGCATTGTGCAGGACATCCGCGACGAAGCGTTTCGCAGGATAGAAATTCTTCCCCTAAAGTACATTGACGCGCATTCCTACGGTGAGGTGGTGAGCCGGGTGATCGCGGATGTGGATCAGTTTGCGGACGGCCTGCTCATGGGATTTACGCAGTTTTTCACAGGTGTCATTACGATTCTGGGCACATTAGGGTTTATGCTCAGTGTCAATGTCGCCGTCACGGGTGTTGTTGTGCTGGTGACA
This sequence comes from Lachnospiraceae bacterium, assembly GCA_009774215.1. Classification (GTDB taxonomy): domain Bacteria; phylum Bacillota; class Clostridia; order Lachnospirales; family Lachnospiraceae; genus UBA3282. The sequence continues at coordinate 19,361 of VSNH01000019.1, forward strand.
CCATTGTCGTTTTTTGTCGCGGGTTTTATCGCGAAGAAAACGTTCACCATGTTTCATTTGCAGTCGGAGACGAGGGGCGAGCAGACGGCGCTCATCGAGGAGATGGTCGGGAACCAGAAGGTGGTACAGGCCTTTTCCCATGAGGACGAAGCGCTGGAACAGTTCGATGAGATTAACGGCAGACTGCAGGACTGCTCCCTGCGGGCGATTTTCTTTTCCTCCCTGACAAACCCTTCCACCCGTTTCGTGAACAATCTGGTGTACGCGGGCGTGGCGGTTGTGGGGGCGGTTTATGCCGTGCACGGCGGGATCAGCGTGGGACAGCTGTCGTGCTTCCTGTCTTATGCGAACCAGTATACGAAGCCGTTCAACGAGATTTCCGGCGTGGTGACGGAACTGCAGAATGCCCTGGCATGTGCGGCGCGGATTTTTGCTTTGATCGAAGAGGAACCTCAGACGCCGGAGCCGGAGAACGTGCGGACGCTTACAGATGTGGAGGGACGCGTGGAGCTCTCTCATGTGGACTTTTCCTATGTGCCGGATAAGAAGCTGATCACCGATCTGAACCTGACGGTGAAGCCGGGACAGCGGGTGGCCATTGTGGGTCCTACGGGCTGCGGAAAAACCACGGTGATCAATCTGCTGATGCGGTTTTATGATGTGGACAGCGGAAAAATCTGCGTGGACGGTGCGGATATTCGGGAAGTGACGAGAAGGAGTCTGCGCGAAAATTATGGCATGGTGCTGCAGGAGACATGGTTGAAGGCCGGGACGATCCGCGATAATATCGTGATGGGCAGACCCGACGCCACGGAGGAGGAGGTTATTGCCGCCGCGAAGGCATCCCACGCCCACAGCTTTATCAAGAGACTTTCCAAGGGGTATGACACGGTGATCGGGGAAGACGGAGGCAGCCTTTCCCAAGGGCAGAAGCAGCTTCTGTGTATTACGAGGGTGATGCTCTGTCTGCCGCCCATGCTGATTCTGGACGAGGCCACGTCCTCCATAGATACGCGCACGGAAATACGGATTCAAAAGGCGTTTGCCACCATGATGCAGGGAAGAACCAGCTTTATTGTGGCACACAGGCTCTCCACCATCAGAGAGGCGGACGTGATTCTCGTTATGAAGGACGGAAATATTATCGAACAGGGAAACCACGAGACGCTGCTTAAGAAGAAAGGCTTTTATGCCGGACTTTATGAAAGTCAGTTCGCTGTATAGTTGCAGTGCCGTTCAGTTCAGGACTTTGCACTTGCTGCAAAGTCCGTAAGAATGTGTAAATTTAGCCAAGTGGGAATCTGCCCTCGCCGTAGGGCGACTTGGAATGGCAGATTCCATAACAGGAAAGCCGAAGGCTGAACTGTTATAGTAGGAGGCATCTTTGTTATAGTCCATGGATTCGGAGCGGATGTCCGTGATCGCGCCGTTTTCCCATTCAAAGACAAGATACTGGTAAACCACGGCGTGGTGATCCAGATACGCCTCGTCGGTTAAAAAGGAAAGAAGCGCGTCTTCTTCAATGCCGTTATTTTCACAGAAGCTGTCAATTTCCACGGCAGCGCCGTCCACAAAAAAGGAGGGCAGGATCGTGGTAAGTGACTTGTCAAAAGGAATTTCTTCGGCGGGAAGGAACTGGTAGCTGTCGCCGTCCACACTGGAGAGAATATCGTAGTCCCGGTAAGCGGCCAGAAAGGCATCGGGGCCGTCTCCGATTTTCACGCCGCGTATGGTCTGCGCCGTCTCCGCGTCCAGATCGTAGTCGGTGGCGGTCAGAAGAGGCCTTTCCTCGCCGCAGGCAGAGAGAGGGAGAGCGAGGGAACATGTCAATATAAAGAGAGCAGCGGCTTTTTTCATGGGAATCCTCTTTCCGGAGCGTAGGGCTCCTGTGTTCACAGGCTTGTGCAAAAAGAAACCCGCGAGCATCGACTCACGGGTCATAATAACAGGGGCAGTAGGAATCGAACCCACATCGATGGTTTTGGAGACCACTGTTCTACCTTTGAACTATGCCCCTTTGGCATATGGCGGGTCTAAGAAGACCGCCGAAAGTTATTATAGCATAGGAGCGGGGAGAGCGCAAGCCGGATTTTTTGAAATTCTCCCAAAATGATCATATTTGAAAGGATGGCAGGGTGTATGTTAGAGAAGGCGGGAAGTATGTTTGACAATATGGAAGCGATGATGGATCGCATCAAGAAAAAAGTATACGCGGAACGGATGGAGCGGTTTCGGGAGAAGAATCTGGAGATTCTTGCACAGATGACGGACTTTGTGGAGCAGGCGGAAGAACAGGAGCGGGATAAGGCGGCGGCACAGGTGGCAAAAACCCTTGCGGACGCGGTGGAGGCGCGTTTTGCCAAGCGGGGAAAAATCAGCGGCAGAACCCAGATGGACATCAACCTGTTTATGATTTACTTCGTGTTTCCGGCGATTCTTCTGACACAGAGCGAGTATGCGGGACTGCTTGCGGATGCCATTCGGGACGAGTGGCGGGGGCGGTTTAAGAACAGCGAGCAGCTGAGCTATACGACGTATGAGGAAATTTACGGCACTTTTCAGGAGAAGATTTTCGGGATGTTTTGAGGCAGAAGCTGATTCAAAAATCGCCGCCGGTAATGGGAGCGGCAGAGCGAAGACACCGTCTCCGGGGAAATTGCGATCGATGGTTCGCAGATTATGGGAATGCAAGGCAGGACAGTTACTTGAAGATGCCGGAGATATCGTAAATTGGAGAAAGAAGGGATTCCTATGGAAAGCCGTATGGATATGATTAACGGATCGCTTGGCGATAAGATTATCAGATATGCGCTGCCGCTTGCAGTGACGGGTGTTTTGCAGCAGTTATTCAACGCGGCGGATCTGGCGGTAGTGGGACAGTTTTCGGGCAAGGAGGCAATGGCGGCGGTGGGCGGCAACGCGCCGGTCATCGGGCTGTTAGTGAATCTTTTTGTTGGGATTTCGCTTGGCAGCAATGTCATGATCGCAAGGTCAATCGGTCAAAAGGACAATGAGACGATTACAAAGACGGTACATACCTCGGTCGTGATGGCGCTGCTTGGAGGTGCGCTGCTTGCAGTGCTGGGTGAGTTTCTGGCGCCCAGAGTGGTAGACATGCTGGACGTTCCTGGGGACGTATATTCGATGGCGGTCAAATATCTGCGGATTTATCTGGCGGGAATGCCGGTGATTATGCTCTACAATTTTGAGGCGGCGATTTTCAGAAGCTGCGGGGATACCCGGACGCCATTGGCAGCTCTTGTGATTTCGGGCATACTGAATGTGATCCTCAATCTGTTCTTTGTGCTGGGGCTTGGCATGGATGTGGACGGTGTTGCGACGGCTACGGTGATATCTAATCTTATCAGTTCGGTCATCCTCTTTGCAGCGCTGGTGAAGACGAAACAGGCGATCCGTGTCGAGCCGAAAAAGCTGCGGGTGCACGGGGATGTGCTGGGAGAAATGTTGAAGATCGGGGTGCCTGCGGGCGTGCAGGGCATGATTTTTTCTTTTGCCAACATCATCATCCAGTCGGCGGTCAACAGCCTAGGAACGACCGTGATGGCGGCGTCCTCCGCAGCTTACAATTTGGAAGTCTTTGCCTACTATATCATGAATTCTTTCGGGCAGGCTTGTACCACATTTGTCGGTCAGAATTATGGGGCCGGGAAAGGGGAACGCTGCCGGAAGGTGTTGAAGCTCTGCCTGCTGCAAAGTCTCGTGAGTACAGCAGCGGCCAGCGGGCTGATTCTGCTGCTTAGCCGCTGGCTGCTTGGGATTTTTAACACAGATCCGGAGGTAATCGCGGTAGGGCAGATCCGGCTGGCATATATTTTCTTTGCATATCTGTTCAGCTTTGCCCAGGAGGGGCTGTCGGGCTATCTGCGGGGATTCGGCGTTTCCTTTATCCCGGCGGCATGTGCGGTCGTCGGCATCTGTGGCGTGCGGCTTGCGTGGATTTTTACGGTATTCAGACAGTCGCCTTCTTTTACGACGATCATGCAGGTGTACCCGCTCAGTCTGGGCATCACGGCGGCGGTCATTCTGGCTGTCACGCTGGTGGTGAAGCCGTCGAGAAAGTATATTGTCCCGTCTGAGAGGTAAGAGCAGGTGCGATGATTTCTATAGCTCTTCCAGAATCAGGAAATCCCAGCGCTGCAAGGAAATCCGGCTTCCTTCTTTTATGACGGGGGCGGTTTGGGTTTCCGTAAGTGCGGCTATGCTTTCGCCTGGCGAAGCGATATCCGCGTGGAGAGACTGGGGATCGTGCCCGGACAACAGCACACGGGCATCTGCGCCGTGATAGATGGTTTCCTGCGGCTCTTCGGAATAATTAAAATAGTAGACGACTTCTTTTTGCAGGTCGTTTGTGCCCCGTTTTACAATCATAGGCCAGACGGCTTCTTCTCGGGCAATGTCCGCCTTTTCACAGAGAAAGCAGAGGAGCCTTTTCAGCACATCCCCATCCGTATAGCAGCCCAGATAGGCGGCATAGCCCTGACCGAATCGGTTGCCTGTGATGGCGGCGCAGCCGCCCCAGTGGGGATGGTCGTAGTAGGCCAGCGTTTCGGCGGTGTCGGGGAGGAGGAGTTCCATCCAATTGTGGACACAGTAACGCTGTTTCGATGCAGAGTGCGGGCTGACTGACTCCGTTACGCCGGATGCAGGGGATGCTTTCTGTGTTTCATGACCCAGCGTGGAACAGGAATTGACTAATTCAGTCATGTCGATTGCGGCGGACTCCGTTTGTGCTTCTGTCCCTGGCTTTGAGGATATCTTTTCGCTCGGCGCAGATTTCACAATATTTGCTCGCAGTCCCACCCGTACCGCATCCGTGAACTGGTCGTAGGTCATGCCGAAAACTTCGGTCAAACCGTGAGGCAGGTCGTCGTGGTAGATTTTGAGCATTCTGTCCGCCACCGCGGTCTTGAAGGTGGAGAGCAGGACGCCTCCCGCCTGCACATAGTTTTTCAGCGCGTTCGCAAGCGCGTCTGAGACACTGTAGAGCGCAGGTGTAATCAGTACCTGATATTGACTAAATAAGTCGATATCGGTCTCGGCTTCGAGAATATCGCATTCTATATTCATTTCGTAGAGGGCATCGAAAATCCAACGGAACACATCATTGTATGCGGGACCGTCCTTGATCGAAAACCAGTGCAGGGCGTCCAGAGAGACATTGTCCAGAAGGATTGCGACAGGGCAATGCTTTTTAAGATTGACCAAATGAGTACCGTATTTGACAAATTCCGCGCCGATGCGGCAGGTCTCCCGGTAGGTGGCGTTCTCTTTCAGGTTATGGCTTAAAACGCCTTTCCAGTAGGATTCAATGGCGTTGTGGATGGAGTGCCAGTGCCAGTATTCCACGCAGTTGGCGCCGTTTGCCAGATGAGAAAACGCCTGCAGGCGGAGCTGTCCCGGGTAGGAGAGCCAGCCGTGGTTGCCCTGCGCCTCGGTTTCCAGCACCAGATAGTTGTCTTTTTTTAAGGAGCGGGCGATGGCGCCGCCGAAAGCAATCTCTTTGCCCGTCAGATCCTGCGCGGAAGGGTGGTAGATATCGCAGCCTGCAACGGTTAGCGGTTTGGCGGCATCCCACTGGTCAACCTCCGGCTGTAAGCCAAAGGAGTAGCCACGCCAGTCGTAGTCGAAATTCTGGGTGATGAATTGTTCCGGGCGGGCGTATTCCTGTACGATACCGCCCTGCCATGCGAGGAACGCCGACACGAGCTTTCGCTGAAATTTATGATATTCCGCGCCGAGACTGGCGTTGATGGTGCCGCGCACGTCGGGGAAATCCTCCCACGAGTTGATACGGTTGCTCCAGTAATCAAGCCCCCACGCCTGATTTAAGAGCGTGAGATCGTCGTGAAAAAGCGTCCGCACATAGTCCACAAATTTTTTCTGGGCGTAGGCGGAGCAGGTGTCGTAGGATTTGGTTTCATTGTCGAGCTGGAAGCCGATCACATGGTCGTATGGCTGCACTTCCTCCATCAGCCTGCGGATGATGCGCTCGGCATGTTTTAGGTACATGGGGTGAGCGATATCCATATTCTGCCTGTGTCCGTAACGTCCCGGTCCATCGTGGGTTTCCGTTATGATATCCGGGTATTTGCGCGCCAGCCATGTGGGAACCGCGTAGGTGGGCGTGCCCACAATCACTTGTATATCGTGTTTTTTCGAGCAGGACAGCATCCGGTGCAAATGGGTAAAGTCGAAGACACCGTCCTGTGGCTCCCATGTGCTCCAAGTGGATTCCGCGATGCGGATCACGTTCATACCCGCCCTTTTTATCATTTCCATGTCGGTTTCGATGCGGTCTGCGGGAAGATATTCGTCGTAGTAGGCCGCGCCGTAGAGAAGTTTGTCCATTTTCATAGTGGTGTCCTTTCTTAACTTAACTGCAATGTTGAATAATTGCACGTATCGTTTAATCGTAAGCAGACCCTTGGCAACCGTTCAAATCCTTCGGATGAAAACTGCCGGCGCTTAACGAGGTGTTTTGCGTTTCGCGCTGTTACGGCGGGAAAGGAGCAAAAGGGTGTTCGTGTCGTTTATCGCTATTTGCGCAATCTCTGTAAATTTGTTTTAAGACGGCAGCATGGTTTCCAGCTTTTCCACCGCCAGCCGGATGTATTCGCCCAGCGGATTTTCGGTGCACCCGGCGATAAAGTGATTGCAGCGGTTGACGGGAATCAGTATTTTGAAGGCTCTGCTGGCGCCGACTGCGGTGGCGATGGCGGGGGTGATTTCCCCGAGCAGGGCGTTTGCGAAGACAATGCCCACGGGGCCGATCACGATATCCGCGTCGGTTACGTTCACCAGCGCGGCGTTTTCGCCTGTTGCGCCGAAGTTTGCGCCCGCCTTTAACATGGCGGCGGTGGCGGCGGTGTTGGTGCCGATGGCGTAAAGCTCCAAATCTTTGTGTTTTGCCTTGATCTGTTCGATGACAGTCTTGCCGATGCGGCCGCCCTGGCCGTCGATGACGGTGATTTTCATGCGGAGTTCCTCCTTGTTATGGTGCAGATTTATGAAAATACATTTTGCTATGTTGGAAATCAGCGTGTGAAGTCAAGCTGAACCAAACATTTTCAGTCTGATAATGCAATTTCTTTCCATGGATTTTTCATGAAACACAATTTTCCCCCATCATGGCTGTTTATGCGCAAGTAAATGTTTTGTGCGTTTTTTACAGCGACAATAATAGTATAGCATAGGCGCGTGGTGTATAAAATAAAAAAATTTCCTTATAATACCCTTTATCAGATTATCGCAAGGCGACTAATGAGAGAATGCCGCGCATTCTCTTATAACAGTATGTGATGGGAAACGGGAGAAGTTATGTCAACTAACAGCGCGACCATTTATCTAAAAGCGGAACAGAATATAGAGGTGCAGACGACGGAGGTGTGCGTCAAGGATATCGCCACACTGACCTGCGCGGATTCCCATGTGCTTGCAAAGGCGAAATCCCTCAAGCTGTGGACATTTCGGGAAGGGGAGAGCAAACGACAGGTGATCAGCGTGCTCAAGGTCATTGAGGAGATTGAAAAAGCCTGTCCCGGCGCGAGCGTGGAGAATCTGGGGGAGACGGACGTGCTTGTGGAGTGGATCCGCGTGGACAGACACAAGGGCTTTGTTCAGTGGTGCAAGCTTGCCTTTGTGGCTCTCATCAGCTTTTTCGGCACGGCATTCACGATTATGGCATTTCACAACGATATCGGAATCAACGAGGTTTTTTCCAAGATTTATGAAATGGTGATGGGCGCCCCGGGAGACGGCTACGGAATTCTGGAACTGTCCTACTCGGTTGGGCTGGCGGTGGGTATCACCGTATTCTTCAATCACATCGGCGGCAGGCGGATCACGAAAGATCCCACACCCATCGAGGTGGAAATGCGGGTTTATGAAAAGGATGTGAACCAGGCGCTCATTGCGACGGCGGACAGGGAGGGAAAGACCATTGATGTTTCTTAGACAGATTCTACTTTTGGTGATCGGGGTGAGCGCGGGATTGATCGTGTCGGCGGGCGTATTTACGGTGCTGATTTCGGTTGGGTTGATTCCACGGTTTGCGGGCAAAATGCATGTGGCAAAAAAGGTGTTCGTGCTGGAGGAGATGGTGGTGCTCGGCACGCTGACAGGAAGTTTTTTCAGTGTTTTTGGAGAGTGGGGCATGATAGGAAGAATGGTGCGGGCACATGCGGTTTTCGGGGCGGCGACGGATGGCGTCTGGAATTTCGCGGGGACACTCATACAGATCGTATTCGGCCTGTTCGCGGGCATTTTTGTGGGGTGTCTTGCCCTTGCCATCGCGGAGATGTTAAACACGATTCCCGTCTTTGACAGAAGGATCGGATTCCGGCACGGGCTGGGGATCGCGATACTGGCGGTGGCACTTGGAAAGCTGATGGGAAGTGTGATTTACTTTACGCAGCGGGTGTTTTTATGAGACTGTGCATAAAGCGGTGGAGCTGTGAAAGGTATTTTGTGATGGCGCATGGCTTAGAACTGAAAAGAGAAATGTCGGGCGGCTTGAAGTGGCTTGGGCCGGTAAATTTTCAGGAAAAAGGAGCAGAAAAATTTAAGAAAAAGGAGAGGACACATTATGGCGGAAAATCAGGCGGGGAATGAAATGCAGAAGCAGGGTGAAAACATGACACAGCAGGAGAAGGAGCAGGCGTACCAGCAGCATGTGGAGCAGGCGACGCCGAAATACAATATGCCCGTCCGCATGGCAAAGGCTTTTGTGGTGGGCGGCATCATCTGCGTGATCGGTCAGTGTATTTTGAATTATGCCACGAACAGCATGGGTCTTGACAAGGAGACGGCGGGCTCCTGGTGTTCTATGCTTCTGGTGCTGGCGAGCGTGGCGCTGACCGGTTTCGGACTCTATCATAAATGTGTGGAGTGGGGCGGCGCGGGTGCGCTTGTGCCGATCACGGGCTTTGCGAACTCCGTGGCATCGGCGGCAATCGAGTATCAAAAGGAGGGACAGGTATTCGGTATCGGATGCAAAATATTCACCATCGCCGGGCCGGTAATCCTATACGGGATCTTTACAAGCTGGGCGCTGGGCGTGGTGTACTGGATTGGGAAACTTTTGGGGATTGTGTGAGAAATTGCACAATCCCTTGGCTTGACATTCCGCTGCGATATGCTATACTTGCATTGTTAACCAAATATGTATAGAGTTAACAATGCAAGTATAGTCCTGCAACAATGCGGAATCATGGAGGTTAGGGTGAAAAAACAAAAATCTTATGACGTGGGCATTAAGGCCGACAACGGAGGAAAAGCAGTGACAAGGCGAAAAATCAGTACGCAGGATATGGTGCTTTGCGGGGTGTTTACCACGCTGATCGCGGTGGGGGCTTTTATCAAGGTTCCTGTTCCCGTAGTGCCTTTTACGCTGCAGTTTCTGTTCACTATGCTGGCGGGGCTTCTGCTGGGCGGCAGGAAGGGCGCGCTGAGTGTCGGCGTCTACATTTTGCTGGGGCTGGTGGGGCTTCCCGTCTTTGCGGAAGGCGGGGGATTTTGGTACATATTAAAGCCCAGCTTTGGCTATTTGCTTGGATTTATGCTGGCGGCCTATGTGACGGGCACAATGGTGGAACGAAAAAAGAAGCTTTTGACCGGGTGGGTAATTGCGGTGAACTTTCTTGGCCTGTTCATCGTCTATGCTGCAGGCATGATTTACTACTATGTAATCTGCAATTATGTGATTGACACGCCGATTGCCATCGGATCACTGTTTTTATACTGTTTTGTCCTAGCGGTTCCTGGGGATATCTGCCTGTGCATTCTGGCGGCCGTATTGACTGTGAGAGTCAGACCTATGTTTCAGAAGATGCTCGGTGCCGTGTAGGGCTGCGTGTACGGGTGTAAAGGGAACAGACCGGAGCGAACGGATATTTGATGTGGCAGGGAAAACTGTGTGGGCAGACGAGATGAACAGGGCAGGAGGAACTGAAGAATGAGCAAAAGTCTTTTTGTCACAGGAACGGGAACGGATGTGGGAAAAACCTATGTGACCGGACTGGTCATAAAGAAGCTTGCAAAGAGCGGCGTGCGCGCAGCCTACTACAAGGCGGCTATGAGCGGCAACGAGAGAAGGGCGGACGGCACGCTGATTCCGGGTGACGCGCTGTCTGTGAAGGAGGTTTCGGGGATATCCCAGCCTTTGGAGGAAATGTGTCCTTACATATACGAAAACGCATATTCGCCCCATCTGGCGGCCCGCATCGAGGGCGGGCCGGTGGAGCTTTCCGTGGTGCAGGAGGGCTTTTGCAGGGTCAGCGGGGCATACGATTATGTGACCGTGGAGGGCAGCGGCGGTATTCTCTGCCCCATCCGTTATGATGAGGAACGAATTATGCTGGAAGATGTGATAAAAGCGCTGGATTTGTCCTGTCTGCTCGTGGCCGACGCGGGGCTTGGCACCATCAACAGCGTGGCGCTCACCGTTGAATATATGCGAGCCAGAAAGCTTCCCATTGTGGGGCTGATCTTTAACTGCTTCCATCCCGGCGATGTGATGGAGGAGGACAACATCCGCATGTGCGAGGAGCTGACAGGGCTGAAAACCCTCGCCTGCGTGCGGGAGGGCGATCGGGAGCTTCCCATGGAGACGGAGGCGCTGCGTGCGTTATACAACTGATGAAAAGGTTTACATAACGTGAAAAGCAAAGGGATGAAAGCCAAGGCCGGAGAGTTTACATAACATATTCGCGTAGATATCGTTGGCATTGAGAGAATTTACATAAAGTATATAATAGAAATGACTCATACAGAGAGGACGTTGCAATGATCTGGTATCCTTACGAACAGATGAAAACCATGAAGCCGCCCTACGAGATCGCGGACGCGGAGGGCGTGTATCTTTACACAAAGGAAGGGGACAAATTGATCGACTCCATCTCCTCCTGGTGGAGTGTGATTCACGGCTACAAACATCCCGTGATCACGAAGGCCATCAAGGAGCAGGCGGACATTTTTTCCCACGTTATGCTGGGCGGGCTGACCCATCCGGCGGTGCAGAAGCTTTCGGACAAGCTGGCCGACTGGCTGCCCGGTGATCTGGATTACTGCTTTTTTTCGGACTCCGGCTCGGTGGCGGTGGAAGTGGCATTAAAGATGGCTCTGCAGTTTAACGTGAACAGGAAGGACGAGCGGAAGACGGTGCTCGCGCTCACCCACTCATACCACGGGGACACCTTCAAGACCATGGAAGTGGGGGACGACGAGGACTATCATTTTGCCTTCGGGGAGAAGAAGGGCGTTATCCATATTCCCACAGAGATCCCGGCGTTGGAGGAGGCCTTTGAGAAGCATCACGGTGCGCTCAACTGCTTTATCGTGGAGCCGCTCCTTCAGGGGGCGGGCGGTATGCTGATGTATGATCCGGCTTTCCTGAAGCGGGCGAGGCAGCTCTGTGACAAGCACGACGTGCTGCTTATTTTTGACGAGGTGGCGACAGGCTTTGGCCGGACGGGCTATCGGTTTGTGGCGGACGAGGTACTGCCGGATATTCTGGTGCTCGGCAAGGCGCTGACGGGAGGCTATATCGGCCATGCGGTGACGGTGGCCGGGGAAAAGGTTTACCGGGGCTTTTACGGGGACGACCCGGCGCTTGCGCTGATGCACGGCCCCACCTTTATGGGGAATGCGCTGGCCTGCAGCGCGGCCCTTGCGTCTATTGAACTGTTTGAGGGGCAGGACTATATGTCGAAGATTCATCGGATCACGGAGATTATGCGGCGTGAGATGGCGGGCTTTGAAAGCTCTAAGGTGAAAGAGGTGCGCATCATGGGCGGCTGTATCTGTCTGGAGGTGCGCGACAGGGCAGACCTTGCGGGCTATCAGGAGTTCGCGGTGAAGCGGGGCGTTTTTGCGCGGCCGTTCTTAAACTGCCTGTATGCGATGCCGCCCTATGTGATCGGGGAGGGAGAGCTGGTGCAGGTGCTTTCTGTGATGAAAGATTGGTTTACATAAAACGGAAGCTTGCTAAAATGAGGCGGAGAAGAGTAAAAGGATGTAAACCAAATGATGTGAAATATGGTGTTGGCGCAATACGCATGAGGTTTCTAAAACGGAAGAAATCAGTGGAGCGGGAAAAGAAAACAGATATAAGATCGAAAAACAGACAGAGGTATAGCAGGATGGAGAAAATCAGTGAATTGCAGGAAAAATTATATCGGGGTGAGCTGCTTACCAAAGAGGAGGTCATGCCTTTGCGGGAGGCGCCGCTTAAGGAGCTCTGTCAGGCGGCGGATGAGATTCGGGCGCATTTTTGCGGGCGCCGCTTCGATCTGTGTACAATTATAAACGGAAAGTGCGGGAAGTGTTCGGAGGACTGCAAATACTGTGCCCAGAGCGCCCATTATACCACAGCCTGCGGGGAGTCTTACCCGCTGCTTGCCACGGAAAAAATCGTGGCGCAGGCGAAGCGCAACGCGGCGCAGGGGGTGCTGCGCTACTCCATCGTCACAAGCGGCAGGCGGCTTTCGGAGGCGGAGGTGGAACAGGTCTGCGAGAGCATCCGCGCGGTGCGGCGGGAGGCGGGGATTGAGGTCTGCGTCTCCTTCGGCCTGCTCGGGGAGGCGGATTTTCGGAAATTGAAAGAGGCGGGGGCATCCCGCGTCCACTGTAATCTGGAATCCTCCGAGCGGTATTTCCCGTCAGTCTGCACAACGCACACCTACGCGGATAAGATCGAGACGCTGCGGGCGGCGAAGCGGGCGGGACTGGAGGTTTGCAGCGGCGGTATCATGGGGCTGGGAGAGACCATGGAGGATCGGATCGACATGGTGCTGACGGCGCGGGAGCTTGGCGTAAAGTCCGTGCCCGTCAATGTGTTAAACCCGATTCCGGGCACGCCCTACGAGAACAACCCGGCGCTGACAAATGACGAGGTGCGCCGGATTGTGGCCATTTTCCGCTTTATCATCCCGGACGCTTCCATCCGGCTGGCGGGCGGCAGGGGGCTTCTGGGCGATAAGGGGGAAAAGTGCTTTGCCGGGGGTGCAAACGCGGCCATCAGCGGGGATATGCTGACCACGGCGGGCATTACCGTGGAGACGGATATGGCGCTTTTGAAAGAAATGGGGTATACTGTGGTAAAGGGATAATCTGCGGAGCCGGTGTCGGGGTGGTCAGAAATGAGATATGCTGCGGCGAATGGCGGCGGCTTGGTATCGGAAAGGCGGGAATCCCGGCAAAGAGAGGAGTGCAGACATGATTACATTTCAGTACCGGGTGGCAGGTATAGACGGGGATTACGCGAACTTAGAGCGCATCGACGCGCCCGAGGAAGGTTATAAACTGGTGGCACGCGCGCTGTTACCGCCGGAGATCAAAGAGGGGACGAAGCTCTTATACGAGATGTTGCAGTATTCCATTCTTGAAGAGCAGGCACAATAGTGAAGTTATGTAAACCACACGCTCTTTGGATGTTTGTGGAGACGGCGCAGACCTGTCCTTGCGGCGCGGCGAACACCATAGGCGGGTGGCGGAACAGAAGCGGCACATGGGCGCGAAAGACGCAGGAGGAGCAAGAGAATCAAAGACAAGTCCGGCTGGTACGGTGAGAAGGAGCGGGCAAGCGACGGCTGGGACTATGAGTATGGCTGGGACAGCGGTGACAGCTGGGACAGCAGTTACGACGATTGGGATTCTGACGGGTAACAACGCGAGAAGAACTTCTAAAGCTTGGCAGCAGAGGCTGCCTCGCTAAGAAGTTCTATGTTTCGCGTGGGAGAATGCCTGAAAAGCGGCATTCTCCGCAGTAACTTCGACCGAATAAGTCAAGCAGCAGAAGAGGTGCGGATGTGAATAAGACAGAGCATGTGGTGAAGGAGGTTATGCCGGGTTCCATCGCGGAGGAGATGGGAATGGAAGCGGGCGACGTCCTTCTTTGCGTGAATGACAAGGAAATAGAGGATGTGTTCGACTACCGTTATCTGATGAAGGACGAGTATGTGGAAATACTTGTGCGCAAGGCGGACGGCGAGGAGTGGCTTCTGGAAATTGACAAGGATTACGACGAAGATTTAGGCGTGGAGTTTGAAAACGGTCTGATGAGCGATTACCGCTCCTGCAGCAACAAGTGCATCTTCTGCTTTATTGACCAGATGCCGCCGGGGATGCGGGAAACCTTGTATTTTAAGGATGACGACTCCCGGCTTTCTTTTTTGCAGGGGAATTATATCACATTGACCAACATGGACGACCATGATGTGGAGCGCATTATTCAGATGCAGCTTGCGCCGATTAATATTTCCGTGCAGACCACAAACCCCGAGCTTCGGTGTAAGGTGCTCCACAACCGGTTCGCGGGGGAAAAGCTGCGGTTTCTGGATCGGTTTTACGAGGGACATGTGGAGATGAACGGGCAGATCGTCTGCTGTAAAGGGGTCAACGACGGGGAAGAACTTCGGCGCAGCATCACGGATCTGATGAACTATCTGCCCTTTATGCGCAGCGTGTCCGTGGTGCCGGCGGGGATCACGAAATACAGGGAGGGTCTCTGCCCTTTGACGTTGTTTACGAAGGAGGAGGCAGCAAGAATTATCGATATGATTGAAGCATACCAGAAGGTTTGCTTTGACCGATATGGTCTACATTTTGTTCATGCCAGCGACGAGTTTTATATGCTGGCCGGGCGGGAGTTTCCGGAGGAAGAGCGCTACGACGGGTATATCCAGTTGGAAAACGGTGTGGGCATGATGCGGCTTTTCCGGGAGGAGTTTGCGGAAGCGATGCGGGCAGTTTTAAATGACCAATCAGGTCAACAAAGATGGAAGGGGGTGAAGCGCGCGCTCACCATAGCAACGGGAAAGCTGGCTTTTCCTGTCATACAGGCGGCGGCGGAGGAGCTGTGCAGCGTCTGTTCGGGTCTTACGATTCATGTCTTTTCCATCCGCAATGATTTCTTCGGAGAGACGATCACTGTGGCCGGCCTGGTTACGGGACAGGATCTGATTGACCAGTTGAAAGAACGGCAGCGGGCGGGGGTGAATCTGGGGGATACACTTTTGATTCCCGCCAATATGCTGCGCAGCGGGGAGCAGGTCTTTCTGGACGATGTCACCGTGCGGGATGTGGAGCGGGCGCTGGGGATTCCTGTGACGGCCATAGATTCCGGCGGGGGAGACTTTGTGGAGGCGGCGCTAAATCCGGCCTACCGCATGGACAGGGACAATGACGGGGATGCCTTTGTGTATGTGGATGGATATGACAGATAAGCAGCATGAGAAATGCGAAAAGTCAATAAATATTATGTAAACCAAAAAGAAAGGGAGCAATCAAGGGAAGCATGTCTGATACGGTAAAGAAACTGACGGAAGAGGAAATGACGGAAATTTATCACACCTACATGAAGGAGGATTTCCCGTCTGACGAATTAAAGCCCTTGAGCCATATCACAAGGAGCATGGAGGCGGGATTCGGTTTTTCTCTCGGTATTTACGACGGGAAAAAACTGGCGGGCTATGCCGTTTTTATACTCTGCCGGGAGGCAAAGTGCGCGCTTCTCGACTATTTTGCGATTTTGCATGACAGGCGGGGAAAGGGGATGGGGCATCGGGCTTTCTCACTGTTAGCTGCTTATTTCGAGGAAAATTTGCCGGAAGTGGAGGGGCTTTACATCGAGTCGGAGCGGGTTTCGGCGGCGGAGGATGAAAAGCAGCGTCTGACCAGACAGCGGCGGATCGCCTTTTACCTCTCCTGCGGCTGTGAGATGACGGCGCTTCGTTCCGTCCTGTTCGGGGTGGATTACAGCGTTTTGTATAAGCCTTTCGGGGTGCGGGGGCAGGAGCCGTCGCAGGGGGCGCTGGACACCCTCTACAGAAAGATGTTTAAACCGAAGCATTACGCCCGCTTTGTGAGTCTTTGTGTGATGCCGGAAAGCAAGTAAAAATGCGGCTGGCATGGCTCTCAGGTGAGAACCTTTCGATTGACTTTTGACAGGCGATACTATATCATAAATATCAAATAGTATTTATTTTTACGTGGGAGAAGGAGGATCGGTGGGTATGGAGTTGGAAATTCTCAAAAATGAGGAGAAACGGATGAACATGATTATGTTCCTGTTTCTTGATGTGATCCCTGTTGTGGCGGTTACTTATGTGCTTTTGTTTAATGGCGGATCAGGAAGGGACGCGATCGCTCTTGTGATGGTGGCGGCAAGTCTGCTGATCAAGGTGTTTGAAAAGAAGCTTGGAACTTACGCCAAATATCTGTACATATCCGTGCTGCCGCTTTTTGGCGCGGTAACTCTCGTGGTGGGCACGCCGGGCGTTTTCGGCGCTATGGTGGAGGCGTATTTTCTGGTTCTGTTTCTGGCGGTTCCTTATTATGACTTATCGGTAATTAAGGTGTGCGCGGTGGTGACTGTTGTGGTCAATGCAGTGGCTCTGATTATTTTCAGACAAGCTTATCTGTGTATGTATACACTGTCGATCTGGGTTTTCATTGTTATGGTGTATGTCCTTGCGATTGCGGCCGCTGTCTTCATCGTATTCAGGGCAAGATCACTCTTTGCGGCGGTGGAGCAGAAGGAAGGGGAGGTGGAAGAGCTTCTGAACAATGTAAGAGGCGCTTTCGAGGGATTGCAGGAGTCCTCCCAGTCCATTTATGATTCTTTACACAGCTTCGAGCAGAGTTCTTCGGAGATCGCGGCGTCCACGGGGGAGATTTCCTCCAGCGTGGAGCAGCAGATTGAGCAGGTGGAGGGCAGTATTCAGATATTCAACGATCTGGACAGCCGGATCGGGGATTCCGAGTCCAGAGTGCTGCAGACGGTTGAGAATGTGAAGCAGCTTGAGGAGAAGAACAACGAGGGCATTGTGGCCATCGAGGAGCTCTCCAAGAAGTTCAGTGAAAACATCAAGGCGACGCAGGTGGCGTCCGAGGGCATGACGGCGCTGGCCCAGAAATCCAGTTCTATCGGAGAGATCATCGACAGCATCAGCCAGATCGCGAAGCAGACCAACCTGCTTGCGCTGAATGCGGCGATCGAGGCTGCCAGAGCCGGTGAGGCCGGCAAGGGTTTTGCGGTGGTTGCGGATGAGATCAATGCGTTGTCCGGCGAATCAGCCACGGCGACACAGAAGATCGACGCGATTCTGAAGGACATCATCGCCACGATCGGTGATACGAACAAGGTGATCGACCGCAATACCGTGATCGTGCGGGAGTCCAATGAGAAGCTGGATGACACGGTGAAGATATTTGACACGATGCTGAAATCTTCCGAGCAGGTGATCGAGGAGACGGACAGACTCAAAGACGGACTCGGCGGCATCGTGGAGATCAAGGAGAGGCTTCAGGATGCGATGCAGCAGGTGGAGAGAATTTCCCAGATTTCGGTACAGGGAACGACGGAGATCAGCTCTTCCACGGAAGAGCAGGTGACGGGTGTCGAGACGATTCTGACGTCTATGGCGAAGGTGCAGTCAGGCATCGACCGCCTTGCGGAAATTTTGAATTAAAATACGGGTTTTCAGGTAAAATGAAATTATGACATGTCCCGCTTACCGGCGGGACATGTTCGCGTATAGGAATGCGGTATGAGGAATGATATGAGGAATC
>VSNH01000190.1 GCA_009774215.1 Lachnospiraceae bacterium
CGTCCTGCGTGTGGTGAGGGTGACTGGGTAGCCAAAACTGCCAATCTTCCTTGTCAGTATGGAATAGCACGCCCACACAAAAGCCGCAAGGACTGCCAGCAAATCCCCCATCGGGTTCAGTTCCAGTTTCGAGCCGTTAAAGCTGATCAGCGCAACACCCGCCATCGCCACCACAAAGCCTATGAAAAAATTCGCTCTTAGCTTCCCTTCCGATTTCAAGAACAAACGTGACAGGATTGCCGTGAAAAACGGCGCAACCGAGATGATGACTCCCACGTTAGACGCCATCGTATATGTAAGCGCGATATTCTCCAACAGATAATATAAGCATATCCCGCACAGCCCAGCCAGCGCAAAAGTCATTTCCTGCTTACGGACCACTCCCTTCATACGGTGCGGGCAGGCAAGAAACAATGCCGCAAAACCCATAACAAAACGGAAGAACAGGATTTCCACCGGCCTAAAATCCGTAAGCAGGACTTTGGTGGATATGAAAGTCGTCCCCCATATGATGATGGTAAACACCGCCGCCAGATGCCCGGCTGATCTCCTATTCCCCATTCGATACCATTCCCCTTTCCTCAGCCTGCGAATTTGGGCTGCAAGCACAAATCGGCGATTGAAAAATCTTCGATTTTTCAATCTGTCCACCGTCCCCGTCTTTTTCCGAGAGTATTTCACGGTAAGTACCGGGCGCAAGCCCTATGAACTGATTAAAATAATTTGTAAAATGGCTCTGGTCTGAAAATCCTGTCCTGATTGCTGCCTCCACGGGCAGCACACCTTCCGATAACAGCTTTTTTGCCTCATTGATGCGGATCGTCTCAAGGTATCGGTACGGCGTGACTCCTTTTTCTTTTGTAAAGGCCCGCAATAGCGTTGATTTGCTAAGCCCGGCGTAGCGGCATATCTGGTCTAAATAAATGCGCTCCGTAAAATGCGCTGCCATGTATTCACAGGCTTTTTCAATCTCCTGCCTGCATTCCGGGATGCAGCTTGCAAATGGCTTCCCATAATTCTGGATGAGGTACGAAAGCAGGAACAACAGGGTTTCCTCCTTTCCAAACTCCCCTGTCCCTTTCATGACCATCTCATGCAGCGGGCACAGGTGGCAGGCTATCTCCTCATCACAGATAACATTCTTTGAAAATCCCGGAAGCTCCCGTTTCCCCGTGACCTCCTCTGCCAGATCGAGCATGACCTCCTTTGAAATGTTAAAGCTCCGGTAATCAAACGTCCCTTCATCACTCTGTACGCAGGCATGGCTGTCACCCGGATTGAAAAGCACGATGCTCCCTTCCTCTATGGCATATTCCCTGTCCCGGCAGGAAAGCACACGCTCTCCTTTCTCCACAAACCCTATGACATAATGCTCATGGAAATGACTTGGGAAAGGCTGCACAATCCCCTCAAATCGGTATGCCTCCATCCTCAATTCATCATCATACACCACTGTCCTTATTTCTTTCTTCATGTGGATTACCTCCAAATTCAATTTTTGAATTTTGTAAGAGCCATTTTACCTCTTATTTTTTCCTGCGTCTTGTAAAATATCTTCATTTTTCAAATTTATCGGTTTTATTTCCTGTAGGGATTATCTGGACAAAAAGGAACGGTTTTATGTGTATTAGGGATTTTTATTAGAATGTTGCCTTTTAGAAATGAAGAAATTCATGAATCGCCTGAAAATGAAAAAAGAGCCATCGGTATTACTCTTATCATCAGAAGTTGAGCAGATTAACTCTAGGTCTGGACCATCACTGTCATAGTAGTTTTGATTATAATCCTCCCGGCCTGTATGAAAATATTGCCCACTAACACCATGAAAAATGGAACGGGGAGGGCTATCCGGAACACCTTCGTACATTTCTTTGGGAGCGATCACCGGGGTGATGCCTATGACCGACAACGTCTCGCTGTACTCTTTGTCCTGAAAGAACGCATACAGACTTCGGCAATACCTGTATACCTCGTCATCAACGCCATACTGTTCGCTGAAATAGGCAGGGGAATTGATATTCAGCTCCATATTGTACCTCTTAAATAATAGTTACGCCTCGTCAGTTACCACCAGATTCAAAAATTCCGTAAAAGTATCGCAGAGCTTGTGAAAAATACGCTTTTCCCCCTCTGCTGTGTCAAAATAATAGACACCCGACATTTCTGCTCCCGCAAACAGGCAGAACTTATACTGCCCATATACGGATGCGATAAAAATCATATTTTTCATATCAAATGTATGACGGTTCTTTGCGTACATACTAAATAAATTATATCGGGGCAATAACGTCGTTTCGTCAGAAACATCCACCTTGGTGATGCCATAAAAGTATTCGATTTTTTGTCTCGGACGGAACAAACTGCTAGTTAGCAACCCCCATTTCAAATGGGGGTTTATTTATAACCCCTCCGGGGTCTGTTACTGGTTCCGCCAGAGGCGGG
>VSNH01000191.1 GCA_009774215.1 Lachnospiraceae bacterium
CCAATTATTTACTATCCTGCTTCCTGCATTGAGCATAGATGTTCTCTCTTTTCATTTATTTTCATCGGCGTCAACTTCCAATTTGCTGTTCTGTATTTTCCCATTATACCACAATTCCGGGGAGAACGGCAACAAGAAGAAAAACGGAAGGACTGCATGAAAGAAAGACCCTATTCTCCATCCTTAATTGCAAAAACCTTGATGTACTCTGAGATTTCAAGCTGTTTCTCGGCGTCTGCCACCTCCGCGCTCGGTTCTTGCGGAATACCCTTATGATCAAAGCCATGATACATTTCTATTCACCCTCTTTTCTGCTCCTGTAAATGTAAATTACCAGCACAAAAATGAAGGAAACAAGCTGTGCCGCCATAATCCGAACGATTTGCAATTCATCCGCGCCCGTTGAAGAAACGACATGCAGCATATTGGTGGCAACGGTATTATTGAACAGGTGGTCGCCAAGTCCAACCCACAGGTTTCCTGTCATGCGGGAAAGAAGTCCCCATTTGATCCCCATAATTCCGGCAAGGATAATATAGCCGATACTCATTAAGGCCATTGCCGCAAATGACATTTCACCGTTCACATAGCTTCTGAGCGGCATGACGATGTGCCAAACGCCAAACAAAAATGCGCCAATCAAATTCGCTGTCATAAACGGTTTTGTTGCAGAGAGCGTTTTAATAAACAGCCCGCGGAAAATGCCCTCCTCCATCCATACATTGATGATATTGAATACTACGCATAGCGCAAAGAAAAGAAAGCCTGTATTTTTTACTTGAGAACCGCTTAATGAAAAGCTGCTGATATATAGTTCAAAGTGTGCCGGATTGCCTTGCATGGTTAAAATCGCCAGCTCTACCCCATATGAAACAGCAAAGCAGGCGCTTCCCAATAACAGACCTTTCAGAATACCGCTTACAAAGCCGTTCCTTTGAAATCCAATATCGCTCCATGAAAGGTTGGCCCTTTTCAATGCTAACGCCAATATGATAATTCCAACAGCTTTATGGAGCACATTTTCTCCAATGGCCGTTTGGTCTGTTTTAATCAGAAAATACTCAGCAAACCTTACAAGCAGACAAAATGTGAATACTGCGATGCACAAATGGATTGTATTGCATTTTATAGTTCTTCTCATATAGTTACCCTTTTCAAATGACGTTTGTTGAATCGGAGTTTATAAACTGATTTTGTATATATCCGCTTGTTCACCCTCAAACTCAAAGCTCCGCTCGTATTTTCCGCCATTTCGCATGATGGTTTTAATAGAGGCTTCATTATCACGTTCAACAGACAAATGCAGCTCTTTCATTCCTGCATCCTTCGCAATCGGCAGCAGCAAACGGAGCATTTCTGTTGCATATCCCTTCCTCCGCTCGGAAGGACGAACGCTGTAACCACAATTCCCTAAATTCTTCAAAAAGTCATTCAGTGTATGTCTCAAATCTATAATTCCAATTATCTGGTCTTTTTCATCCACAGCAAAAAAAGTGTCTGTGACCACCCAGTTGGCATTTACCGTTTCAATCCTTGTATTAGCGGCCACAGCCTTCAGCCAATCCTCGTACTGATCTGTCTTATCAAGCAATTCGCTTCCGTTAATTACCATCTCGTGGTTGTCAAAAAATTCTTGTCTGAAATTGATTGCCTGTTCCTTTAATTGTTCCGTAGGTCTTACCAATCTGATTTTCATTTTGCCTCCCCCTCGATAAAAAGTCAGTTATCAATCACCACGTTCCCATTGCTGTCGAGCAAGGGTGTGATAGACGAACCGCCAACGCCTTCTGTCATAATGTAATTAACGCCTGTCTTTGTATCAACGATAATCCGGATGGTTCCGCTTCCACTGTAGCTTTCCGCTTCTTTTACGTTGAATCTTTTTTCTTTCTTTTCGAACATAATCATTCCTCCGTTTCATAATTTCGTCTGCAACACTATGTCCCAGACTTCCACGCATGAGCCTCTTTCAGCAAGCGGCCTATCAGTTCCTGCTTGCCTGTGGTATAGCTCCCTCGGTCATCTGCAAATTGCGCCGCCAACTTTTTCTTACAGGCATCGTACTCTATTGCTTTATCAGGAAAGCGGTTCAAATAATCCCGAAAATTGATATAGTTGTTCCATTCAGCTCCGTTCCATCTGACCACATGGATGTGGTGTGTACGGGTGTCCTTTTCAGAATCACCCATTACAAACAGCAGCTGTCCCGCAACATCTTCTCCGCGAAAAACAAAATCATGCTGTTTGAGCAATTCGACATAAGGCGCTATATCGTCCAGGTTACGAACGCCTACGACAAATCGTACTTTTTGGAATAGAACGGCGGCAGGCCCCGCAGTTGCAGGATGCACCTGTCGC
>VSNH01000192.1 GCA_009774215.1 Lachnospiraceae bacterium
GACACAGGAGCTTTTCGCAAACGCTGTGAAGTCTGCGAAGACCGTTGTGTGGAACGGCCCTATGGGCGTGTTCGAGAACCCGACCTTGGCCAAGGGTACCATCGCCGTTGCGAAGGCGCTGGCTGAGACGGACGCTACCACCATCATCGGCGGCGGCGATTCCGCGGCGGCATGCAATCAGCTCGGTTTTGCAGATAAGATGTCCCACATTTCCACAGGCG
The DNA here is from genome assembly GCA_009774215.1 of Lachnospiraceae bacterium. Lineage (GTDB taxonomy): Bacteria > Bacillota > Clostridia > Lachnospirales > Lachnospiraceae > UBA3282. Next base: position 222 of record VSNH01000192.1, read on the forward strand.
GCGGCGCTTCCCTTGAGTTCCTGGAGGGCAAGGAGCTTCCGGGTGTGGTAGCTGCGGACGACAAATGATGCGATGAGCAGAGCGAGAATGACCAAAGAAGAGAGAGGCGGTGCTTGCACAAAGTCTCTTTCGGATTTGGTCGTTTGAGGGTGCAACGCACCCGAGGAATTGCGCAGCAATTTCGAGGCTCGGAGGATCGGGCAAGAAAAAATGCGCAGCAATTTCGAGGCTCTGCGGAGTGAATATAAATTATAAGATAGAAGGAGATTACAACAATGGCTAGAAGAAGAATTATCGCCGGAAACTGGAAGATGAACATGACTCCCAGCGAGGCAGTTAAGCTTTGTGAGACATTAAAGGATCTGGTAGTGAACGATGCGGTTGACGTGGTTTACTGCGTGCCCGCGATCGATATTGTACCTGTGGCTGAGGCTGTGAAGGGCACCAACGTGCATGTGGGCGCCGAGAATTTCTATATTGAGGATAAGGGTGCGTATACGGGCGAGATTTCCGCTCCCATGTTAAAAGACGCGGGTGTGGAGTATGTGATCATCGGCCACTCCGAGAGAAGAGAGTACTTCAAGGAGGATGACGCTTTCCTGAACAAGAAAGTGCTTAAGGCTCTGGAGGCAGGTCTTGTGCCGATCCTCTGCTGCGGCGAGTCCTTGGAACAGAGAGAGATGGACGTGACCATGGACTGGATCAGACTGCAGATCAAGTCCGATCTGGCAGGCGTGACTGCTGACCAGGTGAAGGGCATGGTGATTGCATATGAGCCCATCTGGGCAATCGGAACCGGCAAGACCGCTACTTCCGACCAGGCACAGGAAGTCTGCAAGGGCATCCGCGACTGCATCGCGGAGATGTACGATGCGGCTACCGCGGAGGCGGTGCGCATTCAGTACGGCGGCTCCATGAACGCATCCAATGCGGCTGAGCTTCTTGCAAAGCCCGACATCGACGGCGGCCTGATCGGCGGCGCTTCCTTAAAGCCTGATTTTGGGCAGATTGTGAATGCGTAAGAGTCGGTACTTTTTGTATGTAAAAGTATAGAATATGTAAGACAGACGAAAACTCACTTCGGTTCTGGATGAAGCAGATCGGAGTGAGTTTTTTTCATGGGGCAGGATGTTGATAAATGAAATATTTTAAAATAAAATGGTTGATTGTCTCAAAAAAGCCTTGATTTATGGGCATACAAGCAGGATTTCAAGCTGAATTTACTACCAATTTACTACTTTTGAGGGAAAGAGCAGTGATATGCCGCCCGGAACCCTGCCAGCCCAGCCACCAGCACACAGCATTGAGAAAGAATAAATGAAAACTGAATACGACGCATACGCGGCGTTTCTCTATCCCAACACGGGAGAACAGGAACGCCGCTTTTTTTATGCCCTCATGTTACGCAGTAGGGGCGAAAAGAGCCTTGCTATATGCGGCTTTGCGGGCGCACTTTTGCCGGGGACAGGGATTTATACCTAACCCCGGCAAAATGGCGTTCTATCGCGTAACAAATCCACAACCAAAGGAGTGATGAAGCTATGGCAGTTTTCCGAGTGGAGCGCAACAAGGGCTATACCGTTATGAGCAACCACCATTTACGCAACAAGGAACTGACATTAAAGGCAAAGGGGCTTTTGTCGCAAATGCTTTCCCTGCCCGAAGATTGGGACTACACCCTTGCGGGGCTGTCACAGATCAACCGGGAGAAGATAGACGCTATCCGGGAAGCCATAAAGGAACTGGAACGCGCCGGGTATATCGTCCGTTCACGGGAGCGCGACGAAAAGGGACGCTTGCGGGGAGCCGATTATGTGATCTATGAGCAGCCCCATACAGAACCTACGCCGGATTTACCTACATTGGAAAATCCAACATTGGATAATCCAACGCAGGAAAAACCTACGTTGGAAAAACCAATGCAATTAAATAAAGATATACCAAAGACTGACTTACCAACAAAAGAAAAAAGAAATACGGATTTACAAAGTACCCATTCCATTCCTATCCTTTCTCCTAACCCCTCTCCCTCTGAC
>VSNH01000193.1 GCA_009774215.1 Lachnospiraceae bacterium
CCCCCCCTCCCTGCCCACCCCCCCCCCGGCCCCTCACACCCACATTCGTTTGGGGGGGGGCTTTTTCCCGTCTACGAGAGTCTGGTTTCCTTCGACGGATTCCTGCTTGCGCAGCTCGACCAACATTCTTCCGTGCTTCGGAACCTAAAGCTGCTTCTCTCCGGCGAAACCGGTGCCTCTTTGCCCGACAAGCTGCGGGATGCCGGCCTTATAACCGCTATTCTGGCAGAGCTTTTCGCCGGGACGCTCGACTCGCATGATCCGGAGGACGGACAGAAAAAGTGCGCCCCCTATCTGCGGGAACTGAAGCATTATATCGATCATCATCTGGAACGGCCTCTGAAGCTGGAGGATATGGAACGGTACTGTCATATGAGCAAATACCGAATCTGCCATGAATTTTCCGCCGTCTTCGGGATGCCGCCCATCAGATACCTAAATAAAAAAAGGATGGAAGCCGCTGAAAACCTGCTTCTCTCCACAGAAAAAAAGGTTCATGAAATCGCACTGGATATCGGCTGCGAAAACACGAACCACTTTATTCACCTGTTTAAAAAGGAATACGGCTCCACACCCCAGGCATACAGAGAGGCGCATCACACATGATGCATAACCGCTCAGCCTTCGGCTTCCCGGTTACAGAATCTGCCACTCCAAATCGCCTGGCAACGACCGGAGCGGAGCGTAGACCAGATTCCTTATTGACTCAATTTACACATTTTCACGGACTTTGCAGTAAGTGCAAAGTCCTAAGATGAACGGTCATCACGGTGCATTTCATTTACACTTTCCTTATATACAATCCTGCTATCCACAATAATGACGCCCTTCCTGTAAGGCTCCCCTGAAATCTTGCGGATCAAATTCTTCACGGTCTGCTTCGCCATCTCCGGCATATTCACCTCATAGGTGGTAATCCTAACGTCGCACAGTCCCGGCGGCTGATAGTTGTCATACCCCACCACGGAAATATCCTGTGGCACCCGCAAGCCCCGCTGCTCCAGCTCACTGACCAGATTGGCCGCCGCCACGTCGTTGTTGCAGACAAAAGCGGTCGGCATGTCCTCCGGCAGTTTCCACGAGAATCCCACGTCCGAGCGTCCCGTCTCCTGATTCCTGTCGTCCAACACCCAGTCTCTCCTCAGCTCCTGACCGTGCTCACTCAAGGACTTCAAATATCCAAAAAAACGATCCGTGATGGAATCCGTATAGTGCACATTTCCCACAAAGGCTATCTTCTCATGTCCCATGTCAAACAGATAGTTGGTCATCCGATACATGCCCAGGTAGCTGTTGGAAACCACCGAATCATAGACGCCGTTCCGGTCGACAAAATCCAGAAGAATAAACGGCTGTTCCACCTGCTCTATCAGCTTATCCATGTAAGCCTTATTCAGCCTGCCTATGATAATCAACCCCTCCGTCTTTCTCTCCTTGAGAAGCCTCGGCATAACAAGCCTGTCCTCGTCCTCCGCCCGCAGTACCTCCAGCATCGTGAAACATCCTTTCTGTACTGCCGCCGTAGCCACCTCCTGATACAGATTCCAGTAAAAAGACTCGTACTTTGCGAGAAACCGATCCGAAACGACCACGCCGAAGGTATAGCTTACGTCGTTCCCGGAGCGCTCTTTATATCTGGCGGAGGACGACTGATAGCCCATCTCCTCTGCCTTTTTCTTAATTTTGATGCGAAGCTCCTCGCTGACGCCCTTCTGATCCGACAACGCCTTGGATACTGTCACCGTGCTGACCCCCATCACCTTCGCAATATCCGCCATCTTTACCGCTTTTGCCATATCTCCCACCACCGTTTAACTCACAATTTAAGTAATTAACCTAAATTATAAAGTAAATGAAGTTATTGTCAACCTTATTCGGGAAAAAACGGCACATTGTCAAAAATAGACGGTTTTCTTTGTGTAATTTTACATTATATTATTTGGCCTTGAACTGCGCCATATAGAGCTGATAGTACAGCCCCTTCTTTTCCATCAGTTCCTCCGCATTGCCCTCCTCCAAAATCTTTCCGTCATCCACCACAAAAATCCGGTCTGCCTTTCGAATCGTGGACAGTCTGTGGGCGATGACAAAGGACGTTCTGCCGGCCAGCAGATGCTCTATGCCTTCCTGCACCAGCAGTTCCGTCTTTGTGTCTATGCTGGAGGTCGCCTCATCGAGAATC
>VSNH01000194.1 GCA_009774215.1 Lachnospiraceae bacterium
ATCACATCCCTGTAATACACTATATTATCCAATACAGATCTTATTTTATCACAGATATTTTGGATTGTGTACTGTATATTTTCAAAGATGTCCTTAATTTTAGCCAAAATGCTTCGCAGAATCTCCGGAATCACGCGCAGCTTATCCAACAATCCGGGCTTTTTGTCGAATTCCTCGACGCCTTCCCGATCGTCCGCCTTCGCGGTCTCCTTTTCATCGCCCTCTGTCATGACCGTGGCCGTTATTTCCTTATCCTGCCGCGATTCTTCGAAATTTTGTCTTCTTTCTGTCTCTTCTTCGCCTTTTTTGCTTTCCGCCTTCACATCTGCGGCAAATGTTATATCCTTCGCGGCTGTCCCTTCGCTCTTCGCCGGCTCCGCAGCTTTTCCTTTCCTGCGCTTCTCTCTGTCCCTCCCGCTCTCCGTCTCACCCGCCTTTTCCTTGCCGCCGCGCTTTTCCTTTTTCGGCAGCCGGAAAACCGTGATAAACAAAAGACGAATCCGCGCAGACAGACTCCCGTTAAAACGAACCAGCACATTGATGAAATGCAAAAGCCAGGTGACTTTCACCGTGACAGTGACGGGCGGCTCCTCCGCCCCCTCTTTCCGCACCGCCTCAATCCGATAGCGGACCGGCACAAAGAGCGCGCAGGCAATTCCCAGAAGCAGCAGACCCAGAATGCACAGAAGCACAATCCCTATAATCTTTAAAATCAGCAGCAAAATATGTAGCATTTCATCTCCAAGTGTCCGGTTTCAGGTTCTCCACAGTCCCGGGTTCCCTTTTTTGAAAGTTCTCCGGGTCAATCCCGGAAAGATACGTTACAAGCCGCACTTGACCAATGGAGTCAAGCGATTCCTTCGCAATCCGTTCTATCACCTCAAAAGCCTCCTCACGGCCGTTTGCCAGACCGACAATACAGGCGGGCGGATTTTCCTTGTAGTACCACTGTAAAAGCATCAGACTGTGGTACACCGCAAGCCTGTCCGTCTCCTTGTCATAGACAATCACATAAAGCCACGGCTGCTTTTTATGGCGCTTCAGCTTTCTTATGGCCTTTTCAGGCTTTTTTACAGTATCCCCAATATAGAGGTTTTTATAAAAGTTCATGCAATCAGTTTACCACACTTCCCCTGAATAAGACAGAAAAATTTCCCGCGCCATATTACATCTGCTTTCTCACCACCGCATACTCGTCATCGCGCTGATAAAACGAACATGCAAAGCTGCCGCCCTGCAGAAACCGGCTCATATCGTCCTCATCCAGATCTATCATACACACATAATACTCGTAATCCTCGTCGTATTGATAGTTGCTGCACGTATCGCAAATACTCATATTATCCGCCTTTCTGATATTTTTCTCACCATATTTCACACGGTTTATACAATCCATACCGTTTTTCATACATTCTGCGCCAAATCGGGCGAAACAATTGACTTCTTGGACAGAAGTTTTATACTAAATATGTATATTATTCTTACATGTAAAGTATTTTACTACTACATATGGGAATCTGCGCAGCTCATTACGCGCTTCCCACGGAAACGGAGGTTTTCTTAATGAAAGATGTAGCCCGCATGACACTGGAAGAAGGCATGATAATCGGCGAGGATATCTACAGCTACCAGAATGAGCTGATCGTTCCGAAGGACACTGTGGTGGATAAAAAGGTGTTGAAAAAATTGGAACGCCACTCCATCATCTGCGTCACCGTGAAGGAAGATATTGACTTTGCCACCACCCATTTTGAAAAGGTACGCCTGAGCAAAGAATTTCAAACCTTCCAGCTCACCTACAACAACTGTATGCCCATCTATGTCAAACTCATGAACCGCTTCGTCGAGACCGGCGTTTGGAAAAGCACCAGCCAGCTTCATGATATTTATCTGAAAATCGCGGCATGCGCCAAAACCGGAGAGTCGCTCCTCGATTTCCTGTACAACATGCTGCCGAGGGAGGAAACCATGACCCACGCCCACTGTCTCAATTCTGCCCTGCTCGCCGGCGTATTCGGCACATGGTGGAAACTGTCGCAGGAAGATATGATGCTCTTAATCCAGTGCGGATTCTTCTACGACATCGGAAAGTTAAGGCTCCCGCAGGATCTTCTTTGGAAATCCGAAAAGCTGACCGATCTTGAATACACGAAGCTGAAAACCCATACCATGCTGGGC
>VSNH01000195.1 GCA_009774215.1 Lachnospiraceae bacterium
TCATGCTGTTTTATTGCCAGTTATGATTGAATTTTCAAGGTGCATAGGCACTTATTCAAGTGCGAAGTTTGAGTAATAGACAAATCCTCAAAATTATTTTCATTTGCATTCTTTGTCCAATTAAATGATCCCATCATGCACATCGTTTTATCAATAACGCAAAATTTATGATGCATATAATTTGAATTCTTTGGCATATGAATCATCTTATATTGTAACCCATTATTTTGTAAATTCCCTATAAGTCCTGCATACTTAGCATTTTTGACATCATCGTTAACTACAATCCTAATATTGACACCATTCTGCAATAACTCATTAATGGTACTTCCATATTCGTTAAAATTTATCCATGCAACGGCAATTACAACACTATGTTTTGCCATTTTAAGTGCTTCTATAACAATATCTCTTTGGTTCTCACAGAAAACTCCATCACATATCATACCAATACTCCTTTTCAATTTTAACTTACCAGACATTCCAGCATTAAAATTATACCTCAATTCTTTTCAAATTTCCATACACAATACACGCTATTTCCACGCACTGAAAAAGCGGCCGGAGGCATCTGGTACAATCCCGATGCCCCGGCCGCTCCCGGCTTTAAATCTTCGTGCTGACTTCCACGCCATTTCAGAAGGTGAATACCACCCTGCCGTCCGGATAGACCGTTGCGTAATCCACAAGCCTGCGGAACAACCTCTCATTGAAATCCACCGGCAGCTCCACTGTCTCGCTTAGCCCTGCAAGGAAGCCGCTGAAAATGTCATACTGTATTTCCTTCCTCTCCCGCTCTTTCTCCAGGCTGTCCTCCTGGCTCTCAAGGGCGGCATACCGGCTGGCATACCCGTCATACTTTTTGCGGTAGTCGTGCTGGTCAAGTTTCCGGGTGGCGTTCTCATCGACCAGCCTCTGGATCAGCCCCGCGGTCACCTCCATCTCGCTGCTGACCGCCTCCATCTCTGTGTCGATGGCACTACAGTCTGCCAAGGCTTCCATCACCGCCCTGCAGTCCCCGATGACCTCCTCCCGTTTCTCCATCAGGATGCCGGCCGCCTCAAGGAACAGCTCCTTTATCCGCTGCTCGTACAGATGGGGCGTGGCGCATTTGCTCTCGCCTTTGAACTTAGCGTTGCACTGCCATACCGTCCGCTTGTACTTGCTGTTGGAATGCCAGACCTTGGAGCCGAAGTATTCCCCGCAGTCCCCGCATTTCAGCTTTGCCGAAAACGGGTTGCAGCAGTTATGGCTCCGCCCCAAGTTCTTCCTCCGCTGTATCTCCATCTGCACGAGCTGCCACTCCGCAGGCTCGATGATGGCGTCATGGCTGCCCTCCACGTAATACTGCGGCACTTCCCCTTCGTTCGCCTTGCGCTTCTTGGAAAGGAAGTCCACCGTGTAGCACTTCTGCAGGCGGGCGTCGCCTTTGTACTTTTCGTTGGAAAGGATGTTCTCCACCGTCCTGTGCCGCCATGTCTCCTTTCCCGTTGGCGTCGGGATGTTCCTGTCCGTCAGGTATTTTGCGATGGCGTAAGGCGTCTGCCCCTGCATAAACAGTCGGTAGATGAGCCGCACCGTTTCCGCCTCCTCCGGCACGATCTCCATCTGCCCGTCCTCCCCTTTCCGGTAGCCGAGGAAAGAGCTGTAGGCCAGGCTGACCTTGCCGTCCGCAAACCGCTTCCGTTTCCCCCATGTCACGTTTTCCGAGACGGAGCGGGACTCTTCCTGCGCCAGCGAGGACATGATGGTGATGAGCAGTTCTCCCTTGGAGTCCAGCGTGTAGATGTTCTCCTTCTGGAAATAGACCTCCACTCCTTTCTCCTTCAGCTTCCGGACCGTGGTGAGGCTGTCCACCGTGTTCCTCGCGAACCGGCTCACCGACTTGGTCACGATAAGGTCGATCTTCCCGTCCAGCGCATCCTGTACCATCTGGTTGAATCCGCTCCTGTGCCTCGTGTCGGTCGCACTTATGCCCTCGTCTATGTAAACGCTGTCTTTGATACAATTCGATTTTGCCTTATACATTTTGATTTTGGCATACTTTTTGATTTTGCCCAGTAGGGGGAGGGTTCAAATTGGAAAAATTCAGTAGAGTTATTCACATTTATATGGTATAATTT